>CACVAQ010000167.1 GCA_902727865.1 uncultured Aureispira sp. | reverse complement strand
TCTTGGACACTAAAAAACAGTGCTGGTCAAACGGTTGAATCTGGTAGTGGTTATGCTGATGGCGATGCTTCTATTACAGAAACATTCTGCTTAGCGGATGGTTGTTATGACTTTACAATTAATGATAGTTATGGTGACGGAATCTGTTGCTCTTATGGTAATGGTTCTTATAGCTTAGTTGATGCGAGTGGTACTAGCTTAATTAGTGGTGCTGCATTTACTTCTACCGAAACACAACAAGCTTGCCTTGGATCCACTGGTGGTGGCGGAGGAGGAGGAACGACTCCTAGTACTACTCAAATCTATGGTGACTATTTTGAGTCTGGATTTGGTAACTGGAATGACGGAGGAGGTGACTGCGCTCGTTATAATGGAAGTAGATCTAGCGAAGGTTCTTACTCTATTCGTTTGCGTGATAATTCTAGTACCGCTTCTTCTATGACGTCTGATGCTTTTGATGCAACGTCTTACGATCAAATTACTGTTGACTTTACATTCTATGCATATAGTATGGAAACTGGAGAAGATTTCTTTGTAAAAATCTACAATGGTTCTAGCTGGTCAACCGTAGAAGCTTATGTAAGTGGTACTGACTTTAGTAATAATCAATTTTACACGGCTTCTGTTACACTAGACAAAGCAAACTATAACTTTACAAGCAGCGCACAATTACGTTTCCAATGTGATGCATCTGCAAATGCAGATCAAGTATACATTGATGAAGTCGTTGTAACAGGTATTGTCGGTAATGCTCGTACAATGGGGAACTCAATTGCTGAATTGAATACGCCTTCGAACAATGCCAATACATTGCCTTCTTTGGATGAAGTAGCCTTGGAAATGAATTTATATCCAAATCCTGCGACTAGTGTATTGAACATTGATATACTAAATACGGAAGCAACTTTTGTAGGCCGTATCATGGATGCTACTGGTAAAACATTATGGACTGGTGATATTGAAGCTGGAAACAATCAAATCAACTTAAACCAATTGGTTACTGGTATTTACTACTTCACTGCTGTTAAACAAGACGGAACGGTCATTACTAAGAAATTTGTTAAGAAGAACTAGAGTATAAATAGTCTATTACAAAAGGGAAGACAGTGTTTATCTTGCTTTATTGTAAAAAACTAAAATTATAAATGCGCTCTTTTTGCATAAAGTAGACCACTCTTAGAGTGGTCTACTTTTTTATTAGAATAAGGGCTGTTATTTCTTTACTCGTTGGATTTCGAGGACTTCATTCCCCTCAAAAACAACCTTCCAATCTTTGGACGCATCTTTGGCAATCTCATACAAAAACCAATAGCATTCTAGTCCTTTATCTACCTCAAAATGAATCGACAATAAGTCTTTCCGTGAAAATAAAATAGCTGTGTTTTGATACTGTAGCGCAAAATTATTAATAGCCTCTTGGCTACGCTCTTTCAACTGCTCTATCTTTTTAAGTACGGCGTCAATCGTCGAAAAATCATGTTTGGTAAGGATTTTCTTTTCATCATGAATAATAATCTGGTCTGTAGTCGATCTAGATTCCCATTTTTTTGCTGCTCTGTCATATAAAAACGTAGAATACGTTCTGGAGGTAAGATAAATTGGGCGAGCCTCTTTTAGCGCAAGTTCTGAATGTTTTTGAAGTAGATTGGAATCCTTGTCAATGTAAAAAAGATTCGAAAAAGGTTCTATAACAAGCCCCTGCTCATCATAAAGCAATTCGTGTGCCTTCGTCACATAATAAAAAATGCACTCCTTGTAAGATTCCAAATATTTGGGCTGAATCCGTTTAAGAAAATCAGAATAGACTACATCAAAATTTCTACCGACCTGCCCATGCAGCCATCGTTTGACTAAACTAGTATCCAAGTGCGTCCAGCCACTTTTTCGCATCGATTTCCGAAAGGGTAAGGTTTCCCCGTCTGTACTTTTTTCGTGGCGTGTATCTGCAAAATCGGGCTTCTGTGCATCCTTCCCCCTTGAGCCTGATACTTTTCTTAATAGCCATTTATTATGTTTTCCTTTCATATATTTTGGACGATTACGGTACTAATTTTCAGATTATAGGTTAGGTCTCAACGATTCATTCGGCTCTTTGTTCATTAAGAGAGCTGCCCTTTGAGTCGTCAAAGAACTAATACATTTTATTAAGAAAAAGAGTTCCAATAGCAATGCCTCTCCCCTATTGATTTAGGTTGTCCTGCATTTCAATTTTTAACAAAAAAAAACGCTTACCAACCTAAGTCAGCAAGCGTTTTCCATTTATGATATCTTCCTAAAATAGTTTTTTAAAACCATTTCTTGTGTATTTTATTGTTTTACAATTTTTCTAGTAATGTGCTCTTTTCCATTCGTGAAGCTAATAAAATAGACTCCTTGTGCCAAAGCATTTACTTTAATTGTTTTGTTCTGTAGAGACCCAACTTGCATCGTTTGACCTTGTATATTTGTGATCCTATAGTTAGACATGCCTTCCATATTCGTTGATACTTCCAAATAATCTCTAAACGGATTTGGAGCAACAGTCAAGAATGCATCTGCTTGATTTGTCGAACGAATACCTGTTGATACCGTAGCGGAAGTAATTGCAAAGGCATCAATTGCCATATCAGAAGAAAACCCAGTACCTGTTGTTGCTACGAAACGTACTTTCATATCTGTTGCATTGGTATAAGCGGCAAGATTTAAAGTAATACTCAACCAGTTGTCTCCATAATCATTGAGTCGTGTCAACAAGGTATTCCAATTCGTTGTAGAAGTCTTAACTTGGACTTCTAACATGCCCATGTCTGCGCCATACATATGATAATCAAAAGTTAACTCTGGATCTGTAATCGTTGTTAAATTAAAACAAGGACTTTCAATCATCGCTACTTTAGAAGGAAAGTTCGGACTAGATGCTTCTACAAAAAGGTAATAAGTACCATCATTTGCTGTTGTTGGACCTGTATTACTAGAAGGTGTTGTGCCTGAATTTATCGTCCAATCTATATCATCGTTACTAGATTGTATCCAATCTCCAATTGTATTTTCAAAGCTTTCCGTATAAGGGAAAACAGCCGCTGTTGTTGGACAAGCATAAAGTGTATTTGCGATAGATACCGCATCAACTGACATATCAGAAGTAAACCCATTACCCGTCAATCCATTAAAACGAATTCTTAAATCTGTAGCAGTCGTATAAGCAGAAAGATCTACCGTCGCAGGGAACCAAGCATCTCCTTGATCTCCTATTTGAGACCAAACACTTACCCAAGTACCACCACCAACACTTACTTCTACTTCTAAGGTTCCCATATCCGTTCCATACATGTGATACATGAATGTCAACTCAGGAAAAGGCACACTGCTTAGATCAAAGCAAGGGCTTTCTAAAATGGCTCTTTTACTAGGGCTATTTGGTGAAGAAGATTCCATGTAAGCGTAATAACTTCCGTCAATCGCTGTCGTTGGTCCTGTTCCTGTCGATGCAGTTGCTCCAAAATCTGTTGCCCAATCAAAATCATCTCCAAGACCTTGTGTCCAGTCTCCAAATGTATTTTCAAAACTTTCAAAATAAGGGAAGGTATTAATAATCGTACAATTTGGTGTTCCAGAATTTAATTCAAACGCATCAATTGCTATATCCGATTCAAAATCACTTCCTGTCAATCCATTAAAACGAATTCTTAAAGAAGGCTCATTTGTATACGCATTCAAATCAACTGTATCAGAAACCCAAGCACTTCCTTGGTCTCCTGTTCTAGTCCACAAGCTTGTCCAAGTCGAGCCATTGGTGCTCACTTCTAGAGACAACGTTCCCATTGTAGTTCCCATCATATGATAATCGAAAATCGCTTGAGGATAAGCTACTGTTGTCAAGTTAAAACAAGGACTTGCTAAAATTGCGCTTTTGTTCGGATTATTTGGTACCGAAGATTCCATGTAAGCGTAGTAAGTACCATCGTTAGCTGCCGTTGGTCCTGTTCCTGTAGAAGCTGTCGTTCCTACATTTGTGACCCAATCAAAATCATCCGTTGTCGGTTGACTCCATGCTCCAAACGTATTTTCAAAACTTTCCGTGTAAGGAAAACTTGTAATTGTACTAGAACAAGGCACTGGAGGCGTTGCACCAGAACTATCAATTCCACAACTTGGCATATCTAAGCCAATATCAGCAATCAATTGATCGCTTCGTCCAGCCGAACCATTGGTACAACCACCTGTGTTGTGAATCGCTACCACTAAGTTTGTATTATAATCCAAAACAGGAGATCCAGAACTTCCGCCTTCTGTATCTGCAAAATAACGAGCACCTGTTGCTGTAATTTGATTGATAATTGCATTCCCATTGGCATCTCCCCCTTGGTCTGTAATCACCGTAATTTCTTTTCTTCTTCCTCCTGGATGCCCTACAATATAAATACGATCGTTCACTACTGGAGGTACTGAACTTAAACTCAAATAACCGTATGTAGCCGTTGGATTTACAGGCAACTGTACTAACGTATAATCCAAACTAGAATTTGTTTTTATAAAGGTAGCCGAGTTAGCAACAACATCTGAAACAGAGTTTCCTGAACCATTACAGTTTGTATATTGATAATTAAAGGTAAAATCAGTATTGGCAGCATCTGCGGCTGTCCCAATACAGTGATTGTTCGTCATTACGTGCCCATCACAGCCCAATAACCAACCCGTACAAAGTCCGCCACCACCAATTAACAATCGGCAAACAGCTCTTCCTTTATCGTACATCGTTGTTCCATTATAACAAATAACAGGCTCTTTATCGTCTGTACCACAAATTGCCTTCGTCGCTAATAAAGCCTCAATTCGTGCTTGTGGATATCCGTAAGCAACTTCTGTAATGTCAAAACCATAGTGATTCGCTCCTGACTCAGAATGCAAACGCACGATCACACGCTCATCAAAAATCACTTGTGTCCAGAAATCACTGATCATCGTCATATCTTGATCAATAATCTTTCCTCGACCAGCATAAATACTCGTCTCTCCTGAATTAACCCCTATTACTTCTAGGTAATCACCAGGTGCTAAATCAAAATTTTTGAAATAAATTTTGATGTAAGAAGAGTGTTTATTGTAAAATTCTTTTTCATAAACAACCCCATTTACGCCATTTATATTATATGGATGTGTTGTCTGTAAATTTGTGGGAATAACATCACCTACTTTTAAAGGTGCATTAATTCCATTTGCGGGAGCAAGTTCGTCTAATGCTGCGGTTGCATTTTGCCCATAAGATAGCTCACAAAGAAGAAGGAGCATAAAGAATATAATTCTTTTCATAGTTAAAAAGAGTTTGTGGTTTATTTTGATAGAAAAATCTAATACTGCTGGGAATACACGATTACTAAATAGGGGCTGTTAAAAGGTTTTCTGTTCGTCATTAAATTGGTGTTTAATCCTCCAAACTATTTGGAAGAAAAAAACCATCTGCTCTAAGATAAGCTTTCTAATAGTTAAAGTAAAGTGCTTTTTAGAATTATTTTTTTTAAATTGTTTGTTTCTTATAAAAAGACGTTCTCCTTAAAAGAAACTGGCACTTGCTTATCCTAAGAACAAATAGTTAACAATGAATGCTAAACGAAATGTTCTCGAAGAAAACGATCTAACATCTAATCTCTATTCCCCAAAGCCCATCGCTCCAATTTTAAAATACGCTTGTATCTCCTAAAGCGATGCTTTATGCTTTAATTTTGAACACATCGAAAATTCAAATCAAGATGAAACAGCGAATCTTGTCCAGCGACCCAAACCCCTGCTCTTTGTAATAAAATTAAGTATTCCCTTAGCTATCAGGCTTCTTTAATGGGCTTATTAAAACAATTATTGCCTCTAAACAAACAAAATATACAAATATTACTGCTTAGACATCGTATTTCAGACAAAAAGTGCTAAATTTACAGCATTAAACAATCAAAGAACAATTAGAGTATATGAGTAAGGATAAATATATAGACAAAGTGATCACTTGGGTTGAAAAAAGAAAAATTAGCTCAATCCAAACTACTTCTGAAGGATATGACGATCCTAAAATTTTCACAAATCAATCAACGCAAGACCAAGTTCAAGCAGATGTGTCTTTTACAATTGATAATGCTACTCATTACTCTGAAATCGCTTTAAAGTGTGACAATACTAGAAAGTTAGTCACTAGATGGAAGTTATTGAGCACTATGGCGAATATAAAAAAAGGGCAATTGCATCTTTTTGCTCCTAAAGGACACAAAATTTTCACTAAAAAATTAGTTGAAGATAATAACATTGATGCCTTAATTCACTCTCTATAAAGAGTTTTAAGTATCTTTCTTAAGAACTGCTCATAGAGTACCTATGAGCAGTTTTTATTTATTGCGCCAATAATGACATATAGACGTAAGTTACTACAAACCTATTCTACGTAAGGCATGGACAGCTTGCGTACAGCTGGTCAAAGAACCTAAGTAT
>CACVAQ010000166.1 GCA_902727865.1 uncultured Aureispira sp. | reverse complement strand
ATTTTTAATGCTCCTTGTACTATAAAGCATTCAAAATTCAACATTAAGCATTCAAAATTAAGAATAGGTTGAGACGCAAATTTTGGTATTTTATCGACAATATCAATTTTCTGCGTAACATCAGTTACTTAAACCTCCTTATTTTCCTTCGTTCTCTTTTGCTCGTGCGGCACGTGCGGCCCGTATTTCATCCTTATTGTCTGGGAATGATTTTGTCATTTGAGCTTCATCTTCTCCTAAGATCACGGCTTGCCCTTGGAAAAAGAACTCGTAGCCCCAAAACATCGAACGAAGTACCATGTGCTGTCCTAAAAAGAAATTGTCTTCGTCAATATCTATAAAGTAACGTTGTATTTTTTGACGATGCCCTGCCTCTCCATCACCACGATCTGCCGTAGGATTATACAACGAATACACTCTAAGTACCTGCGCCTCGTTATGGTAGCTTGCCTTATAAGTAATAATTGCAAAAGGCGTTGTTGTGATAATAGAATCCCTAATGTGTTTATTTTTCTTGTCGATAATTTTTTCGGCGGCAACAACGTCAAAATCTTCAAAATAAGTCGCTGCATTATCTTGATTCACTTGCTCTTGAGCATAGACAGGCGAGCTTGGATCGAGTGGCGCTACACTAAATTTACCAGCAGATGATTTCGTAAGCTTAAAGGATTGTGCTTTTTGAATTTCGGCTGGATATTCCACTTGTACAAATTCAAGCGCTTCCACATCATTTCTAAAAATAGCTTTGTCTCTCCAATCTTTTTCTGTCGTAATGTATCGAGTATCAATCGTTCCTTGAAAGTTTGGAATATATCCCACATAAGGTTGTTCAGTGCCTTCCATGATAATCAAATTCCCTGTTCCCCCATTGGTCATCGGGCCCACATAATAGGCTCGAAGCTTATTTTTTTCTTTGTCGTAAATTTCAACCTTGGTCGCTTTTGAAGCCAAGGCTTTAATCGCATTATCCATAGCCGCTTTGTTAACTGGTTCTCTCGTCCGCACTTTCCTAAGTGTTTCTAATAACATATAAACGGCGCTAGGATTTGCTCGATATTTTTTATTGGTCGCCTTGTTGGTGTAGGTCCAATTCAAGTCTTCGACTCGCTCTAGCAAGGCTTCGTTTCCAAAACGATCGACTAAAAAAACACGATCGACTTGATCCGTATTTGCTAAAGCAAACATCGTGTGTAAATTTTCAGAATAGGTATCTTTTACAACACCAGGATTATTAATTTTCCAAAACGTAAAGGTTCCTAAACCCACAAAAAGCGCCAATAATGCAATAATTTTACCCATAATTTAAACCTAGTTTTTGTACCTCTTTCTATTTTACTAGAGGTATTTTTCACAATAATAAAGAGTTTTTGAGAAGTTTGTGCCTTTTTTTGATTTTTAAGTAATCGTTTAGAAAAAAGTATAGCCTAAATAGCAATTCTTTTTCCACTACTCTTCATCGAAAAAACAAACACAAATAGACTTGGGGTAATTGTCTATTCAGGTAGAAAGTTGGAAGAGAAATAATGTTTAATGTTTGCAGCTATAAATGTAGCTTTGTTACTCGCTGCGCTTCTTATTCGTGGTGGATATCAATTTTAAGTAGAAAGGCGTCCATTCTATTCTCACAGAAAACAACGTTCTACTTAAAATTGGTCCATACGCTCCAATAGAATAAAGGAGGTCTTAAATGGCAATAATTTTCCAATCGCCATTAATTTTCCGCAAGACAAAGCGTGCCATGTCGCCTGCTGTAAAAACTCGTGTATAGCCCGCAGCAATAGGATGCGCTCCATCAAAGAAAAAATCGCCCGCTTGTAGGTTTAGATGTGCGGCCCATTCTGGATATTTTTGATTCAACTCATTCATATCATACAACACTGGGCTATAGTTTTCTTCGTACATCTGAAAGGTCACGGCCATATCTGGACGCAAGGGGCTTTCGGAACAAAACAAACGACGCAACTCAGGTGTAATTGGAAGTACTTGCCCTCCTTCAAAACTTGTAATTTGTTGATCCAAATGATCAAACATAAAATCACAATTCTGATCAAAAAAGCTTTGTACAATACTCAATCCAAAAGCTTCGGCAGAGGCTCTAGAATTTTGTGCAAACATCAAGTTCGTGCATAAAAAAAATCCACACAGCAAGCCAATTCGTTTCTTATTCATAATGGTACATCTAATTTTTCACAAATCTGAAAAGCTAAAAATCGCCTAATTTCCTTTCGAATATAAATAGCAATGGCTGATAGCTAGCTCTTTAGTATTAAAATTACTAAAATCTGGATGAATTTTCAAGGATTTAACCGCTTCTATATCTCCTGCTCTAATTTCGGTATCCGTTAGAGGAATGTCTAAGCTTTTGTACAAGGCTACAAATTGAGCAAAACGCCACCTGTTTTGTGGTTGAATACTATTATCAATCACGGTATCCCAAGTCTTGTTGCTGTATTGTAGGAAATTATAAATGTTAATGGATTTGTCAAAATGCGCAAAATGATCGGACATATCGACAAAGTGCGACTGCAATCCATCCGTTTTGACCAAACGTTTAAATTCTTTCAAAATATCTTTGAGAATCTCTGGATACACGTGTTCAAACGTATTGTTAGAATGCACCAAGTCAATCGACTGGTCCGCCAAATGCTGCACCTTTCGAGCATCCACAATCAAATAATTGATCTGCAACTTGGACAGAATCGCGTCAAAACTCAGCGAGTCAAAATTGTTATGTACTTCTTGGAGAATGGCAACCCGTTCTGGTTTTGCCACGATATAATCCTTCAATCTATCTTCCTCTATTAGCTCAATAAATCTGCCAATAGTATCCTTTAGCTTTTCTTTATTGGTCAAATTAGAAATATCTAGTGTATTAATTTCGGCCGCTCCAGAGAGGAAAAAGCTAAAAGGAATCACAGGATACCAGCCTGTCCCCAATTCAAGCGTTTTTTTGCCTTCTATCGAGCCACAAAATTTATTAAAGGCGGCAACATGATGTTTGACATGTTCCAAACGATCATAAAAGTACTCATCTCCTAGATAAACTCCTTTGGTAATATTTTTTTGAAACCAATGGTTGATCTTATGCCCGTTCGGCATAAATGAGATGGTCTTCTGAATTACAGCTTTTAAGTGCCACTTACGTATCATTGCTATTGTAGTTTAATCGGTAAGCTGCAAATATAGTAGATATTATTTACAAATGCGTTGACGAACGGAAGTGTATGCCTGATAAGGGCATAAAATCTATTTCCCAAAGAATGCGAGGCCGTTCTAGTGCCCTTTTACCATCCGTTCTTCTGTGTAAAATCGCTTAAAGTCTCTCCATTGTATTTCCACAAATGCCCATATTTTCCGCCCAACCAAATGTTTCCATCTTTATCCTCTATTATAAAAGAAATATCCTTCAAGCCTTGCCCTTCCTTTGTCATAAAAGGGGCAAACGTTTTTCCATTATAAATACATAAGGTGCTTCCTGTTCGAATCCAAAGTTGATGATCTACATCCTCATAAAAGCCTGTTACAAAATTATCACAAAGCCCATCTTCCTTCCCAAATCCCGTAAAAGAGGTTCCATTATAACAATAAAGCCCTTCAAACTTAGTTTGGATAGTCCCAAACCATAAATTGCCCGCCTTGTCTTGGAAGCTTCCAGCAACCATATCATCTTTCAGCCCGTCGCTGGTTGAAAAGTGTGTTGTCTTTTCGCCATCGTAACGGCTTACGCCACCATGCGTCATCGAAGTAAACCAAATATTACCCTCCGTATCTTCTAGCATACTTTGAATAAAATTATGATGCAAACCATCCGATTGTTTGTAATCATTTGTAAATACAAAATGAGTAAAACTTTCCCCATTATAACGATAAGCCCCATCTCCTCCTGTACCAATCCATAAGTTGCCCTTCTTATCCTCCAACAAACACGAAACAGTACTTTTGTTCCACCACTCTTTTCCTTCTATATCAATCTCATTATCCATCGGTATTGCTTGTCGTGTAAACGCTTTTCCATCGTATTTGCTCAGTCCATTTTGAGTTCCAAACCATAAATTACCCGCTTTGTCTTCTAGGATACAATTTACATAATTACTAGAAAGCCCCTCCTTTTCTGTAAAATTGACAAAAGACGTTCCGTCATAGCGATAAACGCCTTCATTGGACGTACCAAACCATAAATTACCTGCTTTATCAAGTAGTCCACTGGTCATTTTATCCTGTTCTTTATACGTTACGATTTCACGGGGCACTTCTACCTTTTTTTCTGTAGAACTATTTTGAGGCGTTTGATTTTGAAGCGTACAAGAAGTAGCAAAAATCAAGCAGCATACATAAAAAGGCATTGGGGAGAATAGAGCTTGCATACGATAGTTTTTAGGGGCTACACGTTGAGTTGTAGTAATAAACGAGTTGTCAAAGTAAGAAAGCAACAGCAAAAATTTACTGCGGCTGTTCTGTCGCAATATTCTCTATCGCTTGCACAATGGCATCCAGCTCTTTGGGATAATCAATAAAAGAATTTACTTTGCCTCTGCCATCCCAGATAGGAATCGTAATGATTTTTCGACGGACACCTTTCGTTATCGCAATCCGTAAAGCGATTGGGCGAGGTTTATTTTCTAGCCGTTTGATGCAGCTAGGCGTCTTACAACTGTAGATTTGGTCAAACTCAAAAAACTGTTTTTCTTCAATAAACGTAACAAGTTCTTCCAGCGTTTCTCTAGGAATATTGTGTTTACTAACTTGTAGCCCTTGTAATTCGCTTTGATATTCTTTGATTACTCGACCATCCGTTTTAATCAAAATCATGTTTCGGTACACAGGATCAACCCCGCCATAAAAGCCACCACCGACCAACTCAATTTGCATCATTTCTTTCGGCTCTTCTTTGGCAAGTTGCGCACGTCCTTTTTTTGTTTTTTGTAAACGAGCCGTTCGTCTTATTTCTTGGCGTTGACGACGTTCTTTTCGACGTTGCCAAGCTTTGGGATTGTATTTGATTCCCCGTTGTTCCAAGTAATTGGTATAACTCTCCGTCTCTACGACAACAGCATCTACTCCAAAATCAACATTGACATCTGGCAAGTCATTCGGAGAGCGTTCAAAAGGAGCTTCGGCATCGGTTACTCGAACAAAGTGGTAGCGATAAGAAGATTTTTCATTCATCGTAAATTCCAAAATCAAAGCCTCTTCACTAAAAAAGGCAAGCCGCCACCAGTCTACTTTTCTAAAATTGTATTGTATCTCGTTTTCTTCTTTGTTCAAACGCCAAAGTCCGTCCGACAAATTGCCATTTAGGTAGGTTTGGTAACCATAGTCATACCGAAAAAAGATGAAATAGTCGTAGGTTTCATCTGCTTTGTGAATGATCGTATTGCTTTCTGCATGGGTCGTATAGGTGTATTTCCATTTAGTATTAACAAATAAATTTTCGTTAATAGCTGGATAAATAGTAGCTGTGCTATCTGTTATTTGTGCCTTTAGATTTCCACACGCAAAAAGCAGAAAAACCCACCAACAACAGTAGAGGATTTGTTTTTTATAGAGCATAAACCAATAAATTTGGTACTTTGACTTATCTTTGAGTGACTAGAGAGTGGAATAATTTATCTATCCCCCTCGCAAAAGGCATCCTAGTACGTTTTTTGTCCAGAAAGTAGCAATACACTACTTTTATTAAATAGAAAATTATTACGAGAAGGTAACCTTTTAATAACAACTTCTTATTTACAAAAATACTAAAATTTACAAAAAGATGTTACGTTTAAGCAGCTATCTACTACTTCTTATGTTATTTTTAACAGCTTGCACCTCAAATAGTAAGGACGAACAAAAAATTGGGGAAGATGGTTTTCCTGAGTTTACACAAGAGCAATTGCAAGATATGATCAAAAGTAATCCTAAGGCACAAAGTCAATTGCCAGTACAAGAGTCCGTAAATCAGCAGATTCAAATATTGGAAGCTTTTTTAGAAAAAAATCCTACTGACATTTCTACAAAATATAACTTAGCAAAGTTCTATTATCAAAAATATATAGCCGATAACTTACCTGCTACTTGTCAGAAATCCCTGTCCTTTTACAACAATATCATTGAGCTACAAGCAGATTACGAAGAAGGGCGCCCTTATTACAATCGAATGCTGTGTCACTTGCACCTAAGTGACTATGATGCGGCATTGAGTGACTTGGATCGTTTTATAGCAATCAACCAAGGTAGAACGCCTGTCAATCACGAATCTATGCGTGCTGAAATTTTGTTTGAAAAAGGAGAAAAAGCGGCCGCTTGTGACATATACCAAACCGCTTTGGCTCGATATGCAAAAGATAGTTTGCCTATTCATAATGACCTGCTTTGGGCAGAGCGATGCCCTGACTAAAGTTAAAATTTAGTTATTGAAAGAACGCTCGCTCAACTATTTGAGTGTAAAAACGTATCTTGTTATATTATTAATA
>CACVAQ010000165.1 GCA_902727865.1 uncultured Aureispira sp. | reverse complement strand
TTCATCCATTCAAAGATACCACCATATAGATTATAAACCCTCGTGTAACCCATTTTTTTAAGTTGTTCTCCAATTTTTTCACTTCTATAGCCTACAGAACAGTACACCACTACGATTCCGTCTTTGGGAATAGCGGCTAAACTTTTAGGCGAAAAAGTATTGTACCCAACCCATAACGCATCTTCTAAATGTGAGGTTTCAAACTCTTTTTTTTCTCTTGCATCCAATAAATAAAGATTGGGTGTATTCAATTTTTTCTCTAAGCGTTCACAAGTTATGACGGGAAGGCTATGATCAATTAAACCTTCAATTTTTTTCTCAAATTTAGGGTCTAAAGTCTGTTGTGCGCTTACCAAAACAGGCATCAAAACGATTAAGAAAAATAGAATTAGTTGTTTCATAATTTATGGTAATTAAGCCTATGTTTTTATAATAATTCGCTCTCTTTCGAATAGAGTATCCCTAAGTAATACTTTTAGGACTTCTTATAAGCGTCGTCCATATCTAAAAGGCTTAGCCTCTATGTTATCAACAGACTACGACCTCTACTAAACGTACTAATTATACCCCGAACAATACACATTATATGCACAAATACCTAGTTTTATGCTTTAGGTAACAATAATATTACACTGTTCCGACTTTATTATACACTCTCCAGTACGAAATCAACAAGCGAAACGGAGACATGATAACGACTATAATAGCACACAAAGCAAAAAAGCTATAGACTTTAGACAAGTATTTTATAACTTCTCCATGCTCATCAAATGTCATATCGGCTCTAAAGTAAATCTGATAAGCTTCCATGCCCTCGCTTTGTCGTTCCAAGAAATCTTGGTATCCAAAAAACAAGTTTATTAAATAAAAGATCAAAGGGATACTTGCAAAAATTAAGATAAATTTCCCGACCTGAAATTGAGCTAAAAATGTATATTTTAGCAAAAAAAGATACCGAGTATAAGTTATCAGAATCACAACAAACAAGATCAACTCATAAATATATTCGTATTTAATAAATTCACTCCACAAGGGTTGAACAACCATCCAAGCCACAATGCCCGTCAAGATCCACCAAACTAACTCCATCAAAAGTTTTCCAACTCTCTGTTTTCCCAAATTATCCATTTCTATGTTCTTTTATAATTTTATATTCGGCAAGCAAAATGCTTTACAGGTACTATTTGGATTCTAAAAAATTACTTAAAACAATACCATTGCTATTTTTTTGCCTTAGGGTGTGCCTGTTCGTACACCTTTTTTAGTTGTTCTATTGAATTGTGTGTATATACTTCTGTTGCCGCCAAGCTCGCATGGCCCAACAACTCTTTAATCGCATTCAAATCAGCCCCATTATTTGCCAGATGCGTTGCAAAAGAATGCCGTAAAACGTGCGGGCTTTTTTTCTTTGAGGTTGTAATTAAAGATAAATAGTGCTTCACTTTATTATAAACAAACTTAGGGTACATCGGTTGTCCTTTATCTGTTAATAAAATAAGCCCTGCCTCATTTTCAGAAAACGTCTCTTCCAAAAGCGTTTGATACGCCAATAAAGTTTCCTTTAAGGGTTTTCCAAAAGGAACCAAACGCACTTTATTTCCTTTCCCCTTTATTCTACAATGATGATTTTCAAAATCAACATCTGCCCACCGTAGTCCAATAACTTCACTCCGACGCATTCCAGTACTATACAGAATCTCTAAAATTAAATAATCTCTCATTCCCGAAAAACCGTCTGGAAAAACAACCTTAGTTTGTAATTTGTTGAGTTGCCCCTTTTCCACAAAAGCGGGTAAGCGTTCTGACTTCTTCGGCAATAAGACTTGCGGGAAAGACATTTTGGAGATTCCTTGAGTGATTAGAAGAAATTTATGATAGGTTTTAAGGGAGGAAACTTTTCGATGAATGGAGGTAGCGCTTAACTCTCGTTGCATTAGAGAAACGACCCATGAGCGCAGATGAAGTGATTTTAATTTAGCCCATTCCTCCAGCTCATATTGGGCTTTAAGGTAGGTTATAAATTGTGTCAAGTCACGCTTATAAGCGGTAATGGTATGTTTGGAGTAACGACGTTCGTGTTCCAAATAATTTAAAAAAGCGGTTAATTCCATAATCTTTGATCACCTGTTATGTCAGAGTTTTTCTCATCGCATATAGTCGTCGCAAAAATAACGCTTTTAAAAAGAAAAGGAGCTTTAGTTAGAAAAGAATTCAAGGAGTTCGTTCAAATCTTCTAAAACTGTAACATTATCTGGAGATTCTGACTGTTTCATTGTATGCTGGAATCCTGAAATCAACAAATGAGGGACTTCCATTCCTTCGCTTAAGCGACCAATATAGCATGCTGGAACGTAACACTTATGCCGTTCCGAAATAATCGTATAAATAAAGTTTGGTTTATGTATCGAAGCGGCTAGTTGCAAATCTTCGATATCTACTTTTGTTCCTAGATAAACAACCTCAATATTACGTTTTTTTAACAAATACTGTACGAACATTAAATAAAGCTCTTGCTGATCGCCTTCTGGCAAATAGAGTAGAATTTTGGGGAGGTCTTGCCCTTTTTTAGTTTTTAGTTTGGTAATTTCTGTTAGAATTCTTCGACGAATAACACAACTCGCAAACTGTTCGTGCATGGAACTAATCGAGCCTGTCAGCCAAAGTAAGCTCGCTTTTTCTAAGAAAGGAACTAATACATTTAAGATGGTGTCTTCTACCCCATTTTGAGAAAAACATTTGCTTAGGATTTTACCAATTTTGGGCTCATCCAATTCCATCATAGCCATCGCTAGGCTCTGAAAATTATCCGTATGTTCAGCCTCCGTTTCAGACAATTTATCTACTTCTGTCTTAATTTCTTCTTTACTAAGTTTAGCAATTTTGGAAATTCGAATCCCCTTGCGGTTTAAAAAAGCGATGTTCATTAAGAACTTCAAGTCTTGATCTGTGTAATAACGGATATTAGAAGCCGTTCTCTTAGGTTCTATAATACTATAACGCTGCTCCCATATTCGTATGGTATGGGCTTTAATACCCGAAAGTTTTGCTAAATCACGAATAGAGTAGTTTGCCAAGGATCCTCTTTTTACATTACTTCATAAACGTCATTTCCATTGTAAAAACCAACTCAACGGTTTCTTAATTGAGTTTGTATTTTAGTAATGCTATTTAGTCGTCTCAACAAATTTGGATGCTGTAGAACAATTTTAATAGTCCATTTTCAGGAAACGTACTCATCTAGATGCTTTAAAACCTAAATAGTGTGGGGGTAGAGTATGAAGTAATAAATTTGAAATATTACTGAATAAAAACGTATGCTGCAATAACAACAAAAAACAGGTCAATATGTTTTAATAGTGACCCGTTTTTTTATTGTGTTAATATTTTTGATTTACTCTTTTGTCTTTTTCGGCTGCTTTGGGGCTGCTTTTTTAGAGGCTTTCTTTTTCGTAAACGTCAGTTCTTTTTTTCGATTAACATCCACATAAATAACATCTCCTAAAGCAAATTTCCCAGAAAGTAAATGCTTAGACAATTCATTGTCTATTTCTCGTTGAAGCACCCGTTTCATTGGACGAGCACCATATTGTGGCTCGTAGCCTTTTTCGGCCAAGAGGTTAACCGCTTTGCTAGACAACTCAATATCATATCCTTGCTGTTTTACCCTTTTCTGGGTAGACTTAAACATCAACAACATAATTTTTTTGATTTCTTCTCTATTTAATGGCGTAAACATAACTTGCTCATCAATACGATTCAAAAACTCTGGACGCATCTGATCCTTCAGAGCCTCCACTACTTCTATTTGAGTTTGATCTATAATTTCTTGGCGTTTTTTAGCATCTACATCATCTAGGCCATCAAAGTTTTCATAAATTATATTAGACCCCATATTCGTTGTCATAATAATAATCGTGTTCTTAAAATCAGCTACACGTCCTTTGTTGTCCGTTAATCGACCATCATCCAATACTTGTAACAATATATTGAACGTATCAGGATGAGCTTTCTCAATCTCATCCAACAGTACAATTGAATAAGGTTTTTCCCGAACAGCATTGGTCAGCTGTCCCCCCTCTTCATAACCAACATAACCAGGAGGCGGACCAACCAAGCGAGATACCGAATGTTTTTCCATATACTCACTCATATCCAATCGAGTAATGGCATTCTCATCATTAAACAAATATTCTGCTAACGCTTTTGCCAACTCCGTTTTACCAACCCCAGTTGTTCCCATAAAAATAAAAGAACCAATAGGTTTTTTGGGATCTTGAAGCCCCGAACGGCTACGTCGAACAGCATCCGAAACCGCTTCTACGGCAGCAGCTTGTCCAATCAATCGCTCTCCGATTTTCTCTTCCATCTTCAGCAATTTCTCTCGCTCACTTTCCATCATCTTATTCACAGGAATACCCGTCCAGCGAGACACAACATCTGCCACATCATTTTCATCTACCTCCCCATCCGTCATTCGCTTTTCTGGAGCTAATTTATCCAAATCAGCTTCGGCCGCTTTGAGAATATCGTCCTGTTCCTTTATTTTGCCATACTCTAGTTCTGCTACTTTTGCATAATCGCCATTTCGTCGAGCTTCTTCCGCTTCAATCCGAAACGTTTCCATAACCGCTTTACAGCTTTGTATAATATTAATCAGCTCCTTTTCCGATTCCCAAGCGCTTTTCATTTCGATCAAATCCTCAGAAAGGTCAGCAATTTCCTTGTTTATTAGGCTGATCTTACTTTTCGTTCCATCCCGTTTCACCGCCTCTCTTTCAATCTCCAACTGTCTTTTTTTGCGATCTAAAGCATCCAATTCCTCAGGAACAGAATTTAATTCTAACCGCAATTTGGCTGCCGCCTCATCAATCAAATCAATTGCTTTGTCTGGCAAGGCACGATCACTAACATACCGTTTAGACATTTCAGCTGCTGCAATCAAAGCACTATCTAATATTCGCACCTTATGATGTGTTTCATAACGATCTCTCAATCCTCTCAAGATGGCAATTGTTTCTGAAACAGAAGGTTCCTCTACTTTTACTTTCTGAAAACGCCGTTCTAAGGCCTTGTCTTTCTCTATATATTGTCTATACTCATCTAAAGTCGTCGCCCCAATGGTTCTCAATTCTCCACGAGCCAAAGCTGGTTTCAAAATATTAGCAGCATCCATACCACCACCACCACCACCAGCACCAACTAAGGTGTGAATCTCATCAATAAATAAGATAACATCATCAGAAGTGGTGACTTCCTTAATAACAGCCTTCAAACGTTCCTCAAATTCTCCCTTATATTTAGCGCCTGCAACGATAGCCGCCATATCTAATGAAAACAATGTTTTGCCTTGTAAATTATCAGGAATATCATTGTCTACAATACGCCAAGCCAAACCTTCTACAATAGCAGTTTTACCAACACCTGCCTCTCCTATAATAATTGGATTGTTTTTCTTTCTTCTAGATAGAATGTGTAGGATACGTCGAATTTCTTCATCTCGACCGATAATGCGATCTAACTTGCCTGTTCTTGCACGCTCATTTAAGTTAACAGCATATTTATTCAGCGCATCAAATTCATTATCTCCACTTGGAGTACTAACGTTCTTTCCTTTTCTCAATTCTTTAATTGCAGCACCTAAATCTTTTGCATTCGTCCCCATGGACGTTAACAACTTTACCGTTTTATCTGTTTTTACAGTAAAAATACCCGCCAAGATCATATCCAAAGCAACATATTCGTCTCCCATATCTTTAGCCAAACTTTGAGCAGCTTGAATTGCTTTACTAGCATTCGTAGACAAATGACTCCCGTGACTCTTTCCACCATAAACCTTAGGGTATGTCTCCATAATTAAAGACAGTCTATTTGTTAAATCTCCAATATCGATAGATACCTTTTTCAACAAAAATAAAACAACACTATCCTCTATATCCATCATCCCCTTCAATAGATGCGAAATTTGTACATCTTGTTGTTCCTTTGAGCGAACATACTCTTGTGCCTTTAATATAGACTGACGAGCTTTCTCGGTAAGTTTATCAAACATTTATTGGGTATTTTATTGGTGTAATAAATAAGCTATTAGGCACCTTGTAATTTAGATTTTTTCATTCTATCAATTCTTTCAATGCTCAAAAAGCATGAAAAGTTCTTCCATTATGAAAAATAATGGAATTTAATAGCATTTCAAAAAAAGGCAAGTAGTATTTGCAATAAAAGAAAAAGAAAAACGATTTTAATTCTATATAACAAACAAAAAAGCGGCGATAAAATCATATAGATCTTATCGCCGCTTTGGGATATGGTTCTTGATAATCAAGAAGAATTTTGTTGTTTTTTAAGAAAAAAAAAGAAGGCGGTGACCTACTCTCCCACCTAAAAGGCAGTACCATCGGCGCTGAAGGACTTTACTTCTTTGTTCGGAATGGTGAAAGGTGTCTCCCCCTCGCTATTGCCGCCTACT
>CACVAQ010000164.1 GCA_902727865.1 uncultured Aureispira sp. | reverse complement strand
TAATTATTTCTAAGTAAACAATTTCATTACTCCGTTGAAAACCCGAAGGAAGCGAACTAAAGCGCAGCGCTCAGGAGCTTAGCGACTAACAAAGCGACGGCACGGATTAACAAAGGGGCACGACCACGAACAATAAGTGAAACGCTCATGACCAAAGAGAATAAGTAGCAGCGTAGCTAATCGTGTGGAGTTGAAACCATAGGCTAACTTTTAACAGCTATGAATTGGGATATAAGCTTTAGGAAAGGGCTTAAACTAAAAAAAGTCTATTACCGAAGTAATAGACTTTTTTTTGCATTCGTTGTAAGATCAAAGCTTATACAACTTCAACATTTACTGCATTAAGACCTTTACGACCTTCTTCAGTTTCATATTGAACTTTGTCTCCTTCACGAATATCGTCTACTAATCCATTAACATGGACAAATATATCTTTAGCTCCGTCTTCTGGAGTAATAAATCCGTATCCTTTTGATTCGTTGAAAAACTTAACTGTACCAGTATTCATAATATGTAATTTAATAAATAAATAAAGTGCAATTATAGAGCTTTATTTTTAGAAAGCACTACTTTCCAATGTTTATTTCCTTAAAACAACAAAAAAAAATCAAATTAATCAAAACTATGTTGTTTCAAGGCCTAAAATCGCATTTAAAGCGCTTTTTAAATAAAAAAAAATGTTGTTTTTTATTTTAGTTTTTTTTCTTTTTCCTTAAAAAAAAACCATTCGACAAGCATAATTTAGCAATAATTCTTCTGTTCATACGAAACACTATCGTTCTATCTCGTTTCAAATTTTGTTCATCTTATTTTTTGACCGTTCCTAAGCTATTTTTTATGGGCTGGCAAAAAAGGTCAAAGAACCCATTCTTACAAATTCGAAAAATACACATCCAAAAAATTCAAACGGGTCAACGTCCAATTCTTAATATACTGTTGTTCTTGCTGAATATGAATCCTGCTATTCCATGTTCGATTTTCTATTGCCAAAATATCAGATCTCCCTATTTCATTAAAACTGTCTTCAAATACATTTTCTAGATTCGAATAGCTTAAAACACCTCCCCTGAGTGCCAACCAGCGACGCTTTAGGTTTCCCTTAAAATTATTTGGGTTTAAAGCCAAGAGTCGATCAAATAATTTGTTGCTTAGAATTGTCGTTGCATTACTATTTGTCCCATCCCAAAAACGCCCCCAAGAGCCATCTAAATCCCAAGGAATTATAAAAAAAGGCGCTTGAGCATTCGGACGAGCCCAAATGATATTTTTCCCTGTATTGTCTGTCGCAGAAATTAGGTTTAAAAAAATATAGTACTCCATAAAAATAGCTAGATCAATCTGCTCCTCGATGTCCCGAACAAATTCTAGGGCACTCTTATGGACAATCAAATCTCTCAGTTCATAAAGGGGTTGCCAATGAATTCGGTCCTTTGGCTTTGGGTATTTTTGTTCCCAGCCATCCCATACATCTACAAACAGAGGAGCCGCAGAGGATAAGTATTCAAAGGTTGTTGCTCCATCTCCCCATGCCGTTGCTTTGTACAAAACAGCTTCTGAATCCGTCAAATTAAGCTGTTCGGCATTCATTTGTTCATTCAAACAATAGAGCCCTTGGCAATCATTGTTCACATACAATTCAACCCACTTAGATTGAATGGCTTGATGTTGCAAAGGATTCATGGCATGCCAAATTTCAAAAGAGATTTTGTTTCGCAATCTAGAGCCATCGTTATATAAAGCATCCAAAATCCAATCTTCTTTTGGCTCCCAACCCAATAAGGCCTTTGACGTTTTACTGCCCAAATCCATTGTCTTCAAAAAAGAAAAGCCATAAGACTTCTTCGGGTTAAATTGCGCCGAGCCGCCTCTAAAATCTATCCCAACAAAAGAAGTCATTGTATTGCTAGAGTCCGCTGAATAATTAATTGTAAATCGAGCTAATTTCTGAGGCTCGTCTATAATCTGGTTGGGCGTAACAATTTGAACCATCGGTAAGTTCGTAAAACTTAAAGTCAGTTCCTTAACCATGCCTTTTGTCGTAATCTGGACCGTATAGGTTTCATTCAGTCTGATATTCCCTAAATTATTTAGGCTGTTATTCGTCAAAGGAATATGATTAATCGCCACCTCCGAATAATCCTGAAACCGAACATAGGGCGTAAAATTTTGAATAGAATCGGCTCCTATAGCGTATCGCAAACGGTTGGACGCTTGATCAAAAAAGCAATCCTTGTCATTTAATTCTAAAATTAAGGCTAATTCTAGTTCATTATTCGGCAAGGCATCAAAGACGACGGCTTCTTTATAACAAGACTGAGCATAGAAAATAAAAACCAATAGTGTTCCTAGGTTTATTTGCTTCATAAATTGATGCTGTAGACTATTTTCAGAAAGAAGAATGAAAAAGGATCGTTCGGCTGTAAATTCACTTCATAGCCAAGCGCAAGATTCAAGGCACCTGCCTTTGTTTTTATCTTATCTCCAAGACTGAACCTTAGTTTGTCCAAATAGGCTTCTCTAAATACTTTTGACCGAATAAACAATTCCGTCGAAAGATAAAAGCGATGCACTTTTTTGTACCGAAATACAAACTTGAGTTTATTGCGTATAGCCGATTCTTTTTCGGCAATCCTTGTGCGTTGCACTTGAAGTAGGTTTATAAATTTTTGTTGATACCTAAATCTATATTTTAGTTGATGCTTCTTTTTAAGCTTAGCTCTAAACTCAAGGTCAAGATGATAGCGCAGGCTATTTTCTGTCTGTTTTGTTTTTTTGACATCATGGATATAGCGAAGATTCCCATAGAGTCTAAAATTTTTATTGATCGTATAATTGACACCTAATGCCGCCCAATAGTCATCTATTCTTGTCGTATTTAGGCAAGTTCGAAGCTGTTGTTCCAACGATAGTTCAAAATGTTCAGGCAACTCCTTTTTTACGAGTAGACCAACCCAAATTCCAAAATCCTGTGTTGGCCTTATTTGTTGCCCATGCACAAACCCGCTCAACAGCATTAAAAACAATCCTACTAACTTACTCATATGATGCCCTCTAAACTCCTACTTCAAAACATTTTTTTCTTGTGAAAATTGCTGATAACTGATAAAAACAGCCAGCGTAGCAAAAGCAATCAAAGACAGCACAATCGCTACAAATTGTCCCATATGTATCGTTCCTCCAATAATCTCTTTCGTCGCCAACGCAACATTTAAAACTGGAATAAAAGCCAATTGCCAATTTAACTCCACTCCTGGCATCATCGCAACCATTGCAGGAACAATTACGACAAAAGTCATTGGCGTCACATAACTTTGGGCTTCTTTAAAACTGCTGGTTCGCACCACCATCGCAGACAAAACCCCTGCAAAAAAGAAACTTAAAGGCAGCAACATCGCAAATAACATTAGGATGAATTTAAAACTCAACATATCGCCTATCGAAGCCATAAAACTAGCAGGAATCCCCGTTCCCAAGTTCAAAGCAATCGCCATTCCTCCGATCGTCATAACTGCGGCAACAACACCGACTAAAGCAATCGCAATCGTTTTACCAATCAATATACTAAATCGAGACGCAGGAACCGTTAACAAGGTTTCGATAGTGCCTCGCTCCTTTTCTCCTGTAATCAGATCCAAGGCAGGATACATACACCCCATAAAACAGAAAAGGATAAAGATATAAGGAATAAAACCTCCTATCGTGTCTCCAATTTGCTCCTTAGCCGAAGCGACATTAATCGTTTCAATTTTGATAGGCTCTAGCACTGGCGCAGGAATATTCAATTGAACCATTCGCTCCTTTAAAACAACTGCTTTATAGGCATTTAATTTTTCTTCGACACGACGCTGTACCATGATATTCGTCGATTTATAATAAAGTTCTACTACCCCCGTTTGAAGGCTGTCTACATGATCCCTAAAGCTAGCATCAAAAACCAATACCGCATCAAAAACTTCATTGGCAACAGAATCCTTTGCATTTTCTAAATCTTGGCTTGCCAGCAAATTAATCGTTTCGTCTTCAAATTGCTGCGCAACCGCTTCTGGAGCATTCATCAAAACTACTTTCAACTCCTTGACCTTCTCTTTGTCGATCAAACTTTTTTGCAAAGAAGCAACGCCCAACAACAAGAGCGGAATCGCCAAGGCTGGCAAAATGATTGCAGAGAATAATGTTTTCTTATCTCTTAGGGTGTCTTTTAATTCTTTTTTTAGAACCGTTATAATCGTATGCATAGGAATTTATTGAGCTTGGTTTTGTTGAACTAATTGGATGAATGTTTCCGTAAGCGATTGATTCGTAGAAATTTGTCGGTACGCTTCCATCGTATTATTATAAATTAACTTCCCCTTACTAATCACCGCCAAATCGTCGCATAACAAGTCTACTTCACTCATAATATGAGAGGAAAAAATAACCGTTTTGCCTTCTTTCTTACAATTCCGAATCAATTCAATAATATTGTTGGCCGTAATCACATCCAAACCCGAAGTTGGCTCATCAAAAATCACCACCTGAGGATCGTGAATCATACTTCTAGCAATCGAAACCTTCTGTTTCATCCCTGTAGACAATTGCCCAATACGCTTTTTTAAAAAATCATGAATCCCCAACTGTTCAAACAACTGCTCTTTCCTTGCCTTAAAATCAGGCTTAGACATGCCATACAAATCTGCAAAATATTTTACAATTTCCTCTGGAGTCAAGCGGTCGTATAAATTAGTAGACCCCGTCAAAAAGCCAATCTTTCGACGCACTTCAACCGATTCATTCAGCACACTATGCCCACTCACCAAAACATCTCCTTTCGAAGGTTTTAAAATCGTCGCAATCATCCGTAAAGTCGTCGTTTTACCAGCCCCATTGGGTCCCAACAAAGAGAACACCCGTCCTGGTTTACAGACAAAACTAACGTCATTGACGGCAAAAATAGAATTCGTTTTTGACTGCAACTCTTGTTGCTGTTTCTTGGTTAACTTATATTGCTTGCTAAGCTGTTCAACTTGTATCATTTGTTTTTTTTTCGTACTAATATATTCTAATATATCGCTTCTATATCCTCCCTAACTTAGCCCAAAACTAAAAAGTTCGGTACAACTCCTTTATTGGAGAATACTTATACAAACGCCCCTTTTTGTTCGACAAAAAGAGGCATTCTATTCTAATTCTTTCATTTATAACAAGCCTTGATCCATCAATAGCTTCGCCTTAAAGATAGCCAACAAAGTAAGGCTATCCGTAATTTCTCCACGCAGGCACATTTCTAAAGCCGCTTCAAAAGGAATTTTTTTCAAGCGTAATTCTTCCGTATCCTCTGGTTCCGCCGTTCCGATGGTCAGATTTTTGGCAACAAAAACATAGCCCACTTCATCCGTCACCGAATTAGACAAGTGCATTTCCATGATTTCGGTCCACTCAGCCGCCTCTAGTCCTGTTTCTTCTTTTAACTCTCGTTGTGCGGCTTCCAACTTGCTTTCTTTTCCAATCAGACAACCTCCTTCAGGAATTTCCCAACTGTACACGCCCAAGGCATAACGATATTGCCCGACTAGCCAAGTATTATTATCCGCATCCAAAGGCAACACAGCAATCGCAATATTCTTAAAGTTTACGACACCATAAATTCCCTTATTCCCAGCAGGGTTGAGCACTTGATGTTCTGTTACTGTAATCCAAGGATTATCGTATTGCTCTGTACTTCGCTGTGTTGTCCAAGGGTTTTTTATTTCGTTTTTTTTCATAATAATTGGGCTTAAATGCAAGGTAAGATGTCAGCCACTTTAAAAGTGGCTGACATCTTACATCTTACCATCTTACATCTTACTTCATCAACTCGTCCACTAAATTACGTACGCCTGTAGAGGCATTATCTTCAATCACCCGTAGATTCGGAAGGTTAACCGTCGCAGGTTTCGGATCAATAAAATACTTAGGGACATGCTCCCCCACAAAATCCACCAAACCAGCCGCAGGATAAACTTGCATAGACGTTCCTATAATAATAAAAATATCGGCAATTCCACAAATTTCCGAAGCCACCTCAATCAAAGGAACCGCCTCCCCAAACCAAACGATGTGAGGGCGCAATTGCCCGCCTTTAGCACAGGTATCCCCTACGACAATGTCTTTATCACAATCATAAGTGACCGCCTCATCCAAAACACTTCGTGCTTTCTTCAATTCGCCATGCAAATGCACCACTCTTGTAGAGCCGCCACGCTCGTGCAAATCGTCCACATTTTGCGTAATGACACACACCTCATATTTTGCTTCCAATTCAGCCAAAGCTTTGTGCGCTTCATTGGGTACAACAGTATGTAACTGCGCTCTTCGTTGGTTATAAAAATCCAATACTAGTGCTTGGTTTTTGTGCCAACCTTCTGGAGAGGCAACTTCCATTACATCATGTCCTTCCCACAATCCATCTGCATCCCGAAAGGTTTGGATACCACTTTCTGCACTAATTCCTGCTCCTGTTAAGACAACTATTTTTTTCTTTTTCATCTTTATCATTCTAATTCTTTAGGAACGGTCAAAAAATAAGATGAACA
>CACVAQ010000163.1 GCA_902727865.1 uncultured Aureispira sp. | reverse complement strand
TTATAACATAGTTACTTTCAAAAGTAATACCAAACCAAATCCTCCTAAAACCAAACCTGCCAACCGTCTTACATACAGGAAGTGCTGTGCTTTAAGTTTATTTCGAATCGCTTTTGCTAATAATATTTTTGAACAATCTGTCAGAATAACAACTGTCATGACAGCGACATACAAGGCTGCCGTTGCGCCACCTATATATTTACTGTTAATCGCAAAAGCCATTAATCCCATCCAGAAAAGGAGTGGTGTCGGGTTGATTGTATTAATCAAAAAGCCTTGAAAAAAGTAAGCGAAATAAGCTTTTTTAGAAAGTTTCTTGTCTGTAATAAGCCCTTCTTCCTCTATTGTGCCTCCACCTCGTTTGGCAATGGGCTTTGTCGAAACCGATTTTGTTAATAACAAGCCAGCTCCAAATAATAATAACAAGCCGCCGCCTATCGTTCCGCTATACCAGACAAAGGTTGCCTTCTTTATTGGGTCTCCTATAATATCTTCTACCCAAATAGCGCCCCAAAATGCCAAAAATATATACAAAAAATCACTGACCCATTGTCCTAAAGCCAATGCAAATGCAGCTCGAAAACCATGCTCAACTCCTAATTGAAGCATCGTAAAAAATATTGGCCCTACAAATACGCTTAATATTAATCCTGCTAAAGCTCCCTCCAATATCGCATTTACTATCATTTTCTTATTCTAGTTCTATTTAATTGTTTTCATTTTTTGAGGAGCCCTTGATCGGATACTGGTCAAGAAAGCCTTCTTTCTAGCTATAAAATAGTGCAACATCTATCTCCATTAAATAGAGCTTCACTCGATGTCAAACATTTGCATACAATATGCACAAAAATATGAAAACATTTTATTTTAGAATCAAGTTATTCTTTCTCTTTTATACGAAACAGGTGCTTAATAGTTATGTAACTCCTTGATTTTATTGCGCTAATACGTTAAGAATATTGCTTCAAGTAGGTATTAAATTGCTCTAAACTTAATCCAGAACCACCACAAACTAAAACCAAAATAGAATCGAGGTGCTGAATTACATCCAAGTTATGATAAACCGCAGCCAAGGCCGCACCACAAGCAGGTTCGACCAAATTTCCAGTCTCATTCAAAAATAAACGGCAAGCATCTAAGGCCTGTCCATCAGAAACAGAATAGGCAACAACCTCTTTATTTATGGCATATTCAAAGGCTTGTTCAGCAACTCTTTTTGCTCCCAAGGAAGAAGCAATTGAATCGATCTTATCTAAGCCGATAAATTGTTGTTCTTCCAAGGCTTTTTTCATAGAAGCGGCCCCATCTGTTTCGGCTGTAATGACGGCTGTATTTTTCCAATTATTTCGTAGCATACCTTCTATTACGCCACAAAAGTATCCGCCACCGCCTACGGCAACAACAACAGCATCTGGTGGCGGCATTTGCCGATCACATTCGTCTATAACAGAAGCATTTCCAGCCCAAACGGTAGGATGATTAAATGGAGGAATATAAATTGCTTTTTCTTTTTTCACTAGGCTTTTTGCAAAAACATTGGCCTCATTCCAAGCCTCACCAAACACTTTTACGCTTGCTCCTAAAGCGGCAATTTTAGTCCGCATAAATTTTTGAGTGGTTTCTGGAACAACTACGGTTGTTTTGATGCCCATTTTCCAACCAGCATAAGCCGTCGCCAAGCCTGCGTTTCCACCTGAAGCAATCACAAAATGCTCATAACCTTCTTCTACCGCTTCTTGGCAGCGTTTTCCGACGCCCCGTATCTTAAACGAGCCTGTAGGCTGGTGGCAATCCATCTTAAAATAAATCTTCTTATTTAATTGGCTGCTCAATTCGTGGGCATAAAAAAGGGGCGTTTGGGTATGCAGTGCTTTTGTCATTCTTTATTGTGTTAAGGTTGGATGGCAATTCTATTAATTATAGTAATCGGACAAAAAAAAGCAAAACGCTCCTGAATGTAGTGAACTAATCAACGGAGTATTATTTCATACTATAAAAAGGGAATTACAAAGTACAGAGAATTTATAAAAAAAAATAGGCTACCTCTTTATAAATATTAGTTTATTGAATTATATAACAAACTAATGCTAAAGAAGGAGCCTATTTTTAAAATAAGTAAGGGATTAAAATATCGAAAAATCCTAAATTGTTTTTTTCAGCTGTTCCCTAGAAGTATACAAAATCATCATTCTACTAGGTCGATCGTTGCAAGTAAACGCTCCCATGTGCCAATCTAAAGACAACCAATACATCCCGTCGTCATCAATATTGGGTTTCAATTGCTTGTTTTTATCTTTATATTCTTGACGAATAATTTTAGTTGCACGGTCCCAAGCTGCTTTATCACCAATCAACACCTCTCCCCAAGCATGTCCTCCTCCCGTACAAAAGCCGCCCATGATTCTAGTGATTCCACCGATTGCTTCCACACAAGAAGCATTTAAGATAGAAAAGTCATCACAATCTCCTGCCAAACCAAGCGCTATCGTACGATTTGCTGGCGAGTAATAATCGTTGCGAATCATTGTTGGATCACTAATGTATTTCCAACTGCTTGCCAAATATTTGTGTAAAGAACAGATTTGTTTCAAGCCTTCTTTTCCTGGCAAGCCTCTAGTTCTATCAGAATAAGCGCCTTGCTGTTCTTTGACCAAAGAAACTGCAAAATCACGAACACAAGGTTGATTTGAAACCACAGCCGAAGGAATGGTTTTTACTTGCGTACCACTATCCCTAGAGCCAGCACACCACTCATATTCTTTGAGTTCAGCTTCTTGCGCTTCTATTAATTGCTTGTATTGCTCGTTCTCTGCTTGCAATTTTGCTAAGATGTCCTCCTCACTTTCCATTTTATTAATCTTCTCTTGCAAATCCTCCATTTTAGCAACTTTCTCCTCTTCCGTCAAGTTTTCATCTTCCTCTACATTTTCTACATACTTTTGCACGTTTTCTTGCGCCATGTATTTGGCATCAATCATTCCTTTGAGGGATTCCATTCCTTTGTTCATCGAAATGTTAAACGCACTATTATCAGGCAAAATATTCGCATAGTTGCTTCCGATCAAAAAGCCTAAAGGCAAGATCAATAGAACCAGTAATTCTGCTTTGAAACTTATTTTTTCTGTAAAACTCAAAAACATTCCAACCAATAGAACAAATACACCTGCCAATAAGTTGAGTTTTAAATTTGATAAGAAATCTACTTTAGAGACTAAATCTTGAAACCAGTTCAAAAAGCCAATTTCCACCGCTGTAGAAATCAACAATCCACCAATCAAAAAGCTAACTAGAGTAGCGCTCATATTCTTTCCGCCACCTAAAATTGCCATGATGCCAATCATACAAAAAGCAACGAAGGTTAAAACAGAAGGATCGCCCAATGCGCCCAGTTTCTCTCCTAAAAAGTCTATAGGAGCTGAATTTCCAAACGTATAAAAGATAACAGGTGT
This sequence comes from uncultured Aureispira sp., assembly GCA_902727865.1. Lineage (GTDB taxonomy): Bacteria > Bacteroidota > Bacteroidia > Chitinophagales > Saprospiraceae > Aureispira. The sequence goes on along the minus strand of CACVAQ010000163.1, from coordinate 3,136 downwards.
CAATAAGATTAAACCGCAAACACCAATTCCTGCAAGTATTTTTTGACCAATATTCATATAGTATAGGATTTATTTAAAAGTAAAACTTCTTTTTAGGATAGTAACACTAACTAAACCTTAAAAGTAAAAATCTAGTTCCAATTTTAAATAAAATTATGAATATAACCTAATATTATTTGACTCTGTCCCAATTATTAAGTTAAGAATTCCTGTTACACAAAAACTCAAAGCGCAGCGCTCCTCAGCAAAGCAAAAAAGCAAGTATGTCGATAAAAGCCCCGATTACATCGATCGTTAAAACAAAGAGAAAAACGCACTTAAAAGACTGAGAATCGAATCAACTACTCTATCGTTCTGACCGCTCTAAAACCAACATGAAACAAGCTTGATTCAGGGCTTGCACTGGTTTTTCCACTAATCTGATAGCCGTGACAAACTGTTTTTTCACACATAAAAGAGCCGCCTTTTTGCACCTTCTCAATCAAACCATCTACCCTTATTTCGTCCACCGTCCATTCCCAAACATTACCTGCTAGATCAGACAAACCTATCGCTGAAGCGCCATAAAAACCAACAGGCGACGTAAAACGAAAGCCATCTTTCATTAAATTCATAGAAGGAAAAGTTCCTTGCCAACAATTTGCTTTGTATTTATGGTTAACAACCAAGTCATTTCCCCAAGGGTAAAGTTGTGTGTTGGGCTGTCCATTTCGAGCCGCATATTCCCATTCTAAAACGCTTGGCAGACGCTTGTTCGCCCACCTGCAATACGCTTGTGCATCCTTCCAGGCAACCTGTGTAACAGGATGTTTTGCGGCGGCTTTAGGGAAATGTTTACCCAAGGGATATTCCCAAGAGGCCCCTTTTCTGAGTACCCATTTTTGAGCCTTAAAATCATACACACTTGCGCTTCCTACTCTTTCTGCGACTGTTTTATAAGCTGTTTTTTTTACAAATTGACGATACTGTTGTACGGTTACAGGCGTTTTGTCCATATAAAAAGCCTCAACAAACGTATCTTGAAGGTTTCCACTAGGAATTTTTACCATTCCCTTCGGTTTATGTTGTGCCATTGTCAAACAGGCACTTAGTTGCAGCATCAAAAGTAAGTATAAATAAGGTAAGCGCATTTGAGTTTATTTTTCACGGCTTGTTATGCCTCAGCACGTAGCAGCGGAGCTATTCTTTAGTGGCATTAGCTTCGCTGCTACTTATTCCCTTTGGTCAGGAGCGTTTCACTTATTGTTCGTGGTCGTGGTTGAGGCAAAAAAATGAGTTAAATGTTCCTCTTATTTTTTCCGTTCCTTAATCCTTCACAATGGTAACTTCTTGTGTATAAATTATTGCGTCATCCTTTTCCAATGTCAAAAAATAAATTCCTTCTGGTAGACTTGCCACATTTAAAGTATTGCGTTTACTTTTCTTTAAGAGTTTCTTGCCTGTATAATCGTACATTAAAACTTGGTCAAAGCCTTCTTTACTGATAATGTTCAGTTGCGTACGGGCTGGATTGGGAAATAGTTGCACTTCAACTTCCTTCGAAAGGCTAGGCACCGCATTATTTACATCAAAAACATAAGGATCGGTTCCATTTAAAAACTCGGTCGCATTGTCCAAACCATCGCCATCAGGATCGTCTGTCGCCGTATAAATATGTGTCAACAACTCTCTAAATTCCCAAGCATCTTCTAAACCATCGTTGTCATAATCGCCGACAGGGCCGCCATTTCCAAGGTAATTAGGATTAATATTCGGCATGGAAGCATTGACACTTTTTAAATAATCTCGCAACTCCAAACACAAAGCATCCGCAATAGTAGGATGAACAGCCTTTAAATCAACCGCTTCTTCTATATCAGTATCCATATTATACAAATAAAATTCACCCGATTCGTAATCAACCACAAATTTAAAACTGTCGTTTCGAATCGCCGACTCAGGGTGTTTTGCAGGAGCAATTTCATAATGAGGCGAATGAAAAACCAAGCCATTCGTTCTACTAACCGTTGAGGCAGAAGTATGAACAAGGTTCTTCAAACTAGCACCTTCTACTACAGCAGGTACCGCTGTGGTACTTCCCAACATCCAATCGACAAAGGTCGGATACAAATCGTAGCCAATAACAGGCGTTGTAGCATAAGAATTCATAGGAATATTAGGGCCTTTTATAATCAAAGGCACTCGAATGCCTCCTTCTGCTAAAAAGAACTTACCTCGCCTTAAGGGCGTATTTCTACTAATTCCTCCACCAGAACCATTATCAGACATATACACTACATAGGTATTACTATCCAAGCCCCATGCCGTCAAACTATCTAACAATAAACCAACGGCTACATCCAAATCTTCCGTCATTCCTCCAAATAAAGTATCGCTGTGAACGCTTCCGACAGGTCGAATTCCTGAACGTAAGGTATTTAAGGTCGTGGCTTGTAATTCGCTAGGAGAATGCACCGCATAATGAGATAGTTGCACATAAAAAGGGCGTCCTGCATTTTGAGCATCTTTGATAAACGTCAGCGCAGAATCTGTAATTTCAAACATCAATTTAGGATCTGCTTGTGTCGTCGTTCCTTGCGAAGAAAGGTTGCTGGTATTTCCATCACTACGGTCAAAACCGTGACTTTCGGGACCGCCTGCTCCTAGATGCCACTTGCCATAATGCGCCAACCAATAATTCGAATTTTGTTGTTGTATCACTTCCGCAAAGGTCGTTTCGCTCCCCACAATATTGGTTGAACTAGAGGGTTCTAACAAAAATTTAGTGGTATTAACAACCGAAGTGGTGTTTGTAAATTGTCGCCTAGCAGTCGTTTGACCTGTTAGAATACTATTTCGAGAAGGCGAACATTTAGGTGCTGGAGCATATGCCTGCGAAAACGTCATTCCTTGCTGCCCCAATACATTCAGATTAGGCGTTTGATAATAATCGCTTTGAGAGTTGGAGCGGCTACTGTCCATTTGGTGTGAGGTGCCATTCCAACCTTGATCGTCTGCAAAAATAAAGACAATATTCGGGCTTTGCCCAACACTTATTAAACTATAAAACAAGGCAAAAAAAGTGTAAATAAGCGTCAAATTGAGTTTCATAAAGTGTCGTTTAGTCCCTGTGAATTGTTCGTATTGTTGTATCTAT
>CACVAQ010000162.1 GCA_902727865.1 uncultured Aureispira sp. | reverse complement strand
TTAATTACTACTAAAAAAACAAAACAATGAAATTTAATATAATCATCCGCTTATTAGCACTTTACCTCTTAACTACAAGTTGTGAAAAAATTATTGATGTCGATTTAAACGAAGCAAATCCTGTTCCCGTTTTCGAAGCCATTTTGGAAGGCGATTCTACTTGTCGTGTCTCTGCTTCTTACACCAGTAGTTATTATGACAACAGCAGCTCTCCTCCCATTACCAATGCAACAATGACCCTTACAGATCAATTGGGAAATAGCGAAACATTGAACCATGAAGGAGAAGGTGTTTATAGAGGAAGTAGTATTATTGGTGCGATTGGAAACACTTACACACTAGATATTAATCTAGATGGAGCCCTCTATTCAGCCAATTCGACCATGCCGCCCCGCACCTCAATTGACAGTTGTTCTGTTCAAGACCGAGGAAGCTTCTTTGGTGGTGGCGTTCCTGGACCGCCTAAATATTTTGTCTATGTAAACTACACCGACCCAGCTAATTTGACCAATTTCTATGCGGTACAAACGACTTATTATGACTCTGTAGAAGTGTCGTATACGACAGATTACAGAATTGCCGATGATGAATTGAGCAATGGAATTAGTACCCGTACTTTCACCACCTTTACTAGTTTTGAGTCAGGTGATACGCTAAAGATTGAATTGGCCTCTATTGATAAACCGACCCATCTTTATTTTAAGACCTTAGAAGATGCTATTTCAGGGGCTGGATTTGCTAGTGCAGCACCAGCAAATCCAACAACCAATTTCTCAGAAGGTGCTTTAGGCTATTTCAGCGCATGGAGTAAGGATGAAATTGAGTTTATTGTTCCTTAGTGCGACGCTTTCCTTTTTATAAAACAAACAAATGCTGCTTGAAAATTTTCAAGCAGCATTTGTTGTTTAAAATTCTTATAGAAAACCAGCCGCATTCCGTTTTATTTTCCTCTTCCACCACCTCTGCGTTCTTTTGCTCGTCGAAGCAGCTCTCTTCTGAAGCGATGTTCAGATTGTGTTAATTTGACAACTTGGCGAATCGTAAGCACCTTTTTGAACCGCTCTACATACCTTCGATGCAAAACAACTTTTTCCTCTTCTGCCTTTAAATGTTTTTCTAATAAGGCTTCTAATGCTTCATCCGACAGGCTCTCTACATCAAAACCTTTCATACGATTTTTCTTCAATTGGTGTAACTTAACGTGCAACTCGTTGTACAAGGGCCAAAACCCCTGTGACTGTTCTGGTGTCAAGTCTAGTTCTTCTGTAATAAACGCTACTTTTAAGGCTTGAATTCGTTCGTCTTTGGAACGGTGTTCTTGTGCTTGGCTTAGGTTTATTGATAAGATAAACAATAAGAATCCATAAATTATATTCCGCTTCATATTATTTTTTTTGGGGGTTATTCTTAAAAGAAATCGTCTTCATCCAATTCCAAATCCTCTTCTGTCAAGTCATCTAATAAGTCTTCTATTTCGACAACATCCAAAGCCTTGTCCATAGAAGTTTTAATTCTTTCTGTTGTTTTTTCTTTACTAGTAATCGTAGGCTCCACCTCCACTCCTACTGCATCTTGCTGTATATCAACAACTTCTTCAAGTTCTAGTGAAGCAATAATGTCCTCTGTTCTAAAATCTTCTATGTTGTTGTTTATATAAGCATCAATCGAGCCATCTGCCAAAAGGCCCTCCATTACAGTGGAGTTCGTTGGAGTATTGACGGGTTTTAATACATAAATACTAGCCATAATTAGCAGCAAACAAGTTGAAAACCCAATGGCATAATGTGGTCTAAAAAAAGCTTTAATTTTACTTAAAAAAGCTGCCCTTGTTCCCTTTTCAGGGGAATGCTCTCGTGATAAAGCCGCTTCCTCTTCTATTCGATGCATCAAACGATCTTCAAATGTATCAAAATAATTAGTCGGCATAGAAAATGCTTCCTTTTTATCTTTTTTTAACTTGGATAAAAAGGGTGAAAGCTCTTCTAGTTCTTTATTAATCTTATTTTTTTTCATCTTTTTTTTTAATTCAGTAAGTAGATGGACAAAATTAGTAGTATAAAAATAGGAGTATATTTTTTTCGCTAAAGAGTTAAAAAATGCAGCTTTAGCGAGCTAAAGCAAGGCTTTTTAAGGAATTTAGCGGATAAAAGATGCCCTATTTTAGTGTTAATTATTTTTGTCCATCTACTTACTTCTTGGGATTAGCTGCGTTGCTACCCAAGGTTCATTGAGTAGCATAGACCTTCGGGGTTCCCATGAAGTATAATTATACGAACTATTGATAGAGAGATAAATAGTCAATCAATATTTGCTCTAACGTAGGCTTCAATTTTTTTAACAGCATGATGGTAAGAAGCCTTTAACCCACCAACAGAAGTCCCTACGATTTCCGAAATTTCATTATAACTTAATTCATCATAATATCTAAATGCAAAAACTTGTCGTTGTTTCTTCGGCAATTCTTCTAAGGCCTCTTGTAATAAAGCAGTTGCTTTATCGCCATCAAAATATCGATCGGCCTCTAAGGTTTCCATCAATCCGCTCTCCTCGTTATCCAAACCAACTGTTGCTCGCTTTTTTTTCTTTTTTAAAAAGGTAAGCGCCTCGTTGGTTCCTATTCGATGCATCCACGTATACAATTGAGCATCTCCCCTAAAATTTTTAATTCCACGATAGACCTTTATAAAGGTATTTTGAAGCACTTCATCGGCATCATCGTGCAAATTTACCAGCTGTCGAATATGCCAATACAAGCGCTCTTGGTACGTTTCTACCAAAAATCGAAACCCTTTATCAAAGCTTTGAGGTTTTCTTAACTGTGAAAGGATTTTTTTTTCTGTACCTTTGTTATGTTCTGCCGATTTTAACAATTCTTATTTTTTAGTACGTTGCTTTATCAAATGGGTATATCCTATTGACTAAAGTTTAGGGCTAAGGTTTAATCCTTTTTATTTTTTTTAAAAGTTTAACATTTATTTTAGAATTTTATAACAACAAAAAGCCCCTATTGGAATGTTTAGTATCTTATACTAACACCTTTTTTTTATTTGCTCCTAAAATTTAGATTAAACAACTGATAATCAACCGTTATTTAATCAAACATTGCCCATATTATTAAAACGTATATCAATCAAACAACCGATATGTTCTACATGTTTTCTTCTAACAATATTAGCAAGCAACTAATTAACGCTAATCAACAAAATATCGAAGTTTATCCATTATCAAAAAATGCTACTTATTCCATACAGATAAAAAATAGTATTAAAGATATACAAGAAGTATGGGATACTGTTGCCCCTAAAGAAAATTTATTCCTACAAAGTACTTATTTACAAACCTTAGAGAATTTTCCACCAGAAAAAATGAGCTTTAGGTACATTATCTTTTATAAAGAAAATATACCTGTTGGAATTGCATACAACCAGATATTCAAATTAAATGTTGAAGACAGCCTACAGCAAAGCAATGAAGAAGAAGCCAACAAATCAAATTGTTTGATTAGAGCCTTCAGTAATGCTGCAAAAAAGTGGTTTATCAAACGAGCTGAATTTAATTTATTAATCTGCGGGAATTTATTGTTAACAGGAGAGTACGGCTTCCATTTTAAGGTTCCTATCAACGAACAACAAACTGCTAGTCTAATTCAAGATGCGCTAGATGCCTTGCAAAATATCTTAGATAAAGAACAAACTAAAGTGAGCGTTCATTTGTTAAAAGATTACAAAATAGAGACCTCGGAGGAGTTAAAAGAACAACTCAAAAAAGAAACCTATCATCCTTTTTTGATGCAGCCTAGCATGTACATGAATATCCGCCCAAATTGGGATTGTTTTGATAATTACTTAGGTGACATGAGCTCAAAATATAGAGTCCGTGCGAAACGAGCTCGTAAAAAAGGCGATGCTATTGTCAAGAAAGAATTGAGTTTAGAAGAAATTGAAGCCCACGAAGAACGGATTTATGAACTCTATAAAATGATTGCCGATGGAGCAGGCTTTAATGCTTTTTTACTACATAAACAATACTTCACCGAATTAAAAAGAGACTTAGGAAATTGCTATAAATTAACTGGATATTTCATTGATGGTCAATTAATTGCCTTCTACACTGCTATTTTTAATTATAAAGAAATGGATGCGCATTTTCTAGGCGTTGACGGAGCTTATAATAGAGCACATCAAGTCTACCTAAATATTCTATATGACTTAGTCAATCGTGCCATCGAAGGGCGCGTAGAGCGCATTGATTTTGCTCGTACTGCTTTGGAAATCAAAAGCTCTGTAGGAGCGGTATCTCAAGATATGCTTTGTTTCTTTAAACACCGCAGTACCTTATCGAGTAAAGTATTGCAGCTCGTTTTTGATAGTTTAAATCCCAAAGAAGAATGGCAGCCTCGTAGTCCATTCAAATCAGATGTTATTCCTGTAGGATAGAAAACGGTAAATCAAACAATAACAAAAAATAGGCTGTCAGAAAATTAATCTGACAGCCTATTTTTGTTCCTTCTTATAACAAAAGAATATTACTCTGTTACAGCACCTAATTCTTCCACCCAGGCTTCGTCTCTTGCCTTGGTATAATCTTCAGAAAGAGCAATTTTTACGACTCTATACTTGTATCCAACCATTACAAATTCACTGCCCACCCCTACAAGGTGTTCGGGTAAATCATCACTATCTGTAGAATAAATTCGTACAGTTTGTCCTTTTTTCACTTCACCATTAGGTAGCTCATAAGAACCATTTTCTTCTACCAAACTAAACATCGCCATAGTTCCTGAAGTAGGAGTCGGCAAAGAAGATTGGATTTTTATTATTTTAGTCTCCTTTTTAGATACGTCTTTAAGTTCGTCTTTAGATGTTGTGTCTTTCATATTAACATTTGTTGTAGAAGTAGAACAACTACTCCAGATTAGATTAATGGTCAAAAATATTACTACTTTAAATAAAGGCATCATAATTATTGTATGGCTATTATTCTATAATATCTTTTAAAGTCGGAAACACTAAGCTGTACATGATTACGTCCATGTGGATTCTGTAAATATACGATACCACCTTCGAATTTCAATAAATTATAAGCGTGGCTATAATAAATTAATTGCCCATCAACGATAACAGATTCTGTCTTTTTTGTTTTCGTATTAGAGCTTGCTGTAATGGCCTGTCTACCATCTAATGCCCCTTGAATCTTAGCTGCTAAATCCTCATCTGACAGAGCGCGAGTGCTAAAAGTATCTCCATTTTCACCCAACAATACTCCCATAGCTTTAGACGCATAACCGCCTTCTATATCACCATAATCGCCTTTATATTGTGCATAGGCTTTTTCTAATAACAAAACCCATAACTCTTGATCTCCCACACCAGCATAGATGGGTCTAGTTCCCCCTTCAGCTACAGGGACCGTTGCATTGACTGTAATTATGACTGGTTTACGGTTCCAAGATATAAAATACTTATGTACATATAATGTTATGTCATAAGTACCATCTCCATTATCTTTAATTAGTTTTTTTAATGCCGCAGGATTAGATTGAGCAATAGCTTGAATTGCGGCTAAGAAATAACAATCTCCTAAATACCCTTGTTTTACATCATTAGGGTGTATTTCGTTGTCATCACCATGACCTGTTGCAAATAAATTGGCGACAATCTCCTTGTACTCATATTTTATATTATCCGTAATCGTAGCATCTGATACTCCTAGCTCAGAAGATTCTCTAGCAACCCTTTCTGCTCTATCCGTCACCGCAGGATCAGAAACATTTGGGCTAATTTTTGCTTTCGCTGTAGCCAATCTAGCAGATACCTTACCGATGATAGTTTTTACATCATTGATGTGTTTTGCTTCTGTCGCAGTAATGGTACCATCTCTAGAAAACATTTGTTGATATTTCGCCAAGGTTGCTTTAAAATGCCTTACTTCACCTTCCAGCTTTACTATTTCTGCACTTGTAGTTGCCATTTGTTCTTTTTTATTTTTTTAATTCAAAAAATTCGTTCCTTTCTTGGGCGCTAAACCCCTATTTTTTTTATTCTATTTGTTTTCTATACCTAATTAAAAACTTCTAGCCCTATCATATAATAATTTATCTAAGTAGATTATTTACACACAACTTATTCTTAAAAAGAAATTCTTTGGACCTTAGTTTTTGTTAGTAAGCAAGTTATGCCTTTCTATATCTAACAAATATAAGCATTTTTTGGATAAAAATCAAGTCTTTTTTAGATTGAACACCTAGTTCTATTCTTTAGACAAAAATAAAATGAATAGTATACTCGAAAGAAAATGTTCCTTGTCATAAAAAATAGGCTATTAGATTTAAAATCTAATAGCCTATTGACTTTGTTCTATTTATAGAAAACAGGATGACGAATCGTTTGTATAGGGCGCAATATTGATTTTTTCATTTATGGAGCTTCCAACAATAAGTTGCCCATTGGTAGGTATTTTTTGAAGGAATGAAAAAATGCTATTTTGGCACACGAAACGATTCGTAATCCTGTTTAATAACTAAGGAATGGTCAATAAATAAGATGAACAAATTTGAAGCTGGATTTTTGTTTCAGATTTCGCTAAAGATGAGAAGT
>CACVAQ010000161.1:3488-6598 GCA_902727865.1 uncultured Aureispira sp. | reverse complement strand
TTATTGTTGTCCGACAAATTTATTTTTCAAAAATCGAATCGCTGCGGTTAAGCTTCGTTTTTGTCGTAGTTGCAGATTTTTATTAAAATTCTTATTGTACTGCTCTACGACAGCGGCTTCGTATTCGTCAAAAAATTCAGGATCAAAATTGGCCAAACCTAAGTTTTGTAAAACCACTTCGATAGAGGTATTTCCTTCAATCCATTTTTCACAAACTTCATGTCGATAACGAACGCCCATCAAATTAAATCCTAAAATTGCATTCGATGCTTTGTCAAAAACCAAGCGGATGCTTTTGCGCCCATCTTTATGTTCCCAATACAATTGTGCATGGTGCTCTGGCGGGTTTGCTCGAACATCGCCATAGACTTGGTATTCAATGTCCAAAAACTTAGCCGAGTTAAACCACAAACTAGGAACATAAGCCGTTCGTTTGCCACAAATCGTATGAGCAACCGTTTCGCCCATCATTCGTCCAGTATACCAAATTGCTTCAATTGGACGACGTCCATCCATTGGGTTCATTAATTGGGCACAATCTCCCAATGCATACACATCTGGCGCAGTCGTTTCCAAATAATCATTGACTAAAATTCCTCGTTGCGTATCTACGTCACAAGCTTCCGATTCTTTGACAAACTTGATATTCGGGCTTACTCCTGCTGTTAAACCAACAAACTCACAATCAATTTTTTCTCCTGTATTGGTAATAACAGCCTTTGCACGCCCATGCTCATCCGACAAAATTTCTTTCAATTCCGTTCCCAAACGCAGGTCAATGTGATGCTCTAAGATATGTCGTCCAATCATTAAGGATTCCTCCTTAGGCATCACAGCCTTCCAGTAGCTTTGTTCTCGAACCAAAAAAGTAACTGGAATATTTCTAGAATGAAACATCTCCGCCATTTCCAAGCCAATCAAACCACCGCCAACAATAACTGCTCGTTTCAAGCCCTTGGTGTACTTTTCCATCCCTTCCAAATCTTGATAGGAATACAAGCCCTGAACGGCATCCAAATCTTGTCCAGGCCAACCAAACTTATTGGGCGTAGAACCACAAGCAATAATGAGCTTATCATAAGGGATAGAATCCCCTTGGCGCATTTTCAGCGTTTTGTTTTGAGTATCGACTTCATGGACATAATCAAAGACCAAGTCAATTCGATTTTTTTCCCAAAACCAAGGTTCGTAAGGCTGTGTATTTTCAAACTTCATGTGCCCCATGTAAATATACATCAGGGCTGTTCTCGAGAAAAAATACTTCGTTTCTCCAGAGATAATCGTAATTCTTTTATCGCTCAACTTACGGATAAAACGAGCGGCTGTCACCCCACTAATTCCATTACCGATTATCACAACGTGTTCATTGTCTACCATAAAACAAAAAGCTTTTTGGTTATTAAAAGGGTGTCTTTCAAATAATACTTAACGGTTCACCAAGGAAGTATTATTGGGGTCTGATTCATTTGTTTTTTATACTAAGTATTATAACCGATATCTCAATCCTAGGTTATAAGTCATAATTGTATTTGCGCCAGGCGATACAATATCATAGATTCCTGGTATTGGAACATAATAACTATACATTCCCTGTATTTCTAACTTTGGTGTCAACATATACTTTACTCCAACGCCCCACTCTAAGAAATACATTGTGGTTGCAAATACCGTAAATCTTGGTGTTACAAAATAATTTAAAAAGCCTTTTAATAAAGGCGGCTGAAACTTAAAAGGCTCTCCTGGGCGAATAGGTTGCCAAAATGTCAAGGCTAAGAACAACTGTGTTTTAGCAGAAAAGGAATGGCTATAATACACTTGCGTCACACTGTACAAGCTGTTATCAACGGTGTTCTCTTTCGGCAAGTTTTGTATCGGCAACATCACCCCTTGCTCAAACGACAAATTAAGGTTCTTAAAAGGAGCAAAACGTATACTCAACCCAACATGAGACAAGCCCCAATCTGCATAGGCTCCCGAAGTTCCCGAATTAGTATTCAAGGGCGTTCTTTCAAATTCTAAGGCCTTAAATGGAGAGCTATTAAAAGGATCGTTTTCTCTAGTAGACCGCAGCAAAAAAGTAGCTCCAATGTCTAATTTTCCTGTTACACCATAAAATGCACTAAAATAACCGTTGTAATAAGAATTTCGAGAACCTAATTCTTTCTCTCCATAATTAACACTATACAGACTATTAAAAACCATCAACTCGACACTATTCTTAGGCAAAGTAATCACTTGTGCCGAAGGGGAATAGCCCGTTTTTTTATGCTTCTTTTTTAAAACAGTACTTGTATTATTATAATAGGCATTCAGTCTCCAGTCATAATTTGAATACTTTAACACTGTTGCTTCATTTAGTTTCTTGACTCGATATTTGTTCAAAAAATCAATCATTGAAGTACCAAAATCTAGACGATTGTTTTTAAATAGTCTAGGAAGTATAATTTCGTTTACCTCCTCATTGTATTTAATATATTTGGCCGCATTCATAAATGCAATTGCTCTATCCTCCAATTGAGTATCTAAATAAGCTGCTTGATAAGCAAAAGGTACAATTTGAGCACTGCCCATCGAGCCATCTACTAAAACGAAATGTAATAAAGGATCTTGAAAAGTTTCTAATATCTGTGCTTTTAAAGCTCCTAAGCTATACTTTTTTCCTGCTACGTTTTGTTCCATTTCATCCCAAAAAGTCACGACTTCATTTGGTGAAGCAATTGGATAATTTGCTACGACTGTATGAATAACCAAAAGGTTATAGGCATTAATAAAAAAGGCTTTTTGTGTTGGCTCGTCATGACTGCTCAAATTAATCGCAGCAATCTGTTCGACTAAAGCATTCAACTCAGTAGGATTTTGATGCAAGACTTTGTATTGCACACTGTTATGCTGTGCATAGGTCAAGAAGAACGAATCGGACTGTTCAATAAAAGTAGCCATTTTTTGCGCCTTGGCACTCCAGGTGGTCAATAAAAAAAATATAAAAAAAAGAATTAACTGTTTCATGTGTCTATACAATTAGGGCACTCTAAATAAAATAACGCCCACTTTTTTGTTCTATAATATTATTCCAACTATTCCGCTAAGGTCAAATAGCATTCTATTGTTAT
>CACVAQ010000161.1:0-3388 GCA_902727865.1 uncultured Aureispira sp. | reverse complement strand
TTCTATTTTATTGGAATAGCTGTTCTATAACGAATTCCTAGATTAAATGTCATTACATTTTTAGCGCCAGTACCCGTGTAGATGTCCGCTAGTCCTGGAATGGGTACATAGTAGGTATACAAGGCTTGAACTTCCAACTGTGGTGTAATCAAAAACTTAGCACCTGCCCCCCATTCTGTAAAAGTTGTCGTGGTCGCATATAAGGTAAATCGTTTGGTAGTATACCAACTAAAAAACGCTTTTAAATAAGGTACTTGAAAGTTAAATTCTTGCCCTGGTACGATTGGTTGCCAAAAAGTTAGGGCGATAAACAATCCAAACTTAGAATTAAATTGTTTGTCATAATAAAATTGCGTCACCCAGTATAAAGCAGGATCGACGGTGTTTCCTGCTGGAATGCCTCCTATTGGAAAATAAAATGCTTGCTCGAAAGAGAGTCCAATTTTTTTGAAGGGAGAAAAACGCACCCTTGGTCCTAAATGCGTCAGTCCAAAATCTGCAACCGCTTGTTGATGACTTCCCCCTGGCGTGACCACACTATCGACTCCTTTTCTAAACTCCAAGGCACGAAATGGAGAGCTACCAAAGAGATCATTGGCACGATAGGATTTTAAAATGAAATCCCAGCCAATATCAAAGCGTCCAGAAATACCATAAGAAAACAAGAATAAGCTTGAAAAATAAGAGCTTCTATTTCCAAAATCTTTATCTCCGTAATTAGAAGTATAAAGGCTGTGAAAGGTATTTAGTTCAAATGTATTTTTGGGCATGGTTGCAGCCGCAATAATCGGCTCAAAACCCGTTTTTATCGCACTTTCAGCATTTGTTGTCGTCCCACTTCCCGTATCCCTTGCATCGTTCAAGGTCCAATTGTAAGGGTAATAAGTTGGCTTGACATCGCTAGGCAAAGGAGTCGTTCTATATTTTTTGATAAAGGCGATTGCACTTGGCTTAAAATCCGACGTATACCAATCAAATATTTTAGAGATTTCTATTTTTCCTGCAAAATCATCGACCTTGATGAATACTCCGTCGTTTATAGCGGCTTTGGTTCGAGTCTCTAATTGTGCTTCTAATTGATCGGGCGTATAGGCAAAGTTGGCAATTGGAGGGCAACTCACCGCAGCACAAACTAAGACAAAATGTAGTCTAGGGTCCTTGTATTTTTCTAATAATTCTTTTTTTTCCAAATTATTTAAGGTGATTTTTTTTCCTGCTACCGTATGTTGCACCGCGTCAAAAAAACCAGATACCTCTAATGGCTGTGTGATCGGATAATGATCGACTACCGTTTTCACGACCAACAAATTATAACTGTTAATATAAAATGCTTTTAAGTCCCCATCAGAATAAGCAGCAACATCTGCCGAGGCAATGAAGTTCGTTAAATCCGTCAATGCTTTAGGATTGTCTTTAATAGCAGCATATTGTATATTGCTACCGCTAACATGCTTTGCAAAAAAAACATCTGCCTCTTTGAAAAAACCATCTAAATCTTGTCCCTTTGCGCCATTGATTACCAAAAAAGTAATCAGAGTCAATGTTAATAATTGCTTCATCTTTATTATTTTTTGTTTCCTGTTTCGCTATTTTTAACTTAGGACAGGGCTACGTATCGTTCGTCTTTGGTAGTCCTTTCTCCGCTTTTTAAAGTACTCCTAAGGAACTATCTTTTCTATATCTAGTCTATTTTTGTTTATAAAAAAAGGCCTTTCGAGTCAGACCCCCGTCAACCCGAAAGGCAAGGACATACATTGAGAACAACAACAAATGTTGTCACTTCCAAATCAAATAAGACCTAAACCCTTGTCTTAATCTTTCATTTCTTGGATTATAAAATTTATACGCTATTGCTCTTTTGTTGTAACAAATATAAGCTATCCAGAAAGATAAGAGTGTCGTCTAGCAGACACCTAAGGTATTTTATATAGAAAAAATACTAAAAAAAAACGAGCTACTATGAAAAGGTATACTTTTTCATAATAGCTCATATTGATAATTTTCACGCTACAAAGGATTTCTTTCTAGTAAACATTATTCTTTTTTATCCACTCTTTTTGTTCCTTGATACATCTCAAACTTCATGTATTGACATTCCAAACCACCATTAAATAGAGGTATTTTTTTAGAAGGTCTTAAACCAATAAAACGATTGAAGTTTCTGACAGAACTAATAATCCATGCATTGTAACCCGCACAGTCTGCTTTCAATTTATCGCCAATAATTTGATACATGACTTCAACATCGGCAAAGTCCATCCGTTCGCCATAAGGAGGATTGGCTATAATTGTTCCAGGTCCTTTAGGGATGTTTCGAAACTCAAACTCTTTAGACGACAAGCGAATACAATCATCCACTCCAGCTGCCACGACGTGCTCTCTGGCATGTTGAATGATTTTGGGTGAAATATCAGAGCCTATGATCTTCCCTTCAAAATCTCGTTTCGCTACTTTTGCTTCCAACCAAATTCGGTTCCATAATTTTGAATCGTAATTTTTCCAAGAAGCAAAGCCAAATTTTTCTCGTTTAATATTCGGTGGAATGTTATAAGCATAAGAAGCCGCTTCCGTCAAAATGGTTCCTGAACCACAAAATGGGTCAATCAAAGGCGTATTCATATCCCAGCCCGAAAGCAAGACCATTCCTGCTGCCAAGACTTCGTTCAAAGGCGCACGGTGACCGCTTTCACGATACCCACGGCGATGCAAGGATTCTCCAGAACTATCAATAGAGATCGTACACTTATCCTTAAAGACAATTACGTCGATTAGGATGTCTGGATTGTTTTTATCAATAGAAGGTCTTGCGCCTCCGATTCGTCTAAATTGATCGACAATAGCATCTTTTACTTTCAAGGCAACAAAGGTTGAGTTATTAAACTCTGGAGCTTTAATTACTTTAGCACGTACCGCAAACGTTTCCTTGGCGGTAAACCAGCGCAGCCAATTGATGCTGTGGGCAAAGTTATAAAGTTGGTTTTGATTTCGTACCGTTTCGGTATCTAAGTGGTGCAAAATTCTTAAAGCCGTTCTTAACTGTAGGTTGGCTTTGTACAACAACTCTAAATCTCCATCAAAAGAAACGGCTCTTGATAATTTTTTCGTGCGGGTTGCCCCTAGGTCTTGTAATTCCTTTTCCAAAACACCTTCTAAACCCAAAAAGGTTTTTGCTATATATTCATTTGTCATAATATGCTGATTTTTTGGTACAAGGCAAAAAAGAATCGACTCCTATTTTAGAGTTTAGACCAATCTAAAAGATAAGATCGCTGCGCTTTTAGATTCTAGACCGTTCCACTCTTAGATATTAGACCCTATCAAAACTTAATAGGGTCTAATATCTAAATTCTAAAAGCGCAGCACCTAAAATCTAATAAAATGTTAAGCA
>CACVAQ010000160.1 GCA_902727865.1 uncultured Aureispira sp. | reverse complement strand
AATTCAAGTTTAACTTGTATAAGTGTAGACAATGTAACGTATTCTACGACAAACTGGACAAATGTAGATTCAGGGACATCCTTTAATACTAATTGTAATATATCTTCTTTAATTGTATACATTCCAGATGCTAACTTTAAGGCCTATTTAGTAGGAAGTGCCTCCATTAATACCAATGGCGATGCAGAAATTCAAGTTACAGAAGCTTCCGCCTTTTCAGGAGTAATCAATTGTCCAAATATGAATATTGCCGATTTAACAGGCGTAGAAGCGTTTGTGAATTTGAGACAACTGAAGTGTTATAGAAATCATTTGACTAGCCTAGATGTCCGTCAAAACCCTAATTTGGTGATGTTGCATTGTGCTAATAATTCAATTGGCAGTCTAGATGTACGCCAAAATACGGGCTTAACAAGATTATTTTGTTCTAATAATTCAATCAGTAGTTTGGATGTGAGCCAAAACACCAGTTTGGAAAAATTATATTGTGGTTATACTCAATTGAGTAGTTTGAATTTGGTGAATAATCCCAGCTTAGATGTCTTAGATTGTTCTTCAAGTCAGTTGAGTAGTCTAAACGTTAAAAATGGAAATAATACAGCTATCGCAACGTTTAAAGCAAGAAATAATTCAAATTTACTTTGTATAGAAGTAGACGATGTAGCTTATTCTACAACAAACTGGGCAGACATAGACGCAACAGCAACTTTTAGTGTAAATTGCGGTGCTAATCCAACTGCTCGAATGGGAACGGTCGCCAATACAAATACTACTGTTAAATCTTATTTGATAAGTGATGCGGATAATGCAACTCAAAACCTTATGGATCTAAGCG
The DNA here is from genome assembly GCA_902727865.1 of uncultured Aureispira sp. Taxonomy (GTDB): domain Bacteria; phylum Bacteroidota; class Bacteroidia; order Chitinophagales; family Saprospiraceae; genus Aureispira. Next base: position 5,793 of record CACVAQ010000160.1, on the reverse strand, counting down.
CTTATCCAAATCCAACAAGAAGCAACCTTACCGTAGATTTTGGCAAGGTTTACGAAGGCGTGAACATTCAAGTACGTAACTTAACAGGACAAATAATTTTAACTAAAAGCCTACCTAATACTTCTACAACAAACCTCGAATTAGAGGGAGCCGCAGGAGTTTATTTTGTTACTATTCAAACAGAAGTAGGAACCCAAACACTCAAAGTAATCAAAGAGTAAGTGCTTATTTCAAACTACAAGAGGCTATCTTTTCAAAATAGCCTCTTGTTTATTTAAAAATTAAGTGTTCAACGTGTTTTAAGTCGGCATTAATGCCTATACTTAGGATTCTATTTTTTTATTTTTATAAACCAATATCATATGAAACTATTAAGTACATTATTTACACTGAGTGGGTTGTTTTGCTTTTGCTCAACGGCTTTAATTGCTCAAAATGTGACGATTCCTGATGCAAATTTTAAAGCCTATTTAGTCGGGAATGCAGCGATTAATACCAATAGCGATGCCGAAATTCAAGTTTCGGAGGCGGTCGCTTTTACGGGGAAAATAGATTGTTATTATCTAGGTATCCTGAGTTTTACAGGGCTAGAAGCCTTTATAAATTTGACAGAATTGGATTGTTCTTTTAACTATGTCAACAGTTTGGACTTGACTCAAAATGTGAACTTGGAGTATTTAGATTGCTCAGGTACTTCCTTGCCGAACGTAGATGTGACTGCAAACACAAAATTGAAAACTTTGTACTGTACCTCTATTTCCACGGTCTCGGCTTTGACGAGTTTGGATCTGACGAACAATATTGATTTGGAAGCCTTGTATTGTGATAATAATTCTTTAACGGCTTTAGATTTAAGCGAAAATGTGCGCTTGGAGGAATTGTATTGTTATGGCAATTTTATAACTAACTTAGATCTAAGTCTAAATAGAAACTTGGTAACGTTAAGTTGTTTTGCCAATAGTCTGACTAGCTTAAATGTAAAAAATACAAACAATATTAATTTTAATTATTTTGATGCTAGTATTAACCCCAACCTAACTTGTATCGAAGTAGACGACACGACTTATTCTAACATCAGTTGGGCAAGCGGTATAGACGCAGCAGCCAGTTTTAGTCTAAATTGCAGTGTTATTAGCGATTTTAATAGCATTGACGAAGAAGTCAACCTAGCAGCCTACCCAAATCCAACTAGAAAAGACATTAAGGTAGACTTTGGTAAAACCTATGAGGAAGTGACGATTCAAATCATGAAGGTAACAGGACAAGTTGTCTTAAGTAGAAATCTACAAAACAGCGCTACCGCAAGCCTTGAATTAGAAGGTGCAGCTGGAATCTATTTTGTCCGTATTCAAACAGAAGCAGGAACCGCAACACTCAAAGTGATTAAAGAGTAAGAACTGGTTTTAGATAACAAGTATACAAGAGGCTATCTTAAAAAGATAGGCTCTTTTTTTTTTGTGATTTTGACGCTTCCTCCAACAGCTCTATCTATAATCTATAATAAAAATGGAGCGATTATTCTTTTTATAAAATTGGAGTCTATAGATTTGCGAGACCATTAACTAATTAGGTCTAATATTAAACAAATTCAGTGAAAAAAATAGCTATTTTAGGAGGCGGTCAGTTGGGGCGCATGCTCATTCGTTCTGCCATTGATTTTAATATAGAAGTTGCGATTTTGGATCCCAATCCCGAAGCTCCTTGCAAAGAGCATGCAGCAGAGTTTGAAGTGGGTGATTTAAAGGACTTCGATACGGTTTATGCCTTTGGTTCAAAGTACGACTTGATTACCATTGAAATTGAAGAAGTAAATACAAAAGCGCTCCAAAAGTTAAGTGATGAGGGAAAGAAGGTCTTTCCGCAACCACACATCATTGAAATGATTCAAGACAAGCGCATTCAAAAGCAATTTTATAAGGATAATGGCATTCCTACAGCCGATTTTATACTGACAGAAAACCTAGAAGCGGTGAAAGCAAACGCTGATTTTTTGCCAGCAGTTAATAAAATCGGAAAAGGCGGATACGATGGAAAGGGCGTACAAATTATGCGTACCGCAGCAGATTTGCCAAAGGGGTTTGATGCACCAGGTTTGCTAGAAAAGTTGATTGATTTTGATAAAGAAATTGCTGTTATTGTTGCCAGAAATGAAGATGGTGCTATCAAAGCATTTCCTCCAGTCGAATTAGTCTTTCACCCAGAAGCAAACTTGGTCGAGTACCTTTTGGCACCAGCTCAAATTGAGCCTTCGATCACAGATGTTGCGGTTGATATTGCCATTAGTTTGGTTGAAAAGCTAGAAATTGTTGGGCTTTTAGCCGTTGAGATGTTTGTTACGAAAGAAGGGGAAGTTTTGGTGAATGAAATTGCGCCAAGAACGCACAATAGTGGTCATCAATCTATTGAGAGTAATATGACGTCTCAATTTGAGCAACAGTTAAGAGCGATCTTAAATTGGCCTTTGGGAGACACCTCGCTTTTTATTTCTTCTGCTATGATTAATTTACTAGGAGAAGAAGGACATTCTGGTCTAGCGGTTTGCAAAGGCTTTAAAGAAGTCTTGGATATCCCTGGTTGTCACTTGCATTTGTACGGCAAGAAGCTGACTCGACCTTTTCGGAAAATGGGACATGTGACCGTCCGTGATAAAGACATGGGGCAACTATTGAATAAAATTGATTTTGTCAAAAAAACTATAAAATTTGTATCTGATGAGCAATAAACCTTTAGTTGGAATCATCATGGGAAGCCAATCGGACTTGCCTGTTATGAAAGCTGCGGCAGAATTTTTGGAAGCAGCAAACATACCCTTTGAGCTAACCATCGTTTCGGCCCATCGCACGCCGCAGCGAATGATTGATTATGCTAGTACTGCTAGAACACGTGGCCTCAAAGTCATTGTCGCAGGTGCAGGAGGCGCAGCGCATTTGCCTGGAATGGTGGCTTCTTTGACGACATTACCCGTGATTGGAGTGCCTGTCAAGTCAAGTAATTCTATTGATGGCTGGGATTCTATTTTGTCTATTTTGCAAATGCCTGGCGGCATTCCTGTTGCTACGGTAGCCTTAGATGGAGGAAAGAATGCAGGGATTTTAGCGGCATCTATTGTGAGTACCTTTGATGATGAGGTGGCAACGTTTTTAACGGCATACAAAAAGCAATTGGCGGACAAGGTCCTGCGTTCGGTTGATGCTGTTGCTGAGAATGGTTGGAAATAAGTTTGCCATACAACGAACCTTTTTTTTTGAGTACTTAACATGCGCTAATTGAACAAGTCGTTCAATTAGCGCATTTTTTTATTTTGATTGCAACAGTTTGCCGTGAGCGTATTATTTTTTATCCTAATAAGCTACTCTAAGTAGTTCCCTAGCGATGGTCCAGCTACATTTTAAAAAAGAACCCAAAAGAACAAGTACAGAAAGGCTAAAATTAGAAATTTAATTACTTTTTTGATTTTAAATTTTACTCATCCAGAAAAATATCGGCAAAAAATATAATTTGATTTAAAAATAAAAAATATTAAATCAAATTATTGTGTGCGATCCTAAAGGTCTTTTTTATTCGCTCAAAAGGGGAGAGGAGTGTATTTGGAAGTAATCCTTGAAAGGATTACTTCTTCGATTGCAATTGCAACTCAGGTTGTTGTAGTTTTACGATGAATTGTCCTTCTTCTGTTTTTTTGATAACAAAAGTAAATTGAGTAATATAGTCTTTGTTAGACAAGACGTTTGATTTGGGAATTTCAGCTCTTAAAATTGGATCAAGAATCGTCATCATTTTCTGCAAATTTCTAACAGTAGGAGTCAAGGCCGCATTATCAACAAAAACAGGCGTTTTTTCTGCCTTTTCGTAGGTTCTATACCATTTACTATCAAACTTAGGGAAGCCGATGCGTTCTGTCGAGGTCTCTCTTTTACTTAAAATATTAATAGAAGGCTCTTTGCTTGTATAATCCGTTTGAACTCTTCCTATAGCGTATCCATATTCAAAGCCTTGTGTGACTAAAACGCCTACGGCTAACTTCTTTTGATCTAATGTTTTATTAGAAAAGCGTGCAACGACGGCATCTCGTTCCCAAAAAGAAGCGTAAATCAAAGCAAGACTCGCTCCCAAATCATCCATAGATGTGGTCACCGAAAAAGTAGTTCTTCCTTCGGTTAAAGGAGTGTTCGGAGAGCTACTCAGCCTAATTTGTTTCCCCTTGTAGAACTCATTTATAGCGTTCTTTAATTGGTTCTTTAGGTTTTTAGAAACCGTTGCGACCTTAATTTTACTTGTGATTTCGAGTAATCTTGCTGCGACATCTTTTGGTTGCATTTTGTCATAATCCGCTATAAAAGTATTAATGAGTTGGTCGGCACCGCAGCTTTCTAGCACTTTTTTATAAAAATAAACAGGCACGCCAAGTCCTTGCCCCGTCCAATCGGGCAAGGCTTCCTGCATCAAGGCATAATTCGCAGCATTGTAGCCAATAACGGCTGGTTTTTGAACCGATTGAGAGCCAATGCCAAAGTAAGAAACATATTGTACTGCAAAGTCAGGATGAGCATAGCCTTTCTGTGCTTTAGAAGAAGAAACAGAACATAAGAAAACAAGACAAGAGCATAGGAATAAGCGCATATTTGATACTTTTAAGAATGGGTGGGGAATGAATTTCAAAAAAAAAACTTCTATTCAAGTTCTTTGAAGGCACGATACAAGTCGGACCATTCTTTTCGCTCTTTAACAACCGTTTCTAAATATTCTCTCCAGATGTCACTATCCTGCGTAGGATCTTTAACAACGGCTCCAATAATACTAGCTGCCAAATCTCGTGCTTTGATTGTACCATCTCCAAAATGTGCCGCCAAGGCTTGCCCGCTATTAATGACAGAAATTGCTTCTGCCGTACTCAGCGTTGAAGTCGGCATTTTTAATTTTATCTTCCCATCAATCGTCTTTCCATCCCTTAGTTCTTTGAACATGGTGACCAAACGTTCAATTTCCTTTACTGGAGCCAATTCTGCTGGAATATCCAAGCTTTTACCCAATTGGTCTACTCGTGTTTTTACAATTTTCACCTCTTCCTCCAAAGTAGAAGGCAAAGGAAGCACAACGGTATTAAAACGTCGCTTCAAAGCACTTGAAAGGTCATTTACGCCTTTGTCTCGATCATTTGCCGTCGCAATAACATTAAAACCTCTTTGGGCTTGAACTTCTGTATTTAGCTCAGGAATTGGCAATGTTTTTTCGGATAAAATGGTAATCAATGTATCTTGTACGTCCGAAGGAATTCGAGTTAACTCTTCTACTCTTGCTAATTTGCCTTGTTGCATCGCCAACATAATAGGAGACGGGACTAAGGCTTCTTCAGTAGGTCCCTTTGCCAACAAACTTGCATAGTTCCAACTGTAACGCAAGGTGTCTTCGTTGATGCCTGCTGTTCCTTGTACTAATAAAGTAGATGTGCCAGAAATAGCGGCAGAAAGATGTTCTGCCACCCATGTTTTGGCCGTACCAGGTACGCCTAATAATAATAAGGCCCTGTCCGTGACCAAAGTAGCGACGGCAATTTCAATAACCCGCTTTTTGCCAAAATATTTAGGGTTGATAATTGTACCATCCTCTAATTCTCCGCCTATAATATAGGTGACAACCGCCCAAGGGGATAAATTCCAGTTGGTTGGTTTTGGAAATTTGTCATTCTTTGCTAATGCCTCTAATTCCTTTGCATACTCTTGTTCTGCGTGATATTTTAACAGCGTTTCTGACATTTATATTGATTGGTTGTATTAGCCTATAATTTATTAAATG
>CACVAQ010000159.1:29495-35139 GCA_902727865.1 uncultured Aureispira sp. | reverse complement strand
TTGATTATTAACAACTTAGTTAAATTAATGATTCAAAGCTATCTTGTTGATAATCAAATTGATATAATTTAGCTACGCTGAGCCTTTGTTAATCCGAGAGGTCGCTACGCTTAGTTCGGGTTCTCCACGAAGTAATGCCAAAAGGACTTTGCTAAAAAGAAATCAGGCGATCAAAAACCAATTTTTGATTAAATAATAGGGCTCTAAGAAACCAAATTTACAATTTCTATGTTCGTACAAACACAATCTACAGACCTCTGTCTGAAGATTAGGCAATGCTGTTCCTTTGGAAGCATCATTTCTAAAATGATTTTTTACGGCTGCTACTTACTTTTTCAAGGAACGATTACTTGCATTGATCGAAAACGATTTTAAAGTAAAAAAAAGAACCATGAACAACATAAAATTCTTTTGTGATGAGGACAGCATTGAAAAAAATGCCTCAGAGCAAATTATTAAATATGCTGAAAGCCCTCTTATAAAAAAGGTCTGTGCATTTACAGACATTCATTATTGCGATGAAAAAGCGATCCCTGTTGGCGTTGCTTTCTCGACAGAGGAATATATTTATCCTCTAATTACAGGAAAGGATATTGGTTGTGGCGTAATGTATTTAAAACTCTCTAAATCAGACTGGATAAAACCTTTTGATAAAGAAGAACATTACAGAGCGTTCAACTTGGCGCATACCAAGATGACTGACGACGGTTTAGGAGGGGGCAATCACTTTTTATCGCTAGAAGAAGACGCTGAGTTTATTTACATTATCTGCCACACAGGAACTCGTGATAGAGGTATTGGGCTCTATCAACATTGTTATAGTTTGGTACAATCTTTTTCGGATGAATATGGTCAAGCAGTTCCTTTTATTCATAAGTCTTTTGTGGACGAAACATTCTATGCCTATTACGATAGCATCTTAGCGTTTGGTTATGAGAGAAGAAAAAATTTCTGTCTCAAAACAATGACTTTTTTGCAAAAGGCCAACTATATCAAAAGTGATAAAGGGAGCATCAAAAGAGACTACCTGAATTTGGATTTTTCAAAAATGGAAGAAGAAGGGAAGCTAAATGGCACGGGCTATAAATTAGAAGACTCGATGCACAACCATATTCGATTTGAGCAGGAAGGAGGAATTATTCACCGCAAAGGAAGTACGGAATTGTCGGAGAACGTTACGACAGTGATTCCGCTTTCTATGACTAGAGGGAGCTTATTGGTACAGTTGAAACCTTATGCTGAATTAGCGTCTACAGCCTTGTTTTCTTGTGCTCATGGGGCGGGCAGAAAATTGTCTAGGTTTGATACAATGAAGTATTGGAAGAATACTTTAAAAGCAAAAGATCGAAAAGCGTATAAAAGTAAATTTTCGGAAATGCTTGATCGTTCTGGTAATTTCTCTAGTGGTTATATCCAGGAATTTGACTTTGCTTATAAGGACCATTCGGATATCTTTAAATTTCAAACCTATTTAAAAAAGGTTTCGGAAACGACGCCAATTGTAACCTTGAAATACACAGAAATTTAAACCATAGTGGCTCATTCATTTTGTTATGAATGAGCCACTTTTATAGTAGTTATCTTATCGGTACAAGGACGTATTCAATCTAACTTAAATCTCTCCAACAACAGATTCTGTTACATTAATAATATGATCTCCAATACGCTCTAAAGAAGAGAATAAATTGTTATAAATCATAGCCGATTTGACTTTGTAATCAGGCTTACCCAAACGATCTAGGTTGCTCGAACGCAACTGATCTCTAAGAGCATTAATCGAGTCTTCCAAGTGACGAGCAGTTGTTTTGTCTACGCTGTTATAATCAGAAACGGCCAAGTTGTTGTTCATTTCTTGAAACGCTTTGTCGACTAGTTTCATCATTTTATTTAGGCCATCGCGTTGTTCTGGCAATAAATGAATGCGTTCTTCAAATTTATGTTCTAATGTTTTTGCTATTTGGAAGTAAATATCCGCAATACGTTCCAAATCATTGGCAATATTCATATAACTTCTTAAACGAATGGAAGTATCAGGAGTAATTTCCTTGTCTGCTAAATTCGTAATGTATTCGGTGATTTCAATCTCCATCATATCCGAAATCTCTTCGTATTTAAAGAGCTGTTTGATGGCTTCTTCTTTTTCTTTACTAGTCCCCCCATTCAAAGCCGTTCTTAAGAATTCATTCATTCTACCAATGACCTCCCCAAAATGGGCTGTTTCGTTTTGTACCGCACCAGTGTTTAATTCTGGGGTTAAATTTCCATTCGTAATAAACTTCAATTTTTCAGTACTATCGCCATCCTTATCTTTCACCGTATAGGTGGCCGCTTTGACTAATAAGGGAACAAAAGGCAAGATCAAACAAACATTGATGGTATTAAAGGCGGTATGAAACGCAGCTAAAGACAATGGAATAGCGGCTGCATCTACATAAGGATTCCCAAAAAAGTTAGGGAATAGCATTTGCATAGTATCCGACAAGACAGGTAAAAACCAAGGCAATACAATCACCATCCAAGTTACGCCAAGCGTATTAAATAAGGAGTGAATTCTAGCCGAACGTCGAGCCGAAGTATTTCCAATTAAAGCAGCTAATTCTGCGGTAATCGTTGTGCCTATATTTTCTCCCAATATCATAGCTGCCGCAACATCAAAGGGCAATAAGCCATTGGCGCAAAGCGTCAAGGTAATTGCCATAGAGGCACTCGACGATTGTACAAAAATGGTCAATAAAGTTCCTGCAACAACGAATAAAATCCTAGAGAAAATACCCCATTGGGTGTAGTGCGCCAAAAACTCAAGCGCTTCAGGGTTTCCTTTTAAATCGGGTACAGCGCTTTTTAACTCACTTAAACCTAAAAATAAGATAGCAAAACCAATAATAAATTGCCCCCAATACTTTACTTTTCCTTTTCCTATAAAAACCATAGGAACCCCAAAAGCGAACAAAGGAATAGAATAGGCGGATAGTTTGACTTTAAATCCCAGTACAGAAACAATCCAACCTGTAATGGTCGTACCAATGTTGGCGCCAATCATAACACCAGCGGATTCTGTCAAAGACAACAAGCCCGCATTCACAAAACTAACCGTCATTACGGTAGTAGCGGAGGATGATTGTATAAGGAGTGTAATTAAAAAACCCGTAAATACACCTAAAAAACGATTTTGAGTCATCGTCCTTAAAATGTTTCTAAGCTGTGAGCCTGCTGCACGTTGGATACCGTCGCTCATCATCTTCATACCATAAATAAAAAAGGCTAAAGATCCGATGATATTAAGAACACTACCAAAATTGAAATCCATTGTTTACTTTTTGTTGTCTGTTGAACACTGTTGATTGATAAATTTTTTTACCTTAAATTTATCAACGATCTATTTGATGGGGCGAAAGTACATAGTTTTTTTGTATTCGAAGGAGATTTTAAATTAAATTAATAGAGCCGATAAGAAGTTATTTTTTTTCTGTTCTTATAGGAAGGAATAACTTAAAGATAGCTTTAGTATATTGTCTTATTGTTAGTCTACTATTAATTTAGTGTTAATTGCGGAAAATCACTTTTTAAGACAATAATTGTCCTGCAATAAAAGCGGTCGTCCAAGCGGCTTGAAAGTTGTAACCGCCTGTAATACCATCAATATCCATTACTTCGCCTGCAAAATAAAGATTGGGACAAACCTTACTTTCCATTGTTTTGGTTTGAATGCTTTCTAAACTCACGCCTCCACAAGTCACAAATTCTTCTTTGAAGGTTGTTTTTCCTTTTACGGCATAAATGTCATTGGTCAATAAAGCGACTAATTTATGCAAACCTTTTTTTCCCAGTTCTGTCCATTTTTTATTGGCAGGCAATTCACTTTTTTCTAATAAATAGTGCCAAAGACGTTCTGGAAGCAAGTAAGGGCGATAGTTGGTCAGCAATTTGTTGGGATGTGCTTGGACTATTTCTGTTATTTTTTCAACAACAAGCGCATTATTTAATTCATTGACCCAATTGACCTGTACATTGAAGGAATAGTCACATTCGCTCAGTAGACGTGCCCCAAAGGCAGACAGTTTGAGAATAGAAGGACCACTCATGCCCCAATGTGTAATCAACAGCGGACCATCTGATTTGAGTTTGGTGCCTTGAATACTGGTTTTGGTTTGCTCGACAACAATTCCCATCAGTTTTGTAATGGCTTCTTTGGGCATATTAAAGGTAAAGAGAGAGGGGACAGGCGTTTCAATTTTGTGCCCCAAATCAGCCAACCATTCTAGTCCCTGTAATTTGGGCGAACCTCCTGTTGCAACAATGACCTTATCGAACTGTCTAGGTTCCAAATCGCCTTTGTTTAAAGTTAGTTCGATGCCATTTTCGTTCGGTACAATTGTTTTTACTGCATTTCCAACCTCAATTTGGATGCCCAAGCGTCGGACTTCCTCCAAAAAACAATCAATGATAGATTGAGAATTTTGAGAAACAGGAAACACACAACCATCTTCTTGTATAACTAAGGGAACGTCCCTAGACTCAAACCAGTCCATGGTATGTTGGGTGTTAAAGACCTGAAAGGCTTTTTTTAAGGCTTTGTTTCCTCTAGGGTAGGCCTTCACCAATTCTTTGATAGACGTACAACCATTCGTGACATTACAACGCCCTCCGCCAGATACTTTTACTTTGGATAGTAATTTCCTAGATTTTTCCAAAATAACAACTTCAGCATTGGGATGATTTTCTTTGGCAGAAATGGCAGCAAAAAAACCTGCTGCACCTCCTCCTATAATAGCAACCTTCATGGAATGTACCTCTGTTTTTAAATGATTATAAAAAAGCTTCTGCTTGAAGCTGTGCAAAAGTCGATAAAAAAGCGTTCTTTTTATAAATAATACTCCGTTGATTTTTTTATTTTTCTATAAAAAATCTAACTACAGGACAGCTCTTCTAATGAGCGCAACGAGCTAAAAGTTTTCGTTCTTGGACAACTCAAAGACTCCCCGTAGCTAATTTTTGCCACAGCGGACTCTTTTTTTTTCATAACAGTAGCTCATGAGCGAAGCACTTTAGTTGTCCTGTACGCATATAATGTAGTTAAGATTAAAAAATAGCCCCCTTTTTCTACAAATGAATTGTATTAAACCCTAGTTTGTAAAGGCCTGTTTTAGGCGAAATTTGTTACAATGTATAAACAAAAAATAAGACATTATTTTGGTAGATTGCAACATTATATCTACATTCGTTGTTATGAAGATTGATTAATATATTTGATTCTAAGTCCTTATTTTAAGTGCTAATTTTGAGCTAAGAAAAGGAGACTTAGAAAATACAAAAAAAAAATACAAATGGCACTCGAATTCACAGATGGAAACTTCGAAGATAAAGTATTAAATTCAGGTAGCGTAACAGTAGTTGACTTTTGGGCACAATGGTGTGGTCCATGTAGAGCTATTGCCCCAATTATTGAAGAATTGGCGGATGAATATGCTGGAACTGCTTTGATTGGAAAAGTAGATGTTGATGTAAATCAAGAACTAGCAATGCAATATAGCATTCGTTCAATTCCTACGATCTTGATCTTAAAAGATGGTGAAGTGGTTGAAAAGCACGTAGGCGCAATTACTAAGCCTGCTTTACAAGCTAAACTAGACAAGCATTTGGCTTA
>CACVAQ010000159.1:23790-29395 GCA_902727865.1 uncultured Aureispira sp. | reverse complement strand
CAATGCAATATAGCATTCGTTCAATTCCTACGATCTTGATCTTAAAAGATGGTGAAGTGGTTGAAAAGCACGTAGGCGCAATTACTAAGCCTGCTTTACAAGCTAAACTAGACAAGCATTTGGCTTAAACGTTTGATGCGTTAAAAAAATACAGAAGCGATAAAAACTTAGTTTTTATCGCTTTTTTTATTTGCTTTTGACTTCCAAAAGAACTCATTTTAGGGTTTGGAATGTTTTTAGTAGCGCTATAGCTTGTTAATGAATTAAAAAATATAACCTTCTAAAAAAGCATCTATGAAAACAATTATTACGTTTCTATTTTTAATCCTTCCCTTTTTTGGATTGTTTGCACAAAATTCAAGCCCTTTATCTGAAGCTGAATTTGAGGTCCATCGCACACAAATTGTCGGGGAATCGTATGATAGCAAACGTTTGATAAAAGCTAAAGAGTTGTCAGATGCACAGTATTTGAAGGTCGCTCAAATTGAGGCAATTATAAAAGGCTTTTCTTTGGAAAGTAATAAGTTGGACTATGCTAAATATGCTTATTCAACGACATTGGATGCTGAGAATTATCCTAATCTAATGGGTTTGTTTCGATTGAACCCTTCTAAAGAGGCCTTAAAAAGTTTTTTGGCTAAAAGCGAAGTGCCAGTTGTCCCAAAAGTAGCAGAAAAAGAAGCGCTTGACTCAACCGAAGATGCACTTGAAACCGAAGCCGTCCTTGAAGGAGAAGAAGAAACAGCAGTTGAAACCGAGTCAACAAGGACTAGCGTAAACGCCACGACAGGCCCAAGCCCAATGGACGAGCAGTCTTTTGCAGCCGCTAAAAAATCGGCTAATGAAGAACCTTTTGAAAGTGCAAAATTACGTCGAGTAAAACAAATTAGTGCGGCCAATTATTTGTTATCTAGTCAAGTAAATGAACTCTTGGAGCTATTGAGTTTTGAAAGCTCAAAGTTGGACTATGCTAAATATGCCTATGAAAGGACTTACGATCAAGCAAATTATGCTATTGTAAAAGAAGGCTTAAAGCATTCTAAAAGCAAGGAGACGCTAAGCAATTTCTTGAAGGATAAACCAGTACAGGAATATGAAGTTGAAAAAGAAATTATAAAAACAAGTATAACAGCAAACCAACCCACTACTGAGACCACTTCTACCGCAAAAGTAATGTCTTTTGGCGATTTTGTAAACGCTAAGAATAAAATTATGAGCCAAACGTCAGATGCCAAAAAATTAGAAGAAGCGAAGGCTGTGACCGATGAGAATAAGGTATCGGCAGAACAAGTAAAAGCAATTGTAGAGATCTTTTTGTTTGAAGAAAATCGGATGGAATATGCTAAATACGCTTATCTTAAGACAACCGATCCCGCTAATTATACGATTGTTAAAGAGGTTTTAGAAGAAGGCAATCACAAATTATTGGAAGATTATATTAAAAATGTAAATAAAAAAGCGGCTGAAAATACCTTGGCAACTGGACCAAGTGAATTGTCTTCGGAAGATTTTGAAGCCTTGAAGCAAAAGTTGAAAGGCTTGGCTTTGGAAAGTCATCGTTTGGAGCGTGCTAAGACGATTGTGGATCGTTCTAAGGTGAGTGCGATGCAAGTAAAGCAAATCAATGCGCTGTTTGAATTGGAAGAAACTCGCTTGGACTTTGCACAATATGCTTATACCAAGACTTTGAATCCTGAAGCCTATGAGATCGTACGGGAGTCGCTAAGTGAGTCTACTAGTAAATATACTTTAGATCGTTTTATTAAGGAACAAACGAAGTAACGTTTGGTTCATTAACAATTCGAAGAATCAAACGTTTTTAGAATGAAATCGTGCTTATGGCAGCAGATAAAATATAAGGCTGCTTCAATTAGCAAAATGCCAGGTACTCTGAAAGTGTCTGGCATTTTGCGTGGAATAAACTTGTTAAGTATTGGGCAAGAACTTCGCTAATAAAATTGCTAACAAGAATCCAATTATTCCTGTTGAAAGACCACCAATTAAAAAGTACCCTATGTTTATCCATGCAAAAGTAGACCAAATTAGTCTAAAAATGCCTAGGCTAAGTAACAAAAAGGAGAGTGGCAAGAAAAAGAAGAACCAAGTTAAAAACTTGCTGTTTAGTAAACTGCCCAAATTATTTCCAAGATTACCAAAACCTAAAAAAAGAAAAATAGAGCCAAATAAGAAAATAGGATTGTTATAAAAAGCATCCCAAATAGGAGCACCAGCCTCGATGGGAAGTTGGAAAAAGTTGATGTTTAAATAGGTTGTTGCGAATTCAAGTAGAGGAAGTGAGGTGGTATTTAGGAACAAGAGTCCGATTAAGATTAACAATAGAGGGCTCGTCATCAGTACGAGTAGTTTTATGCCAATTGGACGACTTCTAAATTCATAGGTAGGGATCGTATCTGTACTAGTAATTGGGGGAGTGTCCAGATCAACATTTAATGGTTCCTCCATCATGCCCGCTATTTTGACAAAACTTCCCAAGGGAAACCAGCCTAAAATAAGCTCGATAGCATTAATGTTTATTTTGCATAGATGGAGGAATGGCTTTTGCAAAATTCCAACGGATTCTATACGCAACCGATTGACCGCAGCTAAAATCCATATGGTAAAGGTGAATGTTAACGTTGCTAATGTAGCAAAAACGCCAAATTGGAAAGCTACTTGGTCAAACATGGGAATCAAGTTGTTCAAAATTAAAAAAAGAAAAGGATATAAAAAAAACGGCAATGCTCACGAGGAGCATTGCCGTTTAATATATGGAAGTTATTTAGAATTTTGAAATTCTAGTAACGGTAATGTTCTGGTTTGTAAGGACCTTCAACAGTCACACCGATATAATCAGCTTGATCTTTAGATAAAGTTTCTAGTTGAACATCAATTTTTGCTAAATGCAAACGTGCAACTTCTTCATCCAAGTGCTTAGGTAACATGTATACTTTGTTTTCGTATTTGTCGTTCTCTTTGTTTTCCCAAATCTCTAATTGAGCTAAAGTTTGGTTGGTGAACGAGTTAGACATTACGAAAGAGGGGTGACCTGTCGCACAACCCAAGTTTACTAAACGACCTTCCGCTAAAACAATGATGTCATTTCCGTCAATGTTGTATAAATCAACTTGAGGTTTGATCTCTACTTTAGAAGCACCGTGCGTATCGTTCAACCAAGTCATGTCGATTTCATTATCGAAGTGACCAATGTTACAAACGATAGTTTTGTCAGCCATCATCTTGAAGTATTCAGGAGTGATAATATCTTTGTTTCCTGTAGCCGTAACAACGATATTAGCTCTAGGAATAGCGTTTGCCATTGTTTTAACTTCAAAACCGTCCATTGCAGCTTGTAACGCACAAATTGGATCAATTTCAGTAACAATAACACGAGCACCAGCACCACGCAAAGAAGCAGCAGAACCTTTACCTACATCACCATATCCAGCAACAACAGCAACTTTACCAGCCATCATTGTATCGGTAGCACGACGGATAGAATCTACTAAAGATTCTTTACAACCGTATTTGTTATCAAACTTAGATTTTGTAACAGAATCGTTTACGTTGATAGCAGGCATGTTTAAAGTGCCGTTTTTCATTCTTTCGTACAATCTGTGTACACCAGTAGTAGTTTCTTCAGAAAGACCATAAACACCTTTGGCAACATCAGGGAAACGATCAATAACCATGTTCGTTAAATCTCCTCCATCATCCAAAATCATGTTCAATGCTTCACCATTTTTGAACGCAAATAAAGTCTGTTCGATACACCAGTCAAATTCTTCATCGTTCATACCTTTCCAAGCATAAACAGGAATACCAGCTTCAGCGATAGCAGCAGCTGCGTGATCTTGAGTAGAGAAGATGTTACAAGAAGACCAAGTAACATCAGCACCTAGTTCAACTAGTGTTTCAATCAAAACAGCTGTTTGAATGGTCATGTGCAAACATCCTGCAATACGAGCACCAGCCAATGGTTTAGCAGCACCGTATTTTTCGCGTAGAGACATTAGTCCAGGCATTTCAGCTTCTGCCAATTCAATTTCTTTGCGTCCCCAAGCAGCTAGGGAAATATCTTTAACTTTGTATTGCACTTTATTAGTAGTTTCCATGAAAAAATCTAATTTTTTTTTATTTTAAAAAGGCGCTCTTTAGAGCTATATCAATAGCAAATCTATCTGTAATTGATTGACTTACCTTGAAAACTAGTGCAAAGGTATGAAATTCAATAATCAAATACGAATTAAGAAATGTTATTTTTTTTTTAAAATTATAAAAAGAAAAAAAAGGATGCTTTTTTGACAAATCACTGCTGTGTTTCTAGAAAATGTTTCTGATTTAGCATAATATTTTCAACCGTCCACTCTACATTTTGTTCCCAATCGGCTTGTCGGACGGGGCAATTTTTCTTATTGCAAATGGTGCAAGATTTGGGAATACAAGGATCTACGTGAATAAAAAATTCAATGGGCTTTTCGGTATTGGCAGCCAATAAGGCTTCCAAGCGATCTACTTCGGCATGTGCTTGACGAGTATCAAAATACCAAGGAATGGTAATGTGGCAGTCTATGTGTAGGGCCGTACCATATTTAATAACACGTAAATTATGAACATCAATACAATCAGAATGTCGATTTTTGTCTAAAAGTTGAACAATTTCAGCGACTAAAGGATAATCTACTTCATCCATAATACCCGCCATAGAGGATTTGATGACCTCTATTCCTGTTTTTAGAATAATAAAGCCAAATAGAATGGCAATGACAGAATCCAACCAAAGCCAATCGGTGAACAAAATGGTTGCCAAGCCTAAAATCATTCCTAAGGTAGAATAACCATCTGATTTAAGGTGTTTGCCACTGGCAATTAAAACCATTGAACTCGCCACCTTACCTTGCTGCTCAACATAAACGCCCAATAAATAGTTAATCAAACCTGCGACTGCGGTAATCCAAATTCCTGTATCTACGTCGTGAATTGGAATCGGGTATTGTAGATTGTACACCGATTTCATTAATATTAAAATGCCTGCCATCAAAATTAAAACCCCTTCTACCGCAGCAGATACAAATTCAATTTTCCCATGCCCATAAGGATGGTTTTCATCTTTAGGTAAGGCGGCAATGTATAGACTAAAGAGACCAAATCCTCCAGCAACAACATTCACAATGCTTTCTAAGGCATCTGTTAAAATGGTGTTGGAGCCCGTTAGAAAGTAGGCAATAAATTTTATGATTAATAAAATAATACCAACCAGTAAAGTGATCCGTTGTGTTGTGATTAGCTTATTGTTCATAATGAAATGGCTTGGATTAAACGTGGTAGATGCTTTGTTGGGAATAACTCTTTTGCAAATAAAAACTAAAATTTCGTTAAGCTCTTAATTTGGCTTAGGAAAAAACACTTTAAATCGTACTTTTGCACTTTCGTATGGTATCAGACACTTCTAAAGTGTCTGATACCATACGCTTAAAGTACGAATACAGTTGACACATTTGGGTATATTATTAAGTATCCATGTTTTTTAAAAATCCGCTTTGCGGTTCACTCACTTGAATATCCATTGGATATTCATTTTTTGCTACGCAAAAAAAACGTTCGTTCA
>CACVAQ010000159.1:22292-23690 GCA_902727865.1 uncultured Aureispira sp. | reverse complement strand
ATTTGGGTATATTATTAAGTATCCATGTTTTTTAAAAATCCGCTTTGCGGTTCACTCACTTGAATATCCATTGGATATTCATTTTTTGCTACGCAAAAAAAACGTTCGTTCATGTTTGATTTAGATAAATGGCACGAGATAATATTATCCCTTAGTAAGCACAAGTTGCGTACTGGCTTGACTGCTTTTGGCGTGTTTTGGGGGATTTTTATGTTGGTATTGTTGCTTGGGGCAGGAAATGGACTGCAAAATGGCGCAGAATATGAATTTAGAGACGATGCGACGAATAGTCTTTGGATTTATCCTAGAAGAACTTCGATGGCACACAATGGTTTGGCAAGTAGTCGTAATGTAGAATTTGATAATTCAGATTATGACTTACTGAAAAACAAAGTTGATGGAACGGAACATATTACAGGGCGCTTTTTTTTGCCGACAGAATTAGAGAAGTTGGTTTATAATAATAAGCGGTATAATTTTAACGTTCGTTGCGTACATCCCGATCATCAAGTACTAGAAAATACAATTATAGAGGAAGGGCGTTATGTGAATGCCCTTGATCTAAAAGGCTACCGAAAAGTAGCTGTAATTGGAACCTTGGTCGTGGAAGAAGTCTTTCCGAATGAAAATCCGATTGGAAAATACGTTCAAGTTGGTGGAATTAGTTTTCAAGTGGTTGGTGTCTTTAGCGATACAGGGGGAGACGATGAAATGCGAATGGTTTATCTTCCAATTACCACCGCACAACGTTGTTTTGATACGAAGAATACCATCAATCAAATTATGCTCACAACAGGCGATGCCAAGCTAGAGGAAGTGCTGGTGATGGAGCAAGATTTGATTGAAAAACTGGCCGACAAGCATAATTTTGATCCCAAAGATAAACAAGCGATTCGTGTTCGGAATCGAGTGGAGCATTTTCAATCTATTATGAACTTATTTAAAATGATTAGTTTTTTTATATGGGTAGTAGGAGTGGGCTCGATTATTGCTGGCGTTATAGGAGTCAGCAATATTATGCTTATTGTTGTCAAAGATAGAACAAAAGAAATTGGAATTCGAAAAGCGTTAGGGGCAACGCCCTTTTCTGTGGTGAGTATGATTTTGCAAGAAGCGGTGTTGATTACTAGTGTTGCAGGGTATCTTGGGATGGCTTTGGGGATAGGCTTGATTCATTTGATAAGAAAAACGATGAATGCTTACGAGATTGATGGTGGTTTTTTTAGAGATCCACAAGTAGATGCAGGAATGGTTATTTTTGCAACAATTATTGTGGTCGTTGCGGGAGCAATTGCGGGCTTAATTCCCGCTCTGAAAGCGGCTAAAATTAGTCCTGTTGAGGCGATGCGTTAGAACGTAGAAAGAAAAGAGGTATAGTGGATTAGAAGATAGGCTTAC
>CACVAQ010000159.1:3717-22192 GCA_902727865.1 uncultured Aureispira sp. | reverse complement strand
TGTGGTCGTTGCGGGAGCAATTGCGGGCTTAATTCCCGCTCTGAAAGCGGCTAAAATTAGTCCTGTTGAGGCGATGCGTTAGAACGTAGAAAGAAAAGAGGTATAGTGGATTAGAAGATAGGCTTACTAATAAAGTAGATATATGCTCTATAACATAGATTTTGTGTTATGATCGTATAAATACCTAAAACTTTAAGTAGACTAGGGTAAGAGTAGTTGATTTTTGATGTTTTATCATTGGTGACACATTAAGCAAATGTATTGATTCTGATAAAATAATTAAAAAATATATTATATATGAAAATTATCTACAAAAAAATTATCTTAGTAATCGTATTCATGTATTTCATGAATCCTCTAAAAGCCCAAACAGTCAACTGGTCCGTGGAAACAGGATTAAACGTAGGAGATACATTTATTGATGGACAAATTATTAGCGACATTAATGGAACTGGACTGGATGTTCAGATTAATCTAAATATAGTTAATGGGTATCCGAGAATAGGTGCTGGTGGAACAAGTGTTAATCTAGTGAATAGCGATGGTGCCTCTTTTAGCCTTACATTTTTAAATGGGAGCGCAAATGTTGTTTTGTCTAATTATTTAAACTTGCTACAAGGCGAGCAAATTGTTGTTTCTAACCCTGATGGTGAGAACATAACAATAGAAGAAACCTCTTCAAATGCTCCTCCAAGGATGCGAGTTGATGGAGTTGCAATGACAGGATCTTTACCCTCTACCATTGTTGAAGACGCTACGGCTGTTGTTAAGGAAACCAATAATGGTGCAGGAACTCGATGGAATGCAAGCATGTTTGATGTTACAGGCTTTTCTTGGACATATAATATTTCCCCTACTGGACAGACAGGAAATGAAGGGTTTTCATTGGTCATAGACAATAGTACATTGCCTGTTGAATTAACAGATTTTACAGCCACAAAAAAAGAAAAAGGGGTTCAACTGAATTGGAACACCAGTTCAGAATTGAACAACGATTACTTTGCGGTACAACGATCTAAAGATGGTTCTACTTGGGAAGAAATCGCTAGGCTTAAAGGACATGGAACAACTGCTTTGGAAAATACTTACCGCTATTTTGATGAAGCTCCTTTTTTAGATGTATCCTACTATCGACTGAAACAAAATGACTACAATGGACATTTTTCTTATTCCTCCATTAAAGCAATTTCTATTGAAGAAAATAGTGAACTTCAGATTTTTCCGAATCCTACAACAGACATTATTCATGTTTTAGGGGCTAATATTCAGAAAAGTGAGTTGGAAATTATGGATATAAGAGGCAAGACCTATACCCATCTAGTCGATGTTAAAATATTAAGTGATAATCGTTGGCGTATTGATTTGTCTCAACTTCCGATAGGTATATATTACCTTAAAACAAGAGTAGGTTCAATGCGTAAAATTATTAAGCACTAGTAAGTAGATGGACAAAATTAGTAACACAGTAATACTCTGTTGATTCGTTCACTAGGTTTCTTCCTGCGTGGACTACTGAGCGCTACGCTTATTTAGCTGTGCTGTTACTGCTTAGATTTTAATTTTTACGTACGCTCCACAAACAATTATAAAAAGCTGCCTTTTGGGGCTCTATAAGAAAGCCTGTTAGCTTTTAACCTAAAAAAGCGCCCCAGAATAAATTTATTCTGGGAGCGCCCCCCCGATTGAAGATCATGCTACACACTCTAGGACATTTGGTGTCTAAACACGATCTACCCAACTAACATTTTTTGTAAATTAATACGTTAAGCGATTGAAACTAAACCAATAAAGGGATTGATAAAGTATAGACGACACCTTTTTTTTAGGACAGCTGTTTAGAAATGCTTTCTTCCCTTTTTGCATTCCGTTGACCGACCAAATGTTGGATGGCATTCCAAACACATTGAGATTCTCGTTTGCCATTCAATGTTTTCCATATCGTCATTCTGGATACTTTTAATACTTTACAAAGGGAACCGATGTCTCCATATTCTAATGCTGCGCTTAGTTTTTTTTGTTCGTCCGTTAGTTTCACTACTGTTTTTTTCATACATTTACATTTATGTACATTTGGATACATTCCTGTACGATGCTTTACATTGGTGTACGTTTGTATACAATGGGCTGCATTTGTGTACATTCAGTGGAAATCATTTACGTTATCAAATATACAATAAATGATTTATTATTGAAACAACAATAATTGAATTAACAAATTCTTAACATACTTAATTTCAATGAAAGGAGCAGATTTGGACTTATACAATAGATTAATAGCCGTACTCAATCACTTGGGCTGTGATAAGAACACCAGTAGATTTGCAAAAAGTTTGGGGGTGAATAGCCAAAATATTTCAAATATTTATAATCGCCAAACTATTCCGAAGCTTAATTTAGTGGCTAAAATTGCCGTGAATTACCCTAATGCTGTAAATTATCATTGGTTATTAACAGGAAGAGGAGAGATGTTACGGCACAATATCTTTGTCGAAGCCGTGAGCGGAAATAAGGATTTGGTCACAGAAGATGATAAGGATTATAAAGTAAAAACACAGGAACAGTTAAATACGTATTTGTTGCAACTTCAAGAAAAAGATCAAACGATTATAGCCTTACAGAGCGAACTGAACAATGCAAAAGAAAAAACAATTCAGTTGTTAGAGAAGCATTTAGAGGGATAATTACCTCGTTTGATTACAGCCACTTATCTTTTCCCCAAAGATGTTTGTCCAAGGGCAGCACATCCGATTTTAATGCCCAATTTTTAGCAGACAACTCTTTGTAACCACTTGATTTTAAACCCGCTCGAACATCGGCTACAAAAATTGGATTCGGAGACAAATAAGCATCACTATCCAAAGACATCACGGGCAGTTCCAAACAAAGCATGGCAATATCTTCAAAGAATTTTGATTGATCAATGTACATGTTTTGCATAAAATTGGTGTGCGCTCCCTTCCATTGTTCTTCTTCAAAATCGTACAACAGCTTTGTAATCAAGTAGTAGTCGCCATGAATAGAAATGGCTTGCAAGCTTTTTTTGTTGGCTGCGGCACCACTTGGCGAAAAGCCTTTGAGTACATACAAATCACTTGGCACTCGAATTTGAAATTCAAAACTTTCTGTCCGAACATTCCCATGAATATTGCGATCGACAAAGTTTTGCACCGACTCCTTTAAATAACCGCCTAAGAAAGGCATAATAGCAGAAAAACCACTGGGAACAATTTCTTTCACTCGCTTGACAATAGAGTTGCGAAGATTACTTTTTAAGAGTCCGTCAAAACGTCCATAATCAAAACGAAGTGGTAATTTTAATTGCTGTTGGTTGCTTTCCGTAAGGTTCAATTCCTGTAAAATACGTCGAGCACAATACTTGCCATAACGCACCTCATAGCTACTAGCTTCGATAGAAGCAAAGCCTGTAAAACCCGCCATTCCCTTGCCTGGCAGTGGCATGAGTTTAAACGCTTCTCCTTCTTCATAAAAATTAAAAGGAGCAATTGGAATTAGCTTCGTTTTGGATGTTTTGCCCACCAAATTCATGGCGATATCCAGATTCAAACAAGCCAAGATAAAAATCCAATACCCAACATGATCTACTTGAGAAGGAGTTGACAAATAAACAAATTTATGAATCTCGTCCACCAGTAAACGCTCGTCTTCTAATGGAATGTAATTGCCTAAGAAATTGTGTTCTTCTTTGATAATACGCAAAAACTCATGTTGTATTTGTAAGGTATTATCAGGCAAATTTAATTTAGAACGAACCTTGTCTAATTCTGCCATTGCAAAGTTACGCATTTCAATGATTTGCGGATCGTTAGGGATTCCTTTGACAATAGAGCGATAGAACTTCCGCATCTGTTTTCGATGTTCAAACTGATCTAAAATAGCAGAAATTTTACCCACTTCAATACTTTGTGCCTCGTTCAAAATAGCACTTAGAATATACGTCATTCCGCTAAATAAGCGAAGCACGGTCGATTTACTACTTACTTTGGTTCTACTCGAAAAAAGAGAGCGTCCAATACTTAGCTTCTCATGGGCATGAATCTTAAATTGATTTTCGAGTTCTGTCACATCTGGATCAACAAAAATAAGCTGTCGTTCAAAGTTTTTATGCTCTGAGGTGGTGTCGATATACGAAGCCAAACGCATGGCTTCTTTAACAGGCTCGTTGTTGAACAAACCACCATCCACATAGGTAAATGGATAGCTTTTTTTATCTTTTAATTCCCTTGCCCATTCGCTTCCAAACTCATACCGATAGCGATTTAAAACAACGGGCTCAAAGGCAAAAGGAACGGCAGCAGAGGCAATGGCTGTAGCAGCCATTTCTCGCCAAACATCATTCTGATTTAGGTTTTTAACCTCTTTTTCATAAAGGTTCTTGTCTTTGTCTTGTTGTTGTAACACAAGATCGCTTCCAACATGATATTGGACCCAACGCAAGGGATAATAACGTCCTTCGGTCTCTTTTATGGCTTTAAAATTAAGGTCAAAAACCCTTAGCTCGCTGTGAATCCTATCGACAGAACTATCATTTAAAGCTTGAATCAAAGAAGGCTTATTGCTATCGTCAAAATGGGTGCGTTTGGATTTTTGAAGGGTGTGGCTAAGATTGGCCAAGGTACAGCCAAAGAGGACTCGGTCGCCCAATAAAATTTTATTTTTTAGGCGTTCTTCTGCCGAAACTTTAAATTGAAACAACTCTACACCTAATTGATCAACCACGCCTCTATCCATGAAACTAGCAGAATCCGTTAAATCTTTGTCAAAAGAACCCGTGCCTAAAAAACGATCTACATCGACTTCTTTGGACCAAACCTTATCTTGAAAATCTTGGATGGTTTGGGCGGCGAGCAATTGCTCGTATTTTTCAGGATACTGCATTTTTAGCTCAATCAACTTTCCGCCAAATTGTTTAGACAATTTTTGTTCCAGCGCTTCTCGCAAATCTTCGTACGAACGGTAGCCCAAAAAACGATATTTGTCTCTAGGGTTAACCAGTATCCGAAGCATAATCGCTAAGGAAATTGCTCCAGCACTTGCCCCACTAAATACATCAATTTCGATTGCATCATAAGGCGCATAAATCGGCTGTTCGTCCTTGTCTTTTTTTCCAGTGTCGTATTGACCGTAAACAATTTGCTGTTTGATCGCTTCGGACAAAGCAGCCCCAGAGAACGTACCAAGCGATACACCTCCTCCCATGATAAATCCTAATCGTAGCGTTTTTGGCATTTTATCGTTGTTTTGTAGTACTATTTTTTTGTTGTAAGAATGAAGCAAGCCCAAAGACTGAATTAAGATAGGCATAAAAGTTCTAAATCTCTTAGCCTATTTCCAAATTCTAGAACGCCGTTTTTATTGCCCTTCAAATAAGTTGAGGGCAATGTTGTTTTCAACGTGTTTTTGTAATAATTGCCGCCTTGTTTTTAAGGCAATTCGATCCCCAGAACTTAAAAAAGAATATTCTTTTTGGATAATCTGATTCAATTCTTCTTGAATCGGCTCCAAAGGCAACCAATACTGTTCTGCAACCGCAATGTCATCAATCAAAGCTTGTTTTAAATCCTCAATTTCGGTATTAAAATAACCATTACTATCCAGCGCAACTTCAATTTTATCCAATACCTGAGAATGAATATTACTACCCAATAAACTACACATGGTCGTACTATCAACAGGCAATTCCCAGCCATAAAAATAAAAGGCAATGCTATCCGAAGGGTAGGCAGCCAACAGAACCGCTACAAATTTGTCATCCTCGGTAGCCATTGTTTGCTGACTAATTGTTTGCCAGACTCGCAGGTCTTTGAACAAGTAGTACTTATTTTCTGCTTCAATATAATGCACCAGCAAACCATCCATCAATTCATTCAACCAGAAAAAATCAGGCAACTCTTGCGCCCCTTTGACATGAAGCGCCATTTGTTGTTCCAAACCCTCTTTTAAGATTTTTGCTCTAGAGTAAAGCGTTCGAAAAGCAGGCAAGGTACTAGCAGAAGCGACCTCTTTTTGGTAAGCCGCCATCTGTTGTGCCAAGGAAGCCCCAAACAAGGTTACTGCTCGCTGATCCAATACTTTTTCTTTCAATTGCTCTTGCTCTGTTGCGTCAAAATTAATACAAGCACCATAAACCCAGCCCATGGTATTGCCTTCTAAAATCACTCGCAACCAAGGTTCATTGTAAGCAACGCCTTCCAATTTCATAGCCGTATTAAATTGGCTAATTCGATTGGTAAACAACAAACTATCTCCTTTGGATCGACGGGCGATTTCTGCCGCTTCGATAGAAGGAGCTACTCGAATAATAGCTTGGCGAGTAATAACGACCAAAGAAATAGGCCGTCCATCAATGGATATAATTTGAGGACTAGGCTTTGGGAGGACGGTGCTGTCGCTCGATTCTATTGGCGTCGGAGGCTTGGGCGTCTCGTTTTGACAAGCCCCAAAACTGTAAATGAGTACGATTAAAAGCAAGTATAGTGTTCGGTTTTTCAAGCTGTTTTTTTTAACAAGATAAATAAAATTTATTCTTTGACAAGCCCTGTGATACTATTTTAATGTCTTTGCTCTGAAGGGAACCAGTTTCATGTGGCGCCTGAAAGAACCCTTATTTTAAATGAAAATCAACTCTAAATAAGCTTTCAAAGCGTCCAAATCATCCACTTTTCCAATATAGCCAATGTAATTATCAGGACGTACAAGATACAAGGTAGAATTTTTTAAGTCCAGTTTTTGAAAGGCGGAGCTATTTTCTGTTTGATCGTATAGATTGTGTGTCTGAACAACAGTAGTATAATTTTCCTTCAAATAGGTTTCTATCACAGCAGCGTCTTGAATTTCTGTTTTATCATTATTACGCCACCAAAAAACCGCATGAAAGCCCTGCTCTCCTAATAAGTGGTACAAGTTTTTTAGTTCGCCAGTGGTCGAATCG
Source organism: uncultured Aureispira sp. (assembly GCA_902727865.1). Classification (GTDB taxonomy): domain Bacteria; phylum Bacteroidota; class Bacteroidia; order Chitinophagales; family Saprospiraceae; genus Aureispira. Next base: position 15,243 of record CACVAQ010000159.1, on the reverse strand, counting down.
AAGACCTTCACATAAGGCAAGCGATCTCCAGGATGTGGGGCTTTTTTGCTCAAATAAGTAGCACTAACTGCAATTGGACTGTTTGAATACCGAATGCCTGTTTGAGAAACCATCTTAAAGGCCCGTTGTTGGATTTTTTTGACGCCCATCAAACGACTGATTAAAAAAGGGACAATATTCAACCGAAACCAATTGATTAAACGCCCTTTTCGCACCACATTACTAAACACCCTATCGGTTGTATTGACCAATTGATTCGCAATAACCCAACGTTCTGTATGATAACTGTCTAACAAGGATTCCTTTGCTTTTCCTTGTACCACCAAGGCTAACTTCCACACCAAATTATACGCGTCTTGCAAGCCCGTATTCATTCCCTGTCCACCAGCAGGACTATGAACATGAGCCGAATCTCCAGCAAAAAAAACAGCGCCCTCTTTGAACCGATCAATGCAACGGTGATGTACTTTGTAAATAGAAAACCAGTTGGCATCGCCTAGTTCTAAATCTAAATTCTGAACGCGTTTAATTTCGTTTTTTATATCGTCAAACTCAATGTCTTTCTTCTCGGAATAATGTTCGGGTAAAATACCAACCAAGCGATAGCGAGTGCCTTTTTTATCTATAATAGGAAAGAACGCTGTGAAGTTGTTGTCTGCCAAGTTAATGTGCAAAGAATGGTGGTCTTTTGACCAAGCAACATCTGTATCGACGACATAAAATATATTTTTATACGTATCTCCTTTAAATGGAATATTTAAAGCTTTTCGGACAGGACTTCGGCCACCGTCTGCTGCAATGACCCAATCGGCTTGAATGGTTTCTAGAGACCCATCAGCGTGTTGAATACCAACTCGTGTTTGGTTCCCCTTGACTTCAAAACTAGTCATCTCTGTTTGAAACTCTACCCGACCACCTTTGGCTTCTATATAGTCTAATAAAAGCTCCTCATTGCGACTTTGTTCTAATATAAATAGATAGGGAAAAGCGGTGAAACCTGCGCCTGCTTCCGACAAAGGCATCGTTTGGACGTATTGACCTTTGACCATGATTTGTAATTTCTTAGCGGGAGTACCTTGGGCAATGGCTTTTTCGACGAGCCCCATTTGTTCATAAATTTCCATGGTTCGAGCTTGTACGCCAAGCGCTTTCGAAAATTTAGTAGTGCCTTTTCTTTTTTCTATAATTCGGTAAGAAATGCCAAAACGTTCCAATTGAGCTGCTGCCATAAGTCCCGTTGGACCAGCTCCGATGATGAGTACAGGAATGTTAGATGTGTTCATGACGAGGTGGTTTACAAGTGTTTGTGATAAACTTAAAACCAAGATACAGCAAAAAAAAGAAGGCTGCTTGTTTTTTCAATCAAGGGAGATTGATTTTCAACGAACGAAATTTACCAGATCATTACTGCTTTGATAAAATCTTGCCCAATGCCTTCGTTAATGAATGTTCGAATTTTCTCTTTAGAATAGGAGATTTCTTGGCGTAGAGACGCAGAGGAAATGGTAATGTATAATTTACGATTTTTGACGTAAATATTTTGTGTGTAGCCACTAATGGTAGGTCCCATCGTTTCATGCCAAAGCTGTTTGGCTCTTGCTTCAAAGTATTTGTCTTCAATACCATAGGCTTTGAGCATGCGCAAAATAACACTCCCAACAGGAGCATCATTGGTTCGGCGATAGCGCAACTTTTTGTTTTCTCTTTCTATGTCGAAGCCCATGAGTTGTCTATTCTATGAAGTTAATTATAGGAGTATGTTTTTTTTACAAAAGGAGCCATCCACAACAAAAACAGTTCTTGATACAAGTCTTGTGCTTCTTCGACCAATTGCGCTGCTACCAAATTAGTAGAAATAGTGGAAATAAAGTAATCGGCTCGCAACCATTTTTTAAATTTCCTAGAATGACGGCTAGGTTCGTAGTTTTCTTCGTCTTTATAATAATAAACCCCATCTTCGTCCACCATTGGTTCTACGTCTAAACTGAGTAGCCTCAATAAAGATAGTAAATTATTGGCAACAACATGGTAGCCCCCTTCACTTCCAAAAACCACAATGGGAGCTGTGTTTAAATCTTGCCCTTTAGTTAGCCAAAAAGCATAGAAGGAACCATTGTTATCTGCTTGAGCAAAAGGGAATAGTTGATTTAAGAAAGTAGGTTCTTTCGACAAAGCCTTTAGTTCGTATTTGTCGCCTACTATTAATTCAAAAGATTCAGAATAATCAACATTAATGGCATTTTTTGCCTCAAAAGCTAACAAGTCAACTAAAATAGTAGGGATAGGGTACCCCATAAAATTTTGAGAACACTCTTTTATTGTCATGTAATTGTCTGGTTACAGTGAATTTTACTTTATGTAAGTTAATAAAAATCGTTAAAATTAGATAGCTTAATTGATTAAAAAAAAATATTTTCGCTTGCTTTGTTCATCTTATTTTTTGACCGTTCCTTAATATCTTAAAAAACACTTGTTTGTAGAAAAAATTACCAGCGTTCGTCTATTTTATCATGAAATAGAATAAGCTTTTTTTACTTTGGAAAAAGAGGGACGTAATAAGTCCTAATATATAAGTTGTTTATTACCAAAAAGTAAAGTATCATTACTCCGTTGAAAAATCGTATTAGTTTGATTATTAGCAAGATGAGTTTTTAGTTATCAAAGTATTAAAAAGCTGACAATCAAACTAATGCAAGATGCTTTTTTATGTTTTTTATAAAAAAACTAAAAAATCAACGGAGTATTAAAGTATTTAACTTATGCTTTAAATTATTCAAAAAGCGACGAACTGATTTAGTTTCGCTGATTAGGCCTTTCAACTAGGGGTGTCTTCTGTGTTTGTCAAACAAGAAAGAATTAAATGTGTTAAGAACTTGGTGGAGTTTTGTTTTTGAGTTGAAATTGTCGTTTTTTTGTACGGATAGTATGCTATTTGATAAAAAGATGGCGAAAAATAGCCCCAAAAACAAAGTTTTAAATCAAATAGAAAAACTAAATAAGTTTAAGACAACAAAAAAAAGAAATGTATTTAGATCAAATAGAATTACAAGGAAAAAAAGTATTGGTACGAGTAGATTTTAATGTGCCATTGGATCATAATTATGCTGTAACGGATGACACACGTATTCGTGGAGCATTGCCGACCATTAAGTATATATTAGAGCAAGGTGCTGCTGTGATTTTGATGTCGCATTTAGGGCGCCCTCAAAAAAAGACCAATGAAGATGGGAGCCTTAATCGACAAAAATTTACCCTAAAACACACTGTTGGGCGTCTTTCGGAGCTGTTAGGCAAATCGGTTGCTTTTTCAGAAGATACCATCGGAAGTTCTACGGAAAAAGCGGTTGAAGATTTAAAAATGGGAGAAGTTCTAGTCTTAGAAAATACTCGTTTTTATAAAGAAGAGAAAAAAGGAGACCAAGAATTTGCCGCACAATTGGCTAAGTTGGGCGATGTATACATCAACGATGCTTTTGGAACGGCACACCGAGCACACGCTTCGACTTGTACGGTGGCCCAGTTTTTTGATAAGGCGCATCGAGGTTTTGGTTTCTTAATTCAAAAAGAATTGGAAAGTGCCAAGCGATTGACGGACAATCCTGTTCGACCTTTTACGGCAATTGTTGGCGGTGCCAAGGTCTCGGACAAGATCTTATTATTAGAAAAATTAGTGGATTCTGTTGACAATATTATTATTGGAGGTGGAATGGCCTATACCTTGCTCAAAGCACAAGGCGGAGAAGTGGGCAGCTCGCTGTTGGAAGAAGATAAACTAGAGGTCGCCAAAGCTTTATTGGCCAAAGCAGCCTCAAAAGGGGTGCAGATTTTATTGCCAGAAGATTCTGTGGTTGCCGATGCTTTTGATAACGATGCAAATACGCAAACGATCGCTAGTAATGCAATTCCAGCAGGTTGGATGGGCTTAGATATTGGACCGAAAGCCGTTGAGAAATTTACAGCAGTAGTTCTGAATTCTAAATCTTTGGTTTGGAATGGACCGATGGGCGTTTTTGAACTGTCTAGTTTTGCCAATGGAACGACTCAAATGGCGGAAGCGGTTGTGAAAGCAACTCAAAGTGGTGCTTTTTCTTTGATTGGTGGCGGTGATTCGGTTGCTGCAATCAACAAGGCGGGCAAAGCGGACGAAGTGAGTTTTGTTTCTACTGGAGGCGGAGCAATGCTGAAGTTGTTGGAAGGCGATGTTTTGCCTGGCGTAGCAGCCATTCTTGGCTAGTTGGGGCAGCGTCAGCTGCGATGCCCAAGTGAGCCCAAGTGTCAGACACTTTTAAAGTGTCTGACACTTGGGCTTGGGTCTTGGGTCATTTAGCTGCTGATCAGTGAACCCAAAAAAAATATGCTGTTAATCAAAACAACTAGCCGTTTTATGCGTAGTAGTGGATTGTTTCTTTTTATAAAAACAAAAAAAAGACCATGAAATACGCTCCTAATACGATCTACCACATTTACAATCAAGGAAATAATAAACAGGTTATCTTTCCACAAGAAAGGAACTATCTTTTTTTCTTAAAAAAAGTGAGAAGGCATCTCTTGCCTTCTGTTGATATTTTGGCGTATTGCTTAATGCCCAACCATTTTCACCTTTTGGTGTATACCAATGAGAAATCTTGTGCCGAGGTATTGGCTAAAACGACAGGGGAAAGGAACTATTGTCAACAAAAAATAAGTAAAGAAATAGGCTGCATGTTGTCAGGGTATACAAAAGCGATTAACAAGCAAGAGGGGAGGACAGGCGCACTTTTTAGGCCTCGAACGAAACAAAAAGAATGTTTTAAGAAAGGGTTTGTGAGGATTAATGAACAAGCTAAATTGGAATATGCTTTGAATTGTTTTCATTATATTCATCAGAACCCTGTTGCTGCGAACTTAGTGACAAATGCTACAGATTGGGTTTATTCTTCGGCTAAGGATTATGCTCAAATGAGGAATAAAACCTTGTGTCAACAAGCTTTAGCCAAGCAATTGCTTTTTTAGTTATCAGGCAAGCCATAAATCTCCATCGCAGTAGTCATCCCTTTCAAATAAACTCGGTTTAAATAAACCAATTCCAAGCCAGGACAAGCTGTTAAAACCGCCTCACCGAGAATTAGATTTTGTTCATAATGGCTGCACAAACTTTGTAGACGAGCCGTACTATTAATGGCATTACCATAAAAAACTCGAAAGCCGCCCAGAGAACTTTCCACGGCTTCGCCCCAATTAATGGCCGCAGAAAAAGAAGGAGTCGTTTGATACTCTTCTTCAAAGAAAGAAGCTTCCGCTTCCAAGGCGTTTAGGAATTGCTGAAAACAGGCAATGGCTTGCGCTGTCGTTTCTGTTGCTGTCCAAGTGAGAATTACGCCATCGCCTGCATATTGATGCACTTCTATGTTTGGAAAATTTTGGCGAATTTTTTCCAAGGTATTGAAACAAACGTTAATAAAAGAACTATAGGCTAAGAGGCCAAGTCGGTCTACTTTTTCCATAGAAGCTTGCAAGTCGATGAAAAGGAATCCTCGTGGCTCTATTTTGAAATTATTCTCTGTCATATTATTAACTTTATTAAAGGCTTTTAGTACTTTGCTCTATCAACAGGTTTCATTAAAACACAAATTTACATAAATAAGAAATAGAATAGTAGTAAATCTATGGACTCTATTTCTAATTTTATATAGAAATTTATAAAAATAAATAATGGCTGGACAAATCCCAAACAATCCTATTTTAGACGATGGAGCGCTTCAAGCTGGAAATGCCCCCCAATATAAAAGTGCCTTTGCTATATTGACCTCTTTGTTTTTTATGTGGGGCTTTATTACGGTGGTCAATGATCCTTTAATTTCTGCTTTTAAGAAAATATTTGATTTGCAAGCCTTCCATGCTGGTTTGGTACAATCTGCTTTTTTTATAGCCTTTTTTGTGGTTTCATTAATTTACTTTTTGGTTTCAACGTCAAAAGGAGAAGACCCTATTAATAAAATAGGCTACAAAAAAGGGATGTCTTTTAGTTTAGGAGTCTGTAGTTTGGGCTGTTTTGCCTTTTATCCTTCTGCTTTAGCCGAATCCTACCCTATGTTTTTGGCTTCTTTATTTATCTTAGCCTCAGGGGTTACCTTATTGCAAATTTGTGCCAACCCTTATGCTGCGATCATGGGTAGTAAAGAGACCGCTTCTAGTCGCTTGAATTTAGCACAGGGATTTAATTCTTTAGGAACAACGCTTGCCCCTTTGGCAGCTACTTTGTTGATTTTTAAAGTATTTACAACAGGAACAGAGCCTACCTTAAGTGCTATCTCATCTACTTATTTGATTACAGGATCACTCTTTTTAGCCTTGGCATTACTCGTTTGGGGCGCTGATATGCCAGCCTATACCAATGCTAAAAAGACAAAGGGAGGACTAGCAGTCTTACAGTTTCCACAATTAAAATGGGGGATTGGAGCGATCTTTTTTTATGTCGGAGGAGAGGTGGCCATAGGAAGTTGGTTGATGACATTTATGGAAAATGTATTTGGTTTTGAACCCACAAAAGCAGGGGCTTATCTTGCTTTTTATTGGGGTGGAGCGATGATTGGGCGTTTGTTAGGAGCCGTATCTTTGAATACCGAAATTGCAACTGGCAAGAAATATCCTATGATGGCGGCTATTTCTGTTGGTGTATTTGGGTTTATTTATTTGATAACAGGTTTAGATATAGATGGAACAGGTTCGATTGTTTTTGTCGGTTTAGAATTTAGTGAAGTTCTCTTTTATCTTCTTTTTTTAGGGTTAAATTACGTTGCCTTTATCTTAGGGAAATCCAATGCTGCACGTTCTTTGAGCATTTTTTGTGTCATTGTAATTGCTTTGTTGTTGGTGGGCGTGTTTAGTGGAGAAAGCAAATTTGCTTTGTGGGCTTTATTGAGTATCGGTTTGTTCAACTCGATTATGTGGTCAAATATCTTTACACTAGCCATCAAGGATTTGGGCATTTATACCAGTCAAGGCTCTTCTTTGTTAGTCATGGCAGTTGTTGGTGGGGCCTTTATTACGCCTTTACAAGGCTTTATAAGTGATTTGTGGGGGGCTCAATTATCCTTCTTAACCCCAATCATTTGTTACGGCTACATCTTGTTTTATGGATTGGTCGGACACAAAACAAAAGAAGAAATCGCTTCGTAGAAACATAAAAAAATATCGTTCTTTGATAAATCGTGTAGAGATTTCAATTCTAGGTAGCTTTTTAGATTTTAGACCGCTTTGCTCTTAGACTAAATAGCTATTTACCAGCTAAATAGTCTAATATCTAGAATCTCAAAGCTTAATTTTATTATTACCACACGATTTGTCAAAGAACCAAAATTATCATAAATAATACAAAGAAAATCCATCTAGCAGGTGGATTTTTTTTATTTTTGCTGCTTGTACTTAATCATAGATAAAAATACCTAAATTTTGGCAAAAAAGAAAACGACTACCAAAGTAAAAAAGCAAACGCCTTTAATGACGCAATATGAAGAGTTGAAAGCAAAATACTCGGACGCTATTTTACTATTTCGAGTAGGAGATTTTTACGAAACTTTTTCTACCGATGCAATCACAGCTTCCAATGTATTGGGAATTGTTTTAACGGCAAGAAATAATGGTCCTTCAAAAGTAGAATTGGCGGGGTTTCCTTATCATTCTCTAGATACGTATTTGCCCAAATTGGTGCAAGCAGGCTATCGAGTGGCCGTTTGTGATCAATTAGAAAAGCCAAGCAAATTAAAAAAATTGGTCAAACGTGGGGTGACAGAAGTTGTTACGCCTGGGGTGACCGTCAATGATAAAATTTTAGACCACAAGAGTAATAATTACTTGGCAGCGATTCACTTTGGCAAAAAAGGGCAAGCGGGCTTGGCGTTCCTAGATATTTCTACGGGAGAGTTTTTGGTGAGCGAAGGGACGACAACGTATCTGGATAAGTTGTTGCAAAGCTTTCAGCCTTCTGAAATTATTTTTGGTAAGGGGCGTCAAAAAGACATTCTCAAACATTTTGGGGATAGCTTTTATCAATATGGAATCGACGATTGGGTGTTTACCAAGGATTATGGGCAAGAAAAATTGTTGCAGCAATTTGAGGTGAATTCCATGAAGGGCTTTGGTGTTCAATCAATGGAATTAGCACAAGTTGCTGCGGGCTCTATTTTGCATTATGTGGCAACAACCGAAAATACCAACCTAAAACACATTACCAATATTGCTAGAATTCAACCCGATCGTTATGTGTGGTTGGATAAGTTTACGGTTCGTAATTTGGAGTTGGTGCATTCCCCGCATCCTTCTGGCGTTCCTTTGGTCAATATTTTAGATCAGACCGTTTCGCCAATGGGGACTCGTCTACTAAAGCGTTGGATGATTTTGCCCTTAAAGGACAAAAAAAGCGTGACGGCACGGCATCAGGTGGTGCGTCATTTTATTGATAATGGCGATATCGCTACTTTGGTGGATACTCAAATTCGCCAAATTGGAGATTTAGAACGCTTGATTTCTAAAGTTCCCTTGGGTAAAATTATTCCTAGAGAAGTGAAGCAATTGGAACGGGCTTTATTGGCTTTAGAGCCGATTAAATCCGCTCTTTTAGCCTCAGAAAATAAACAATTACAGTCGATTGGGGAGCGCATTCAGTTGTGTTCGATTATTCGAGCGCGTATTGGAAACGAATTGGTCGAAGAGCCGCCCGTGAAGATGGACAAAGGGGGCGTGATGGCTGATGGCATTTCGGAGGAGTTGGATGAATTGCGAGATATTATTAAGAATAGTAAGCAACATCTTTTAAATATTCAACAAACGGAAGCTGCGGCAACGGGAATTGAGACGTTAAAAATTGGTTTCAACAATGTTTTTGGCTATTATTTAGAAGTTACCAATAAATATAAAAATAAAGGTTTAGTTCCCGATCATTGGGTACGCAAACAGACCTTGACGAACGCAGAGCGTTATATTACAGAGGCCTTGAAAGTGCTAGAGGTCAAAATTCTAGGTGCAGAAGAAAAAATCTTGGCTTTAGAAAATCGCTTGTTTCAAGATTTGGTTTTTGCTTTGACGGAGTACATCAACCCGATTCAAATGAATGGGGCTTTGATTGCGCAGTTGGATTGTTTGGCTTCGTTTGCGAAGATTGCGATTTTGAATAATTATTGTCGCCCACAAATGAGCGATGATTTAGTAATTGAGGTCAAAGAAGGGCGGCATCCTGTGATTGAAAAGCAGTTGAAATTAGGAGAAGAATATGTGCCGAACGATATTTATTTGGACAATGAAGGGCAGCAAATTATTATGATAACGGGGCCTAATATGTCGGGTAAATCTGCTTTGTTGCGCCAAACGGCTTTGATTTGCTTGATGGCTCAAATGGGTTCTTTTGTCCCTGCGAGAGTGGCGAATTTAGGCATGATTGATAAGGTCTTTACTAGGGTTGGAGCCTCGGATAATATCTCTTCTGGAGAGTCTACTTTTATGGTAGAAATGAACGAAACGGCTTCGATTTTGAATAATATTTCGGAGCGGAGTTTGATTTTGCTGGATGAAATTGGTCGTGGAACAAGTACCTATGATGGTATTTCTATTGCTTGGTCGATTGCCGAGTTTTTGCATAATAACAACATTGCGACGCCTAAGACTTTATTCGCCACGCATTACCACGAACTAAATGAACTGGCAGAGCGTTTTCCACGGATCAAGAACTTTAATGTGGCCACAAAAGAACTCAATAATAAGGTGATTTTCTTGCGAAAATTGCAAGAAGGGGGCTCTAAACATAGTTTTGGAATTCACGTTGCAAAAATGGCGGGAATGCCTCGTTATGTCGTCGAACGTGCCAATGAAATTCTAGGGCAACTGGAACAAAAGAGTATTGATGCTGGAGATTTGAACGAGAAGGTCAAAAAAATCAATGCGCCTGCCATGCAGCTGAGCTTCTTCGATGCCGAACCTGATCCTGTTTTGACAGAACTAAAGGAGCAATTGGAGGAGCTAGATTTGAATCTCTTAACGCCTATTGAGTGTATGTTGAAGTTGGATGAATTGAAGCGCTTGTTGGGTTAAAATGAGATATTAGATTTTAGATCCTTACGCTTTTAGATATTAGATTAGGATTGCTTATGTTTATACTAATCTAATATCTAAGTGAGAATTGTTTGAGGTAGGTTTTGTATTAAAAGGAATAAATTATATAGTATAATGGCTAGAGAAAAGCATATTGTTGATTTGACCATCGGAAATTTTAAGCGTTTTGCTGATTTTGAGGTTAAGAACCTTGGACAATTTAATTTGATTGTTGGGGATAATAATACTGGGAAAACTAGTTTTTTGGAGGCTTTAATTTTTGATGAAGAAGAAAGTGTTTTTGAGCTTATTAAAAATTTAGCCTCTTCATTTCATGTTCGTTCACAAGAAATTAGTGATTTAGGACTCAAAGAACATGTGTATAATAATTTTTCACTATTCTTGAATAGAAATTTCATTTCTGAAAATTTAAATATATTCTACGCTAAAGCTAATGGTACCTATGTAATGTCACTTAGGAGATTTTCTCATAATGAGGATTTGGGAAACTTGAATTCATTTGAGAAAGAGAAATTATATTCGTCAGATGATACGATTAATGAATTTATTTTTTCTGTTAATAATACGATTTCTACAACGTTATCACCTATCCCTAGTATTAAAGATTATTATCCCTTTGTAGCATTTGGGTTAGGGTATGATGACCACCTAATAAAGTATTACTCAAAGTACATAGATGTAAATAAAGCAACAAGAAATTTATTTATAGAACGTTTGCAGGTGTTAATTCCAAAAGTAAACGATGTAAGAGTAGGGAATGATGTTCTCAATATCTACGAAGAAGGAATAGATACCCCAATGCCCTTATTCACTTACGGAGAAGGAGCAAACAAGCTCTTTAGAATCTTATGTGAAATTGCAATGTGTAAAGGCAAACGCCTAATGATCGACGAAATAGACGCAGGAATTCATTACAGTAGATTCAAATCTTTTTGGCGAACAATCATGCAAGCGGCAAAAGCTTATGATGTACAAATATTTGCAACGACACATAATATAGAGTGTGTAGAATATTTTAGAGAGGTGTTGGAAGAAGAAGCAATGCAAGAGTATCAAGACTTAGCTCGAATTGTTTCTTTGAAAGTTAAAGAAGATAATTCAGTAAAAGCACGTGTTTACGATTATGAATATATGGAATATGCAAAAGATGCTAATCGTGAACTAAGAGGAGGGGGATTATGAACAGCGCTAAAATATATGTAGAAGGAAGTAATGACTTAGATTTTTTCATTGATTATATTGAGGTAGTCTTTGGACAAGAAGTTACGATACAAAAATCAGGAAAAAACAGAGTTTGTACTTTTGGTGATAATAAGGTTGAATTATTAACCTTAGGATTGGGAAGAGATAAAGGAGGATGGTCTCGCCTAAATACAGCACCCGTTCATGACGATTTTAGAACAAATATGGAAGAGGGGATTAAGTCACTTGTAATTGTAGATG
>CACVAQ010000159.1:0-3617 GCA_902727865.1 uncultured Aureispira sp. | reverse complement strand
AACCTTAGGCTTAGATTAAATCAAGAAATTAATTCCGAACAAAACCTTCCTCTTGCATCTCCAACTGTTGTCGCCAAGAACTAAATTTGGTACTAGAGTCGGCTTTCCAAAGTCCTTTCTGATAGCGAAAGGCTAGCCATAAATTATTTTCACCTGTTTTGATTTGCAAAAAATCATCTTCTTTGGGCTGATAGTCAAAGTCGAAGCAATTGCGTTGGTTCAAGGCTTGAACCGTCTCTGCTTTTAGTTGTTTTTCGCTTGTGTTCATTTGATAAACAAAGGGCTTTCCTTTAATAGCCGAAATTTTTTTATGCTGGTCCCTGCGTTTTAGAATCCAACCAATCTCTGTAGTAGCTAATTTATCACCGTCACAAGAGCACAATTTAAAACCTTGACTTAGAGTACACATCCTTTAAAATTTTAAGCATCATTAATCCCTTTAAATTACATTAAAAAAAGGAATAGGAATAAAATTTGCCGTATAAAAATTAGGAAATGGTTGCTCTATAAGAACAATCTGCACTTGTTTTTTTTGAATCAACAGGAAAACAGTATATTAGAACTTTTAATAAGGTTCTGGACACCTCTTAAGATTTTACCCCATTTTTTTATAAAAAAATTACCTGCTTATAGCTAAGTACACTGAAACCTAAGCTTTAGGGTAATTTAAAATAAACATCAATTTTTATGAAACAAGTATGGTTTAGTTTGTTTTTAGTAGCAGTATTTGCAATCGCATGTTCTAGTGGGGAAACCGCAAAAAATAAGACCGAAGAAAGTGCAACGAGTTCCAGTCAAACGGCTTCTAATATGGAGAAGGGGGAGACGGTGACCACGACAACCAATTCGATGGAGGAAACGACGTCTAATGCGACCGAGTCCGAGCATGCACTGTCTAATTCAGAGCAGATTTCGGGTGCTGCAACCACGACAACTGAAACGGTCGCAACGGGGACTAAGCTTACTTCAACGACAACAAGTACTCAATCTGTTGCTGCAAAATCAGCCTTGAGTCACGATATTTTTAATGACTTATTGCGAAAGTATGTGAATAGTACTGGAGATGTGAACTATGTAGGGTTTAAGAAGGACAAGGCAAAATTAACCGCATATTTAGAGGTCTTAAAAAGCAATCCTCCTCAAAGCAATTGGTCTAAGAACAAAGAAATGGCCTATTGGATTAATTTATACAATGCGTTTACAATTTACGCTATTGTAGAAAAATACCCGATTAATAGTGTGATGAATTTGGAAGATGGCAAGCTGTGGGACAAGAAAACAATTGTTATTGATGGGGAAAGTCTTAGCTTAAACAAGATTGAAAAAGATAAATTATTAAAACGTTTCAAAGAGCCTAGAGTGCATTTTGCTGTGAATTGTGGCGCAATTTCTTGCCCACCATTGCTCAATAAAGCTTGGACAGAAGACAACATACAACGTTATTATGATAAACAAGTAAGAGCATTTATCAATAACCCCAAACACAATACTATAAGTATAAAAAACTTGGAAGCTTCTCAAATTTTCGATTGGTATGCGGGTGATTTTGGAGGCAGTGACAAAGTAGTGGCGTATTTTCAAAAATACTCGACGACAGAACTACAAGACAATCCTAAAGTAAGATACAGAGAATACAATTGGAAACTGAATAAGCAATAAAAGACTCAAAGTTCCTTATTAAAAGCTCTTGAAATTTTTCAAGGGCTTTTGTTTTTTAAATTAACGGTTGATCCCAACGGGTTTCTGTTTTGTTTTCGTTTTAAGTAATAAGGCTTAGGTACTTACTTAATTTTAAAGCATTTCAATGCAAACTTCATAACAAAAGCTCTTTAGTAATTGATTAAATATTGGATACGATATATACTGCTTGTTTGTTTGCCTTATTTGTCTGTAGGGCAAATAGAGGATAGCATTCCTGTAGGTAAGTTGGAGGTAGCAGAAGCGGCGGCGGCTATTTTGACTATAAAACCCTTGGATCAAGACCAATCGTTTTTTAAGAAGCAAGGAATCAAGTTTGAATATGTCTTAGAAGACAGCGCAGAGGTTCAAAACAAACTCTATGCTATTTTAAAACAGCTGCATGCAAAAGCTTATTTGACGGCATCGGTTGATACTTTTTTTCAAGAGAATCGCAGTCAATTTTCGGCATATCTTTTTGTTGGAGGACGCTATGAATGGGCCAATTTAAAGAATGGTAATGTGCCGTCTGCTTTTTTATCGGCCATCAACTTCAAAGAGCGCATGTATGCCGAACAACCTTTTTATTATAAAGAAGTCGCACAAGTCCAAGAGAAACTGTTGACGTACTTAGAAAATCATGGCTATCCTTTTGCGCAAGTTTTCATAGATAGTGTACGAATTGTTGAGCAGGACGTATCGGCGCGTCTCTATTTTAAAAAAGGGCCTTTAATCTTTTTTGACGCACTTAAAATTGTCGGAAAAAAACGTGCGATTAAGCAGCAAAAAAAGAAACAAAAAGTTCGAATTACAACAGGTTTTGTTGCTAGTTATTTAGGGATTCGAAAGGACAAATTGTATAGTGAAAAGCTGGTTCAGAAAGTGCAAAATAGGATGAGTGCCCTTCGTTATTTGACGACCTACCAAATGCCTTATATTGCCTTTAGAGACGACAAAGCGGAGTTGAATCTCTTCTTGATGGATCGCCCTTCGAGTAAGATTGATGTCTTGTTGGGCTTTTTACCGAGCAAGGATGCCCTGACAGGGCAGCAACAATTTGACTTTACAGGCAATATTGATATTGATTTGATTAATCCTTTTGGAACAGGAAAACGCTTACAGCTCAAATGGCAACAATTAAGTTTGGGAACCTCGGATTTGCTGGTTCGTTTTGCCTGGCCTTACCTCTTAAAAACGGCTTTAGGAGTAGATGTTTCGTTTAAATTGTACAAACGAGATTCTTCTTATATTGATATTATTAGTGATGTTGGACTGCAATATTTGTTTAATGGAAACAGCTACGTTAAGGCATTTTGGGTGAATACAACCACCAATTTAATCAATATCGATACCGCTTTGATTCGACAGACGCGCCAATTGCCAAGCATGTTGGATATTGACAATAGTTCTTTTGGCTTGGAGTTTTATTATGATAATTTAGATTATAAATACAATCCTAGAAAAGGTTTTGAGAGCAAGCTAGTGGCTAGCTTTGCCTTGAAACGGATTCGAGAAAATAGTACGATTGGTGGCATTAAAAACACTTCGGACACGACGTTCAATTATGCTTCGCTCTATGATACCGTGGTTACCAATACCTTTCAATATCGGTTTCTGTTAGAACACAGCCACTTTTTTCAATTGTGGAAGTCCAGTACTTTGATGGCGCGATATAAAGGGGGCATCATATTGTCTAAAGACCCTATTTATGAAAATGAAACCCATCGCATCGGGGGGAATAAATTGCTCAGAGGCTTTGATGAAGAGGCGATTTTAGCTACTTTTTATAATGTATTTACCTTGGAATGGCGGTTCTTGTTTGGTCGTAATTCCTATGCTTATTTGTTTGGAGATGCTGGTTATGTTCAACGAAATACGATTAGTAGTAACTTTGATGATTTTCCGATTGGATTTGGCGTCGGGCTTGCTTTGGAAACGAA
>CACVAQ010000158.1 GCA_902727865.1 uncultured Aureispira sp. | reverse complement strand
TCTAAAGACTACCGTTTTTTATTTAAGCTACTTGAATTATTCAAGTAGCTTTTTTTATTTTAAATAAAAAATTTACCTAAGGCATTTAAAAAGGCATTTTTCTTTCGCATAGACACATCTAGTTTTTTGCCCGAATTAAGTTCTACTTGACCGCCCCTTCCTTTAATATATCGATTTACTTCTTTCAAAGAAATTAAATATTTATCGTGTATTCTAAAAAATCCAGCTTCGCTAAGCAAATTTTCATACGTCAACAGTGGTTTTGACACCATGATTTTTTCATTGTTATTAAAAAAAAACACCGTATACCCAGCATTTGCTTCACAGTAGTTAATCTCGTCAATGTCTACATATTGTATAGAATCGACCATTGGCAATCCTAGTTTTTTATGTTTATTCCGATGCGCATTTTGTAAAACTTGGTGTACTATCTTTGGTGACAAATTGGAGTCTTTGTATGTTTGATAACGTTGGATGGCACTTTGTAAATCGTTGCTGTTAATAGGTTTTAGTAAATAATGCAAAGCAGAAAATTCAAATGCGGTTACAGCGTAACTATCGTAGGCGGTTATAAAAACAACTTGAAAACGGGTATACTTAACTCTGTCCAATATATCAAATCCATAGCCATTTTTTAAGCGAATGTCCAAAAAAACCAATTCAGGTTCTTGCGTATCAATTAATAAAACACTATCCTCAATAGTTCTTGCAGTGCCCAATATTTGAATATCCATACTTAGTTCACTCAGTAAATTTTCTAGTATTTTGATACTCATTATTTCGTCGTCTATAATGACTACTTTTATATTTTCCATTGTTATTTTTGAGGTATAAAAAAAGTTACTTTTGTTCCTAAAGCTTGATCCTGCTCGTATAGATTTTCTAGAGTAAAACTCAAAGTTGTTTGATACATAATATTGATATTTTTAATTCTATCTTTTATGTTTTTAATCGCACTAGAGTTTTGCTCACCCATGACAGGATTAGCTAAAAACTTTGCAGCAGCGGAACGGCCAATTCCATCATCTTTGATAATTATATAAAGACCTTCCTTTTTATCCACAAAATTTATCCACAAATTTCCTGCTTCTTTTTTAGGTCCCAAGCCATGAATTAAGGCATTTTCAACAATTGGTTGAATCATCATCGGTGGAACTTTATAATTAAAAGAAGTACGTTCATCAAGAAGCGTCCAATGTATTTTTATTTGATCTCCATAACGCAACTGTTCTAATTCTAGGTAAGATTTTAAGGTTCTTATTTCATCTTGTAAAGGGATAAAATTGTACTTAGCATTTTCCAATACCAAGCGCATTAATTTGGAGAAATGATACAAATAATGTCTTGCTGCTTTAGTTTTATGGTTCATAATCAAAAACATAATTGAATTCATGGCATTAAATATAAAATGCGGATTCATTTGACTACGCAAGGCTTTATTTTCCAAATTGCTCATTTGTTGCTCTTGTAAGAACGCCTCTTTTTCTTTTTTAAAAAAAAAATAGAGTAGACCAATAAGTATCCCTAATCCTAAACACCCCACTCCTCCTCTAAAGAGCCAAGTTTGTGTAAAATGTGGGTTTATTTTAAATCGAACTTGTAAAACATCGCTATCTTTTGCGCGTACTTCAAATATATATTGACCATAAGGTAACTTATTGTATCGCACAGCGTTCATTCGACCTATTTGCCAAACGGTATCAATTCCTATCAATCTATAGTAGTATTCTTCGAGCTGATTAAAACGAATCGTTCTAAAATGAAAAACCAAATTATTCTCATGATGCTCTAAGGTATACTCCGATTGAGCTGCGGCAAATTGATTATTGATTTCTATATGGTGTAAATACGTCTTGTAATTTAGTTTAGAAGGAGGAGCTGTCTTCTTAAAAATAGTAATTCCTTTGTTTCCTGCTACAAACAAATGCCCGTTCATTTTTTCTATGATCCGAATGTCATTGACTGGGAAGCCATTTGTTGTATTATAATACTCAATTTTAGGATTTTCCAAATTGCCGATCAAATGATTGATTCCTTTATTCGTTCCTAGCCAAATTGAGCTGTCATTTTCTACAAAAATCGTAGCAACTATATTGCTGCTTAAGCCTGTTTTCTTAGACAAACCGTATCGTCTATCCTCATCTAAGACCAAAACTCCATTCCCTGAAGTCGCCACCAATACTTGCCCTCTACTGGTTTGAGCAATGTCATTAATGCCTCCTTTTAAGCGCTCATCTATTGCTCCCATAAAAATAGGGCTTGCATCCATCGAAGATAACAAATACAGGCCTTTAGTTGTTCCGATCCAAAACTGCCCCTTTTTATCTTGTAGAATTGTTTTTACCCACTCTGTAAAGCCAATATCTAGGGAGTTAAAAACAGGTATTTTGCCTAGACTACTATAAATTAAAAAGCCATTAGAATAACCAACCATTAGAGTTCGATCGTTGGCCCACTCAATTGTTTTGGCAAGTTTGGGAAAGCCTAGAAAAAAGGTCATTAAAGTATCGCCTCTTATGTCAGGCTTATTTTTAAAATAAGAGATCAACTCTGCTTTGTTCATTCCATCAGGTAGATAAGAAAAGATTTCTTCTAATTCCCGTTTCTTTGACCTAATTTCAGAAAAATCAAAAGATTCTAGCTTAGGATTATACCTAAATTGACATAACTTTCCGCTATAGGTACTAACATACATGCTAGAGTCTCCCCCTCTTTTAATGCCTTCAATAACTTCATCTCTCAAGTAGAGTTTAAGATCTAAAGAGGACGCAACAAAAATACCATCATTCATTGTCGAGAACCAATAATTTCCGTCTTTCCCCTGTATTATATAACTAATCGAATAGTCTTCTAAAAACGTTTGTTTCACCTCATAGTTTTGATCTAAAAGTTTAACCCCTTTGGTGGTGCAAACAAAAATACTACCTTCTCTAACTTGAGAAACGTGCATAATGACTCCTTCTCGATAATGATGGCTAAAATGATGTACTTTATTCCGATCAAATACAAACAGTTCTCCAGAATTATATCCCAGAATTTTTCCATTCTTTAATTTTAGAATTCCTATAATTCCACTCTGTAAAAAAACATCCTTGAGTTCAGGCATTTCTTGTATATGCACACTCGTATCAAAAGGCATAGAACAGATAGTCCCTGCGCTAAGAACTGAAAATGCCTGCTCTGACTCAAAAGTCTTAACGTATATTTTTTGAGACACTTCAATGGAACTTGTACTTAATGGATCAACGGCTATAATCGTATCATTTGAAGGTGGAATTTTGTAGAAATTATAGTCCATCAAGATGTTGGCGTATCTATTCGTTGAGGTAAACCAAATATTATCCAAAGAATCAATGTAAAAAGTGGATATCCAGCTCTCTCCGCAAATGGACTTAATAGACGCATTAAGTGGGTGTGGTTTTACTTGTGTTCCATCATAATAACAAAGGCCCCCTTTGAACACTCTAAACCAAATGTAGCCTGTTTTAAGGTCTTCTCTTATAGAAAAAACATTGTTATCTGTCAATCCATTTTCATTCGTGTAATATTCAAAATCATAGCCATTATATTTGGCAAGGCCATACGCCGTAGCAATCCATATAAATCCTTTTGAATCCTCAAACACATAATACACCACCGAGCTTGGCAGTCCATTTTCTGTACCAATTTTTTTTACATATAAAGCTTCTTTTACTTGTCCAGAAAGACAAGTTGAATAGAGGCCTACGATAAATAAGATGATAACTAATTTGGGCATTTTTTTTTACAGAAGCTGTTCTGATAATATATTTCTCTACTTATAATTAAGTAGGTACACACATCCTCTTATCTCGATTTTTTAATAAAAAACAACTTTTTCAGAAAAAGTATGAAGCAATCACAGAAAAAAGGTACCTGTCTAGCAACGCACAGCAGTAGTACCAAGACCAACAAACATAATAAATCAATCGTCGTCCTTTGTCACTTCAACTGTGCTGTCTAACATTTAAATATAACAAATATAAGCCGATTAAGCCTTGATTGAAAGACGCAATTCGTAGGTGCGTCACTTCAGTAATTAAGTGCGTACAAAACGCCGATTAGTGCGTTAACTGATGGCTCATTTCACTAAAGATTCCCCTATCTTCGTGACGAAAAGCCTTAACTATTGAATGAATTCCGTCTATCTAGGGCTAGAAACGAATGTGAATATGTCGCTTCTACTCCCTAAGTCCTTTTATTTGGGGGGGGACAACAAAAAAAAATCGTTCTCCTTTATTTCTAAAGAAGAACGATTTTTATAAATCTACTATTTTAATTTTCCTACTGAGGCAGTGTTGCTAACATATCATTATAAGCACCATTGTCTCCACTAGCACTAGTATCATCATGATGTAATGCTTTTGAACAACCTAATTCATCTGCACGTTCTGTAATTTTAGTCACACGATTTCCTGGATCAGGATGCGTGCTCATAAAAGCTGGTGTTCCAGAGGTTTGTCCAGTAGCGATTAACTTAGCAAAAAAGCCAGATGCCCCATCACAAGCATATTTAGTGCTCTGCAAATAATCAACAGAATGATCGTCTGCATCTGTTTCATGTGCACGACTAAATCCTAATTGAGTCAAACCACCAGCAACTTGACTTAACTGCGCTGCTGTCGCATTCTGACTAGCAATAGCAACCAAGGTTTCAATTCCATATTGCTCTGTCATACTTGCTGAAGAATGACGTTGGTCTGCATGCGCAATTTCGTGTGCCAAGACACCTGCCAAATGATCTGATTTCTCTAAATACTTCATTAAACCAGTGTAGACATAAATGTATCCACCTGGAGCACAAAATGCATTTAAAACATCATCATCAATGATTTTTAATTTCCATTCAAATTCCGTTTTGTATTTCACCTCTGGAGAAGCTAATATTTCATCTCGCATTTCCAATAAATAAGCATAAGCATCAGGATAATCTACTTCACTCAATAAGGGATATTGTGCAGGATCTGAGGCAATTTCTGCTTCTAATTGAGCGCCCAATTCTTTATCCTGACTTACCGTAAAGACATTGACAGGACGGTCACAGGCTGTTTGAAAGATTGCAACAAATAAAAGTAGGGCAGCTATTTTTCTTAATTTTGTCATTGTTGTTTATGGATTTTTTTGATAATTTATTTACAAATAAGTTAGGATTACAAATAGAATGCTTCTAACATATAATGCTTCCTAAGGACACTATTTCTATTGATAACTTAAAAAATACAAATTTGCTATTTTTTTTCATAAAAACAGCACCTATTGTTGCCAATTTGGTCAGTGATCTTGCCAAAAATAAATTTTTACTTAAATTTATATTTTTTCCTATAAGAATATCGTTCCAACATTGAATTTTAAAATAAAAAACTCTGATTGTCGATGCAATCAGAGTTTTTTAAAATGCTTTTAGCGTAGAGCTAGGTTTTATTAAATACTAAGCATTTTCTGCCTTGCGTTTTAGCACTTTTTTAATTGCCTTGACAACATCTACAGTATCCAAACCATATTTTGCAATCAAATCAGGTACTTTCCCACTCTCTCCAAAGGTATCGTTCACTGCTACAAATTCCATTAAGGTTGGTTTATTTTGAGCCAACACACGAGCAATCGTTTCCCCCAAACCACCAATAACATTGTGCTCTTCTGCAACGACCACACAGTTAGTCTTCGCAACAGATTTCAGAACAGCATCTTTGTCCAAAGGTTTAATGGTATGAATGTTAATCAATTCACAACGAATCCCTTCTTCTTCCAATTGTTTGACCGCTTCGACCGCCTTCCACACCAAATGTCCTGTTGCAAAAATAGTCACATCAGTTCCTTCACTCAAGGTCAAGGCTT
Source organism: uncultured Aureispira sp. (assembly GCA_902727865.1). Classification (GTDB taxonomy): domain Bacteria; phylum Bacteroidota; class Bacteroidia; order Chitinophagales; family Saprospiraceae; genus Aureispira. Next base: position 896 of record CACVAQ010000158.1, on the reverse strand, counting down.
TTCCGATTTCAAAAGGCATTTTCTCTGTGAACATCGGCCAACTTGGACGACCAAACCGCAGATAAACAGGGCCTTCATGTTCGGCAATAGCTTCGGTAGCCGCTTTCGTTTGATGATAATCACAAGGGTTGATCACCGTCATTCCTGGCAACATTTTCATCATTCCAACATCTTCCAACGTCTGATGTGTCGCCCCATCTTCTCCCAAAGTTAATCCAGCATGCGAAGCACAGATTTTTACATTTTTATCAGAATAGGCAATGGATTGACGGACTTGATCGAAGACACGAGCCGTCGAAAAATTAGCAAACGTTCCTGTAAAAGGAATCTTTCCACCTGTTGCCAACCCCGCAGCAACGCCCATCATATTGGCTTCAGAAATTCCCATTTGAAAAAAACGTTCTGGGTTTTCGTCAATAAATTTGTTCATTTTTAGCGAGCCCACCAAATCGGCACAAAGGGCAACAACATTAGGGTTCTTTTTTCCAGCTTCGTGCAGACCGTCGCCAAAACCATCTCTAGTCGCTTTTTTGCCTGTACTTATAATATCTTTAATTTTCATAGTTTTATTCTTATTATAAATTGTCTTCTAAAAACAATTCCATCGCATATAAAATCAATTCTTTAATATCTTCAGAAAAGAGCTCAGATTCTAAAAAAAAATCCGAAAAAGACGCTGTCATCCAATATCCTAATTGGCTAAATTCTGATTCAAATGCGTTTGTTTTAAATAATTTTTCAAAAAAGGAATTAAACCCAAGTCGAATTTCTCGCTTTGTTGGATTTCCATCATCTACTATTTTAAAAAAGCCGTCTATATGACGTTCTAAATCTCTTCGCAAGTCATTAATGTATTTTAATCGTCTCTCTTCAATAGAAGAAATTCCTAAAAATTT
>CACVAQ010000157.1 GCA_902727865.1 uncultured Aureispira sp. | reverse complement strand
ATTCCTTTGAACACAACTTCAGCCACGAATGTCCTTAAAAACCAAGATCGTTTATCCCATTGCCAAACTCCTTTCTAAGAAAGTAGAGCGAGATGCTTTAAATGCGCTTCAATGTCAGGAAAAAATCCGACGTAGATTAGTTCGTACAGCGAAGGGAACGACCTTTGGAAAAGACCACCAGTTTGCTGCAATCAAAAGCTACGAAGATTTTAAACAACGAGTTCCTTTAGCCGATTACGAAGCGTTAAAACCATACATTGATCGAATCAATGCAGGGCAATCCGATGTGTTGTGGAAAGGAAAACCCCAATATTATGCAAAAACATCAGGGACGACATCGGGCGCAAAGTATATTCCGCTGACCAAGGAAAGTGTTCCCAACCATTTTGGAACGGCTCGAAACGCTGTTTTTCATTACGTAGCGACGACAGGGAAGGCGGACTTTATGGATGGAAAAATGATGTTTTTGTCTGGTAGCCCAAGCTTGGAGGTACATTATAACATTCCAACGGGGCGTTTGTCTGGGATTTCGAATCATTTGATTCCTGGCTGGCTCAAGAAAAGCCAAATGCCAAGTTACGCAACCAATTGTATCGAGGATTGGGAAGCGAAGTTAGATCAAATTGTCTTAGAAACGGTAAACGAAGACATGCGGATGATTAGCGGGATTCCTCCTTGGGTGCAAATGTATTACGAACGTTTGTTGGAGTATACAGGAAAGAAAACAGTGTTGGAAGTGTTTCCTAATTTTTCTTTATTTGTCTATGGTGGCGTTAATTACGAACCGTATCGAGCTAAATTAGAAGCCTTGGTCGGGGCGAAAATTCCAAGTGTAGAAACGTATCCTGCTTCGGAAGGGTTCTTGGCATTTCAAGATCGACAAGACGATGCGGCGCTGTTATTAAATGTTAATTCTGGAATTTTCTTTGAATTTGTCCCCCTCAGTGAAACCGAAAAAGAGCAGCCGAAGCGATTATCTTTGGGCGAAATTGAACTAGGCGAGCAATATGCTGTTATACTCAATACCAATGCAGGACTTTGGGGCTACAAAATAGGCGATACGGTAGAGTTTGTTTCTAAAAATCCTTATCGGATAAAAGTAACAGGGCGCGTCAAGCATTTTATTTCTACCTTTGGGGAACACGTGATTGGCAAGGAAGTCGAAACCGCCATTTTGGAAGTGGCAGCGATGAATGGAACGCAAATTATTGAATTTACCGTAGCACCGCAGGTGCATCCACTCGATCAAAGGCTTCCTTATCACGAGTGGTTTGTTGCCTTTGATGCGATTCCTAATGACCTCGAAGCTTTTGCCGAAGCAGTCGATTTGAAGATGCAGGAACAGAATGTTTATTATAAGGATTTGATCGACGGAAAGGTCTTACAAACTTTAAAAATTCGCCCTTTGCAGAAAGAGGCCTTTAGAAATTACATGAAATCAATCGGTAAGTTGGGCGGACAAAATAAAGTCCCTCGCTTGTCTGATAATCGAAATATTGCCAAGGAATTGGAACAGTATATTATAAAATAATAGGCATAAAAACTAAGACAGAATAAGATGTTTACAGGAATTATCAAAGAACTAGGAGTTGTTCAGAAAATAGAAAAAGAAGGCAGTAACGTACATGTTACCATAGAAGCCGAAATGACCAAAGAATTGAAGGTGGACGAAAGCATCGCACACAATGGTGTTTGTCTAACTGTTGTTGCAATTGATAAGAATCAATATACGGTGACGGCAATTGAAGAGACGATGTTGAAAACCAATTTAGGGGCTTGGGTCGTCGGAACGGAAGTGAATTTGGAACGTGCCATGATTATGAATGCTCGTTTGGATGGACATATTATACAGGGACACGTGGACAAAACGGGCACTTGTACGGCCATCAAAGAAGTAGACGGTAGTTGGTATTTTACCTTTGAGTATGAAGAAACAGCGGAGCATCTTTTGGTAGACAAAGGCTCTGTTTGTGTCAATGGAACAAGCTTGACGGTTGTTGACCCGATAGATAATCATTTTTCTGTAGCGATTATTCCTTATACTTATGAGGAGACTGTTTTCAGAAATATGAAGGTAGGCGATGCAGTCAATTTAGAGTTTGACATATTAGGAAAATACATTGCGAAGTATGCAAAGTTGTATGCAGGAAAGTTTAAATAAACTAGTTTTTTTTTGAAATAAATAAGTAAAGAAATTAATACTAAAAAGGGAATGTTCACCATTGTGAACATTCCCTTCTTTAATATATAGTATAAGATATTCTTTTTAAGCGTCAAATTTAGCCGCACAAAACAGCAAACCTTTAGCCGTTAAAGTAATGTTTTTGTTTGCTTCGTTCAAATAACCTTTTTCTACCAAATGAGTGCTCGTATTCATTAAAGATTGTTCTTGAATCACTTTCGGTATCGTCACATCTTCCTCTTCTACGTTTTCTTTATAACGTTCGTAATAAGCTTTTAAAACGATTTCGTCTTCCGTTGTTGTTGCATAAGGAATGCCTAAGAATTTATTTTTCTTACCATTTTGAACAAACAAAGCCGTGCCGTGAATCAAATCACTTGCCTTAATCAAATCTAAGTGACTCGTAAGTTTTACCGCATTGATAGACAAAGCATTACTTTTAATTGCCGTGCGAATTTTTCCTTTAGAAGGCAAACTCTCATCGTTGTTGACCAACAAATCATCTACCTGAATACCGCTATTTAACAAGAATAAATCAACAAAAAACGTTGGTAATTCTCCCTGTAGCATTTCAAAATCAGCAGGAGAGAGGCTTTGCAAAAAGTCAGGTTTTAGTTTTTTATTAAAAACGATTGCCGATGCTTTTTTTGCGCCTTCGCAAGCTTCCTTAGAATGTATTCTAATGGTTAATTCTTCCGCTAATTCTTGTAATAAAAATTGAGGATTGGTTTCTAGGTGCTCGTCTAATAAAGCTTCAATTTCTGCTCTAGATTTCAAAGAAAACGTTTTGAGCATTTTAGGAATATCGTCGTTCGTGATTTTTCTTAACCAAAACTGGTAGAATTGGTAAGGGCTAGTTTTGTCTGCTGCCAGCCAAACATTACCACCTTCCGATTTTCCAAACTTAGAACCATCCGACTTTGTTAACAAAGGGCAAGTTAAACCAAAACCTTTTCCGCCCGCTTTTCCTACAAAATGCGTTCCTGTTGTGATATTTCCCCATTGGTCAGAGCCACCCATTTCGAGGGTGCAGCCGTAGTTTTCGTACAAGTACTGAAAATCATAACCTTGAATCAATTGGTAAGAAAACTCGGTAAAGGAAAGCCCTTGTTCTCTATCGTTGATCCGATTTTTGACAGAATCTTTCGCCATCATATAATTGACGGTAATATTTTTGCCAATGTCTCTCAAAAAAGTAAAGACATCCATTCCTTTATAAAAGTCTTCGTTATTGAGTACAATAGCAGCATTGGGACCTTCAAAATCTAATAAGTTCTTGAACTGTTCTTTAAAGCGAGCAATATTATTATCAATAATATCGTAGCTAAGTAATTGACGTTCTGCGTCTTTTCCAGAAGGGTCTCCAATTTTTCCTGTCGCGCCACCCATTAATACAATAGGTTGATGACCATGCAGTTGCAAGTGTTTTAGTAACATGATCGTTACTAAGTTTCCAATCGTAAGCGAAGGGGCTGTAGGATCGTAGCCTATATAGCCTTTTATAGGACCTTTTTGCAGTTCATCTTCTAATCCTTCGGATGTGTTTTTTAACAATCCTCTCCAAGTAAGTTCTTCTATAAAGTTCATGTTCTAATTTTTTGAACAGTTTGTACTGTTTTATAAGGGCACAAAAATACACATTCAAATGAATGAATGAAATAAAATGCCTTGAAAATAAAGGCTATTAAAATTTATTTTTGAGTCAGGGGCTATTTTTTATTCAAGATATTAGGGATCTACTACTTAACGACTTCTTATGAGTATAAGTTCCACAAAAGAACGAGGGCGTATAAAAACGTTGAGAGGTCCAATCTAGGACGAAAATAAGCTTGTTCAGCCCCAATACCCAGTTAAATTGCTTGCGTTTGGTTTATTTTGCTTGCAATAATTCAGCACAAGAAACAACAACTTGCCTGTCTTTGTCCTCCCAGCGTTCTGGGTAATAAAACACAACAGAACCTTGGTATTGCTTCGCACAAGCACAAAACTCTTTGGCAACGGCACGGTAAACTCTATCCGAGGCAAAAGGAGGAATGTTTAAATTTGCTCCGCCCCAATCATCCAAAGAAAGTATACTTTTTGTGGCAGATTGGTACAAAAGCTTGTCGTGTAATTCTGGAACAATACAATCGTTTCTGCCCTTGTCGGAAAGGATTAAATCACATTCCATAGACGTTCCAGAATACATACCTAAGGCTAAACAGTGTGGGACCAATTGAAAAAAGTCAAAGAAAGGGAGGATGCCAAAAAGAGCGATTATAAAAAGATTAGGACGTATTTTTAGGGCTTCTGGAGGAGTTGCATGGCTGTCCTTTTTTGTCCAAAATAACGTAAAAAGTAAGGCAATCATCGCCACATTCCAAGGATAAACAACCGTGTTCCAGTTGTCTTTAATTAGTAGACTTAGTATACCAATATGTAGTAATGTACCTAGTAGAACGCTTGTTTTTTGTGTTTTGGGTCGTAATAAGAACAGCCCAATCAGCAGCTCAAATAAACCAACACCATAGCCTAGATTAGGATATTCAGCCAAGCATTGAGTTACTTCGAAAACGCCTGTTAACCAAGGATAAACGTCGGTGATAAATTGAATGTTGAGTTTCTGAACACCTGTCCAAAAATAGACCATTGCTAGAACGAATTGTAAGCTAATTAATAATTTATGCCCTTGTTTTAGCCATAAACTCCAAGCAATCAGCCCCAGCAAAGTAGTATAAATATAAACCCAAGCTTGAAAACGATTGATGTCTTCCAAGATTAATAGAAACAAACAACTTAAACCAATTCCAAGCGCTTGTTTTCTCCATTTTAGAGAAAATCCAGCACAAGCAAAACTGACTAAAAAGCCTCCACTAAGTAGGTTGGTTAGTATATTTCCCAAATTAAAATCTAAAAAATAAAGTAGCGGAACCGTAGGATAAGAACGGTCATAAGGAAACCATAGGTTAGCGGACAAAAGCATTTGAGTAAAAAATGCAAAAGTAAGGATTCGAATGACCCAAGTTGTCGCCTTGGAAGTCCTTGTTGTTTCGGAAGCTAAAGCAGTTGTCATAAACAAAATTAAGAATTCAATGCTTACTTAAAAAATAGATTAAGTACAGTGTGTAAAAGTTTCAATAGATCAAAAATTAAATAATTATACCTAAAGAATAGTTAGGGTGTTTGAAGTATGGTATCAGACACTTTCAAAGTGTCTGATACCATACTTGCCCACTATTTAATAACTTATTACACACTGTATTAAGTAAGGTCTAAATGTTGAATAATATCAGAAGCAATATTTGTGTTTAAGGTACCTTTTTTATTTAAAATATCCACAAAAACAACTTTGCAATAATGCGTCACGGCTTTGCCTGCTATCAAATTGGGCTGTGCATAGGCCTCGCTGCGTTGGGATAAGCCAAAGACATTGGGATAAATCAACAAACTTCTACTCGCTTCAAAATTATGATTATAAGCATACATTTGACGCAAATCTTCGTCAGAAGGAGCGGGGCGTTTTAATATTTTCCATTTGGTATCAAGGATGTAATTATTCCCTTTGTGGCTCAGCCAAATATCTGGACGGAGGTTTCTATTGCCCCAAAAACGCTTAGAATTTTGGGCTTGTACCTGCCAAGTTTTATCCAAGGTTTTCTTGAGTTGTTGTTGAATGTATTGCTCAAACAATTGATTCATATCAAACAGAATTGCCAAAACAGGACAATTCCCCAATCGAATATCTGGACTATATTGAAGGGTAATCATTCGAGCCAAATCCAAGGCCGCATGGTATTTATTAAACTTTGGTGCTTTGTATAAATGCACATACGAGGCCTCGGTTACCAAAATATCTTGTTGTTGAGGAAAGGCTTTGATTAAGTATTGAATTTTATTTTTTAGGTGGTGATTGATCCAAAACTGTTCGACAATTTTAAGGGCTTTGTACAAGACTTGATGAATGGGGTGTTGATAATCGTAGGTTTGGTGGCTGCTGTAAATTTGATGTGGTTGGGTTAAGTTTTTTTGCAATTGCTTGGCAAAGTTGATTTGTCCTTTCCAGTTGGGCGCATTTTGGGTTTGTTTGCGGTAGTTTTTTTGCAGGCCTTGTGATAATAATTGTTCTACTTCTTGTACAAATAATTCAATGTAGAGCCAAAGTAATGGGCTTGTTTTTAGTTGTAGAGGAGCTTGGGTTAAGGCATCTATTTTGATGAATTGGCAGGCGTGCAAAAGGTCTAACAATACTTTTTGCCAGTTCTGTGCGCTGTTTTTGTGCTGATCGGTTTTGGGCAAGATTTCAATCGTTAATTCTCCGACTTGCAACACGCCAACATATTGGCGAAAACGAACGCCTTTGTGCAGCAAGCTGAAATACTTTTGCTCGTGTTGCTCGTTGAAATAGGCCAAGGCATCAAATTGTTGCAGCGTCAATTGCTGCTGATCGACTCGTAGTACTTGGTGTTCAAAAACTTGTAAGTAAGTACTTTTTTTCATGCGGAAAGGCTTGCTTTTGTTGGTAGAGGATGGGCATTAAGCTTGGGCTAAGGTAATAACTATTTTATGGGAATCAAAGCTTGTTTGTTTTTGTGTGTTG
>CACVAQ010000156.1 GCA_902727865.1 uncultured Aureispira sp. | reverse complement strand
TCTTTCGGTGCTGGTCCAATTGGAGCTTTGCCAAGTGGCGTGACCGCTTTGCTGCTAATACCTGCTTGATTGGGGGTCTCTTTGGTTGCAGATTCTAAGGGACCTACAGAGGTTGTTTTCTTTTGCTGAATTTGCCCAGAAGTACTTGATTTTACTTCATTGACTTTATTTTTGTTTTTAAACTCATCCGCTTCTTTTTCGGATTTTGGTGTAATGGCTTTAATTTTGGCCATTAAAGTATCTACAAAAGAACTGGTATCAAAGGCAGGCGTTTCTTTGGACTCTATTTTGTCCACCTGTTTGACTTCTGCCAAACTTTGCTTCTTATTTTGAGGTTCTACAGAAGCTTTTTTTGCTTTTTCAACCGCCTTGCCACTACTTTCGTGTTTTTGTGTTTGTTCTCCTTGTGTACCAATTTTTTCAGTCATTGCCTGAAAGTCCGAATCCGTTTCTGGCGTCAAAGAAGGTACTTTTGCGATAGGGGCAGCTTCTTCTGAACTTGCGCTGTCTGCCTCACTAGAGAGTTGAGCCAAGTCAATTAAAGGCGCTTCTTTGCTCGGAGCAGCTATTTCAGTCGGAACGGGCATATCTTTAACACTTCCTTCGTCTACCGTACCACTAGGAGTCGATTGATAATCGTCCCCAGCCAATTCTTTTAAGTTGATGGTCTTATCAGCTGTCTCGGTCTCGGCTTCTGTGTCGCTCGATTGAGGAAGTATAGAATTAGGAATCACTTGTTCTTGCGCTTCTTGTTCGGCAGCGACCGTTTCCGTTGCGTCTTCTTTTTCTTCTTCTTCTACAACAAGTTCTTTGGGCAAGCTACCGTAGTTCGCTTCGTATCCCACTTGGAACATTTCTTTTTGTTGTGAATTAATCCGTTGTTGGTCAATTAATTGATCCACTTCTCCTTCTGACTTAGGTTTGAAATAGTCCGTTCCAACTCGAATCGTGGTGGTGTTAATGACAACCGCTTCTCCCAAATCATTGGTCATTGGCGGAGGTTCACTATTAGGAGGGGTAGAAGGTGGCGTGTTTGGCGAAGTGCCATCATCGGAACCAGAATTTTCTTCTAAGTTAACTTGCTGAGCGACTTGCTCTTGCTCTATATAATCTTCTTCTTGCATAATATGTTCAGTACGCTAAGGCTTCACGAATAGGTTTCTATGTACAGAGAAATTTAAAAGAGTATAGCCATATCTTTGAGGATATTAGTCAAACCTCCATAGGTCTTGGGCTTGAGCTATATTCTTATTGCTTATAAAGTTAATAATTTTATTCTTTTTTTATAATTTTTTATATAATTTTTGAAGCTTTACAGAGATCAAAAAAAAGCTGACGAAAATTATTATCGTTTAGGAAATGATAAAATATTATACTACGAAAGTTACAATAGGCAAAGCTATCTATTTTGTAATTAGTATAGCAAATGTCTGTATAGTACAATTTATTTTCATTGTCAACACCTATGAACCACTTTTCATTTTTTTTTAACTCAAAAGAACATGAATTATCAATATAAAATACTATTTTTTTCTTTGTGTAATTTCCTTTTTCAATTTTTGAAATTTTAAAAACTACTTTTGTATGTATTTTTTTCTGTTTGATCTTTAAGACAGTTCCTTCAAATAGTATATCTGTACTTAAATAATCTAATACTAATTCTTCTGGATTATTTTTTGGACAAGAACAAGCAAAAAGGCTATTTGTGATTAGTAGAGAAAACAAGCAGAATAATAATTTACTTTTAATCATATTTTTTTGCTCTAGCTCTTTCTGTTTTTTTCTGTAATCGTTTTTCTTTTCCTTTTTTAGATTTTACTATTTCTGCGATTTTATCATTATCACTTTTTAAATCTTCATAAAAAGAAATGCCTTCCTTTTTTAGAAAAATTTTCATATGCTTCACGAATAGGTTTCTATGTACAGAGAAATTTAAAAGAGTATAGCCATATCTTTGAGGATATTAGTCAAACCTCCATAGGTCTTGGGCTTGAGCTATATTCTTATTGCTTATAAAGTTAATAATTTTATTCTTTTTTTATATTTTTTGATATAATTTTTGAAGCTTTACAGTGTAATTATTTTCTAGCGTAGAATAAATGCCTTTTTTTAATAAAAAAAAACGAAAGTTGTTATAAAAATAGACCTTACAGCATGGTTTTAGGATCGAAGAGCAAGCGTTTTTTTTGAACAAATCGTAGATTAGCGCAGCTTTAATTTTGACAAAAAACATGTTGTAACGCAACAAAAACAAACAAAATGATAAAATACTTAGTAGTAATTCTTTTGATGTGTAATTTGATGGCTTGTACTTCAGAACAAAATCCAAGGGAGGTAGGGACGAATGGAGCCGTTGCCGCAACGGAAACGGAAGATACGACCGCAGAAAGCTCAAAGCCAATGCTTGAAAATGACTTAGCTAAAAAGAACTTGCGTGGAAAGATAGAATCTAGAGAAGTTTTGGTCTATGAAGCAAAGATTAAAGAGGGCTATGTGACAAATGGTGCAATGAAAGGAGGGATAAAAACGACGTACAATACTTTTGGGAATAAAGTGGCCTTAGTGACTTATGATGAAAAAAAAGAAGTAGTTAGTACGTGGAAATATACTTATGACGATGATAACAATTTGTTGGAAGCTGCTTATTCTGACGAGGGAGTGACTCGAAAAACAACCTATACGTATAAGGACAAAAAGCAATTGACGACTAGTGATGAATATGTCAATGACAAATTAGTGAAACAAATGACGTATACCTATGATGAAGCGGGTAACGAGAGCGAGAATGTAGCTTCTTTTGTAGAAAGCAAAGGCAAAAGTAAAAGTAAACATGCCTACGATGAAAAAGGGCTTTTAAGAGAGACCAATATTTATGATGAAAAAGAGGTCTTGCAACTCAAACAATTATACACCTACAATGAAGCGGGGCAAGAGATTCAACAGTCTATTTTTACAGGAAATAACGCCCCTAGTTATAAACGAAAATCAGTATACGATGCCAAAGGAAATAAGATAAAAGATGCGGCATTTACAGGAGATGGTGCTGTAAATCCTTCGGATACGTACCGATATAAGTACGAATACGATGAAAATGGAAATTGGACAACGAAGATTCGTTATAATTATAATGATGTAGCGGACCAATTTATCGAACAGAAAATTACTTATTCTAAATAAGTATACAGAATTATGTAGTTCCGTAGAAGCGTTATTTTCAATTGGTTAATTGATAGAAAAAAGAAAGCTAGATCGCCAAAACTACCATTGGAATTAAAATTAAAAAGATCAAAAAACAAGATATTATTTAAACAGCTTCATAGTCTGAAACTTAAAGTGTAACTTTGTCCTTTTGTTTGAGAGTATTATGAACTCATAGATATATTATAATAGAGATTAATGTTATGGCGGATAGTTCGAATTTTATAGATTATGTGAAAATTTGTTGTCGTTCAGGGGAAGGTGGAGCAGGATCAGCCCATTTTTTTAGAGACAAACTGACCTGTAAAGGGGGACCTGACGGTGGAGATGGTGGACGTGGAGGACATATCATAGCTAGAGGAAGTAGCCAAATGTGGACCTTGTTACATTTGAAATATAAAAAACACGTCATTGCAACTAGAGGCGAAAATGGTGGCTCAAGCCGTTCCTCTGGAGCAGAAGGAAAAGATATTATCTTAGACGTGCCTTTGGGAACTTTGATAAAAAATGCTGAAACAGGAGAAGTAGAGCATGAAATCACTGAAGACGGACAAACGGTTATTGTTACGCCTGGTGGACGTGGAGGAAAAGGAAACTGGCATTTTAAATCGCCAACGAATCAAATCCCAACCTATACTTCTCCAGCAAAAGAAGGACTTAAAGAGTGGAAGATATTTGAACTAAAAGTTTTAGCAGATGTCGGCTTAGTTGGTTTCCCAAATGCGGGTAAATCTACGTTGTTGTCGGTGCTTTCTGCTGCAAAACCTAAAATTGCTGATTATCCATTTACGACTTTAGTGCCTAATTTAGGAATGATTAGTTATCGGAACAATCGCTCTTTTGTAATGGCTGATATTCCTGGGATTATAGAAGACGCACACAAAGGAAAAGGACTTGGACATCGGTTTTTGAGACATATAGAACGAAATGCAACCTTGTTGTATATGGTTCCTGCCGATAGTGACGATATCGCCAAGGAGTATCGTATCTTGGTGAATGAGTTGCAACAGTATAACGAAGAACTGTTGGACAAGCCACATATTTTGGCCATTACAAAAGCGGATCTCTTAGACGAAGAATTAAAGGAATTATTAAAGGCAGAATTACCGCCCAATGTTCCTACTATATTTATTTCTTCTGTCGCACAAATGGGAATACTGGAATTGAAAGATATGTTGTGGGAATCTATTAATTTAGAAGTTTAAACAACTTCAAGAAAAAATTCGGTGCTTTTTGTTTGAAAATTCAAAAAGCACCGAATGCTTAAATAAGCAGAACAAGGTTGAATGGAAGCGATTGATTTTTGGATTTGGTTGGCAAATCATAAAGGGACTTTAGAGGCGTTTTTAAAAAGCGATTTTACAGATCCGAAACCTTATGAAGCCCTTTGTACAGAGTTAGAGGCTTATTGTGACCTGTTGATTCCAGAGTTGACCATGGAAGAGAATGGCGATTATATCTTGATCATTAGCTGTGATGGTCGAAAAGAAGGAATTCCTTGGGTCGAAGAACTCTGTAATGCCTTTCCTGTGATAACAGGTTGGAAAACCTGCAAGTATCGACAAGCTATTGGTTTTTTGCCAGCGATAATTGACGGGGTTCAATTTGAAGAACATGAAATTTTATTGCGTTATGCTATCGTTCCCGAAACAGGACAATTTGATGTAAAAATCTACTGTAAAGGCTACTTAGAAGAAGATCGCCGCTACGGAGTTGCCGCTTTAATTTACCTAGACCATAGTATAGGAGAGTACAACACGATGACAAAAGTGCGCTATGTGGATATATACCCTTTGGTTGAAGGCGAATACGAAGATGACTTGCTGACCTTGAGAGCCTTTTCAAGCTTGTTTTAATCCCGAAAACTAAATTAAATCATCTTCTAAGGTAAGAATTTCTTGACGAACTTTGAGGATAGACAACATGTTGTCTACTTCTTTTTGCCAAGAATGCCAACCATAAGATTGAGTAGGCCAGCCCTCTTTTACAACTTCGTATAATTTAGGCGGAATCGAAAATGCAGCTCTTTTGATAACCGCTTTTATATTCCAATGAAAGACATAAGTATCTTGTTCTATCGTATTTTTTATGCGTTGAATGATCTTTTTGCTAATGCTTTCATTCCAAGATTGCCCCTCTGCCAATAGAAAAGAAACAATGGGGTGATCGTCTGATAAAGTAGGCCGATTGTCTGTCTTTAAATATTCTCCAGCTAAGGTGTTAAACAAGTCATTGGGTAAGTCTTGATAGAGGAAATCTATAGAGAAGTTGGACCAATTGTGTCTAAAAAAAGTATCTAAATAAAATTGGTGACAAGCAAGAACCCACGCTTCTGATCGAAAGTTTTTAGCCGCCATAGCCCAGCCCCAAACAAATACATTTTTCCATTCTGTCTTGGCAGCCAATACAAAAAGTTCTTGGGGGTTTTTATCCAATTGTTTTTCCCACCATTCGGGCGGTATTTTGGCAATGATTTGTGCCAATTGATTGGCTTTGGGACCGTGGTCTTTGATGAACGTTTGGCGAGGCGCAATCCCATCTGTTTTCATTCTTTTGGTGCAAGTGGCAGGCAATGCTACTTGAATATTTTCTTTCGAAGCATCATAAATAACTAATTGACTAACTAAGGTTTGCATTCGTTGAACCAATTGACTGCTTGGAATTAAAGCCAATAAAATAGCGGCTTGGCTGCGAACTTCTTGCCGATTGTCTTCCAGCGCTGTATTTAAAAAAGCTTCATCGCTAGGAGAGAGGTTCTGTTGCAATACTTTTAAGAAACTAGCTTTGGTATTAAAACTTTCGCTATCCCAGACTTGTTCTAACAATTGGAGTGCACGAGAGGGATCGTCCAACCGTATTTTTCGAAGGAAATTGAAGCGCTCTTCCTGCTTTCCATAAAAAAAGACTTCCTCTGTTTCTGTTGAAGATTGTACATAAGCCCAATTTTCTGAAAATGGAGCCAACCAATGCCCTCTGTTTCCAATACAAGCAATAATTAGCGCTTGAGTTAAGGGACGTTTGATACCATAATTTAATAACTCTGGCAGTAGGTCTGGCGGAATAATTTGACATCTATCTTTTAATAAGTCCAAGAGTTCAATTAACATTTCATCGTAGCGATGTTTCAGAATGTATTGGAGTTGGTATCGTCGTTGAATGTGGCAATACTCTAAGGTCTCTTCAGGAGCAATTTGCCCTAGCTCCGAAGGAATAGATGGTGGAATTTGAGCAACGCTATACAATTTGTTTTGTATGGCAGCCGCTTTGAGTAAGATCGCTTCGGGCGCCTGATTGGGAGATAAATGTAGGCCGTACTGTTGGAATTGCTCCAAGAGAAGGGGCGAAATTTTCTTACTAGAAATATTTCCAATCAAAGCTTGTCGTACGAGTTCTTGCCAGGCATTCATTTTTTTAAAATTTGGATAATTGTAGTCGCTACAATCAACAAACGTCATTCCTTGTTAGAATGACGTTTGTTCGTATAGAGTAATACTCCGTTGATTTTTTAGTTTTTTTATAAAAAACATAAAAAAGCATCTTGCATTAGTTTGATTATCAGCTTTTTAATACTTTGATAGCTAAAA
>CACVAQ010000155.1:3841-6801 GCA_902727865.1 uncultured Aureispira sp. | reverse complement strand
GTTCCTTATAATTTATCCTTCAAGTATTCTCCCGTATAAGACTTTTCTACTTTTGTCAAACCTTCAGGCGTTCCTTGATATAAAAGTTCTCCCCCTTTGATCCCACCATCTCGACCCAAGTCAATGACATAATCGGCTGATTTTATCACATCCAAATTGTGCTCAATGACAATAATAGAATGCCCAATTTCAACCAAGGCATTAAAGGCATCTAGTAATTTTTGAATGTCGTGGAAATGCAAGCCCGTTGTAGGCTCATCAAAGATGAATAAGATTTTTTCACGGCTATTTTCTTTCGCTAAGAAGGACGCCAATTTTACTCGTTGCGCCTCTCCACCACTCAAGGTACTAGAAGGTTGCCCCAAGCCAATATATCCTAATCCAACATCGAATAAAGGTTGGATTTTAGAAATGATATCATCATTATCAGCAAAAAAGACCAAGGCTTCTTCTACCGTAAGATTAAGAATGTCATAAATGTTTTTGTCTTTATAACGAACGCCCAAAACGTCATTTTGGAACCGCAAACCATTACAATCGTCACAAGTTAAGCGGACATCTGCCAAAAATTGCATACTTACAATCGTTTCACCAGCACCTTTACAGGTTTCGCAACGCCCCCCTTCTACATTAAAAGAAAAATGTTTGGGTTTAAAACCTTTGATTTTAGCGGCTTGTTGGCTAGAGAATAATTTACGAATCGCATCATAAGCCTTTACATAAGTAACAGGATTAGAACGAGAGGATTTTCCAATCGGTTGTTGGTTCACCATTTCAATACGGTTGATCGCCTTCGTATCGCCTTCTATAGAGCTATGTGCCCCAGGTTTTTCAGTGCCTTCGCCCAATTGATGCATCATAGCAGGATATAAAATCTGCTTGATCAGCGTTGTTTTTCCACTACCACTGACGCCCGATACAGCAATAAAAACATTGAGTGGAAAGGTAACATCAATATCTTTTAGGTTGTGTTGTCTAGCTCCTTTTATCGTAATAGATTGTGTAGAGGTCCGACGATGCGTAGGAACAGCAATGCCCATACGACCACTCATGTATTTAGCTGTCAAGCAATCTGCGGCTTCGCTGTGAATGTCTTCATAAGGGCCCGCAAAAACGACTTTTCCTCCATGCACGCCTGCATGTGGTCCAATGTCAACCAAATAATCAGCACTGGCAATTATATCTTCCTCGTGTTCCACCACCACCACCGTATTTCCTAAATCTCTTAAGGCTCTAAGTACTTTGACCAAACGAGTGGTGTCTCTTGGATGCAAACCAATACTAGGTTCATCCAAAATATATAAAGAACTCGTTAAGTTAGACCCTAAAGAACGGGTTAAATGAATCCGCTGAATTTCTCCCCCAGACAAGGTGGAAGAAATTCGATCAATTGTTAAATAATTCAAGCCAACATCCAACATAAATTGAAGGCGTGTCTTGATTTCGATAATTAGACGACGTGAAATTTCATAGTCCGTATCCGAAAGCTCTAGGTTTTCAAAAAAGGCATAAAAATCTTCAATCGGAATATGAATTAAATCAGAAATTCTTTTGCCCCCAATCCAAACATGCAAGGCTTCTTTGCGCAAACGAGAACCGCCACAAGTCGGGCATTTAGTTTTTCCTCTATAACGAGCCAACATGACTCGGTTTTGAATCTTATACGTTTTGGCTTCTAGTTCTTTAAAGAAGGTATCAATACCATCAAAAAGCTCATTACCAGTCCACAAAACACGACGTTGTGCTTCTGTTAATTCTCGGTAAGGAGTATGGACGGGGAAATCAAGTTGATGCGCAACATTTAGAAATTTTTGACGCCAGCGCCCTATTTTCTCTCCACGCCAACAGACAATCGCCTCTTCAAAAATAGATTTAGTTTTATCGGGAATAACCTTGTCTTCGTCAATTCCCATCACCTGCCCATAACCTTCACAGGAAGGACAAGCACCAAAGGAACTATTAAAGTTGAATAGTTGCGGTGTCGGTTCTTCAAACAGTATCCCATCTAATTCAAACTTATTGTTAAACACTTCCGCATTTCCATCGGTATCTTGAACGATACAAATACCATGACCTTCTTGAAGGGCTATTTGAGAAGAATCCGCAATTCGCTTCGCATTGTCCTCGTCCTCTTTGGTCGCTACAAAACGGTCAATTAAAATTTTTAAATCTTCTGTAGGATTTTTTATATCTTCTACTTTTTCAATTAAAACTTCTATTTTTTGAAGCTTTCCCTTGTATAATACCCTTGTATAGCCCTTTTGTAGTAGAAAGTTTAGGGTTTTGGGTAAGGTTTGCCCTTCTCGTTGCATAAAAGGGATTAGCAATAAGACGCGTGTTCCTTCGTCTAAAGACAAAACATAATCGACCACATCAGAAACGGTATGCTTTTTGACTTCTTGATTAGTTATAGGAGAAAAGGTTTTTCCTATACGAGCATAAAGAATACGTAAGTAGTCATATATTTCTGTCAGAGTACCAACGGTTGAACGGGCATTTTTAGTGCCTACTTTTTGTTCAATCGCAATGGCAGGACAAAGACCTTTGATATTATCGACATCTGGTTTCTTCATTCGCATCAAGAATTGACGTGCATAAGAAGACAAACTTTCTACATATCGACGTTGCCCCTCTGCATAGAGGGTGTCAATTGTCAAAGAAGATTTACCAGATCCAGAGACGCCTGTTACCACGATTAGTTGGTTGTATGGAATCTCAATATCAATATTTTGTAAGTTATTGGCACGAGCGCCTATAATATGAATAGATTTTTTTTTCGTCATTAAATTGAAACCTTATAAACTAAATTAACGTAAATAGTTTAGTGAAAAGAAAGAACATACAATGATATTGCGAGTTGCGATCACCTATAAAATCAAAAAAAAGCCGATTTTATAAAATGGATGAAACGACACTTTGTTTTAAATGGTATTTAAGTGATTACATTACTTCGTGGAAAA
>CACVAQ010000155.1:0-3741 GCA_902727865.1 uncultured Aureispira sp. | reverse complement strand
AAGATAGCTTTGAATTGTTAGTTTAATTAAATTATTGATAATCAAGCTAATATGAAATGGTTTTTATGTTTTTTGGTAAAAAAACTAAAAATCCCACGAAGTATTATGATTATGAATAGTACTTCAATTAAAATACCATCACAATATAACAAATCTTATTTTGTGAACCATCAATTAACCTGTGATCCTGCAATCTAAAAGCAAAAACAAAAAAAAACAGTAATCGTTCGTACAATCACAAGACAGTGAACTGTTAAATAACAAAGAAAACAGTTTGAAGATAAGGTAACTTCTAACAAAAAAAGTTAACTTTATTTGTTCAAACTGCCGCATCGCAAAATATACTTTGTGTTTGTTGCGAGATTTGAATAGCCTTTAACAATTCAAGAACACAAAAATAAAAAGGTTCTTGATGAAGTCTATTTCTTTTAATAAAAAAAATATTATTTCTTAAACAAAAAATTTAGCCTATCGCCGAAAATTTTACTCCCTAGCATTTTTTTTAGTTGTAAGTAAGTAAAATCAAAGTAATTATGCAAAGTAGTAAGTCTTGTACCGACAGAGACCTCATCCGCACGTATATACGAGGAGATGAGAGAGCATTTGAAACATTGCTCACCCGCCACAAAGGTAAAATCTATACATCTATCTACATGTTTGTAAAGGATACAGATTTGGCCAACGACATTTTCCAAGAAACCTTCATAAAGATCATAGATACTTTCCGATCAGGTAAGTATAATGAAGAAGGAAAATTCCTACAGTGGGCACTACGCATCTCTTACAATCTATGTATTGACTTTTTTCGCAAGAACAAGCGAAGAAAAACCATCACGCCATCAGAAGATTTTGATATCTTTAACCTGATTAATAGCAATGATGACAATGAAGAAAGTAAGATGATTAAGAGTCAAACCTATGCAAAGGTTAGACAATTAGTCGAAGCGTTGCCACAAGAACAAAAAGAAGTTATTTTACTCAGACATTATGCTGAGTTAAGCTTCAAAGAAATTGCAGAGCTAACCAATGTTAGTATCAATACTGCGCTGGGTCGAATGCGTTATGCACTAATCAATATTCGTAAGATGATTGGTGAGCACCAAATTAGTCTACAGTAAGGATGAACTTGTATTTAAGTAAGTAAAATGGATTTGTAGCCATTAAATAAATCTGGGGGGAGCCTTGGAGATATTGGGAGACAAATTGTAAGTAGGGACAAAAAGTTGTTGTTTTCTCACTACTTCGCAAAAAAATGCTTTATTGGAACAGTATTGTTCTCCAATAAAGCATTTTTTATTTTAGAGGATTAAAATTCAAGGTTCTTTTGCTATCCGAACGAACAAAGCGAGCGAACAAACGTCGTGAAGGAATCAAGGGAGTGTTACTTTTATAAATGGTAGAATTTTTTTTGATTGGACACAACCTTTTGATTATATGGCTGTTTGTATTTAAAAAGGAAGTATTGGCTATTCTGGGAGTGTTTCCCAAATTTCCTTCTTTTTTTTATAGGATACGTAAATTTTAATTTTTTTTCTTACCTTTGTAGGAATAAATCGAAAAATATTTTGTCCTTTTTGGGAAAAGAGAGAGGTTGCGCATCAAAGCGTTACCTCTTTCTTTGCGTTTAGGACAGACTGTTAAACTAATATTGCATTTATAGTTTAGTCTTTTGTTTAAAATACCATTGACAAACCAGCCAATATTACCAAAAATCAACTTATAAAATAAAGCTGAATTCAGTAGAATAATTGATTGTACTAAATTGAGCGGATAGAAAATCATTAAATACCATAATTATGGCAGACGTAGTAGACAGTAAAACAACTGAAGTTTTAAAAGGAAGTGAGTTTATTATAAAAGACTCTTTACCACAAGATACTTTTACTCCAGAAGATACCAATGAGGAACAGGATATGATCCGTGGAATGGTAAAAGATTTTGTAAATACAGAAATCGAACCGAATTATAAAGCACTTGAAAAACAAGAAGAAGGCCTAGCAAAAGCAAAATTGCTTGTTGCTGGAGAGTTGGGTTTATTAGGCCCTCATATTCCAGAGGAATATGGCGGAATGCCAATGGATACTAACACAAACACTATTATTGCAGAAGAAATTGGGTATGCAGGGTGTTTCTCTGTAGCGGTTTCTGCGCATACAGGTATTGGAATGTTGCCTATCTTTTATTATGGTTCAGAAGAACAAAAGAAACAATATTTACCAGGATTGTGTTCTGGTGAATTGGTTGCTTCTTACTGTTTGACAGAGCCGAGTTCGGGATCGGATGCTTTGGCAGCTAAAACAAAAGCAATGCCTACAGCAGATGGGAAACATTACCTAGTTTCTGGACAAAAAATGTGGATTACCAATTCTGGATTTGCAGACGTGTTTATCGTGTTTGCTCAAGTAGATGGGGATAAATTTACAGGCTTTTTGATTGATGCGACTGCCGAAGGGGTAAGCCTTGGTGCAGAGGAAGACAAACTAGGGATCAAAGGATCTTCTACTCGTCAGGTATTCTTTGAGAATGTAAAAGTAGAGAAATCAGCGGTTCTAGGAGAAGTTGGAAAAGGACATTTAATTGCCTTTAACGTCTTGAATGTTGGTCGTTTCAAGTTGGGTGTAATGGCTTTGGGTGCTGCTAAACGGAATGCTCGTGTTGGTATTAAATATGCGAATGAGCGCCACCAATTTAAGCAGCCTATTGCTAGTTTTGGAGCAATTCAATACAAGTTGGCAGAGCAAGCTATTCAAATTTATGCGGTAGAATCTGCTTTGTACCGTACTTCTATGTTGTTACAACAAAAAGCACAAGCTTTGTATGACAATGGCAAAGGGGTCTCTTATGCAGAAGCTAAATTGATCGCTGCGGAAGAATATGCTGTAGAATGTGCGATGCTAAAAGTAATGGGTTCTGAAATGTTGGACTATGTGGTCGATGAAACGGTTCAAATTCATGGTGGAAATGGTTTCTCTGAGGAGTACGAAGCGGCCCGCCATTATCGCGATGCTCGTATCAACCGTATTTTTGAAGGAACAAACGAAATTAATCGCTTGTTGACTTTGGCAATGACTTTGAAGCGTGCCATGAAAGGACATATTGATTTGGTTGGACCAGCATGGGCTGTTCAAAAAGAACTAACGTCTATGCCAACGGGTTCTAAAACAGAAGGTGCTTTTGGAGCAGAGGTGGATGTTGTGAAAAACATGAAAAAAATCTTGTTGATTGTAGCGGGTGGTGCAGCAAAAGCTCAAATGGATGGTACGTTGGATCTGAAAATGGAGCAACAAATCACCATGAACATTTCAGATGTCATGATGGATGTATTTACCTGTGAATCTTTGTTGTTGAGAGTTCAGAAATTGGCTCTAAAAGGTGGCGATGTAACCATTCCAACACATATTTTAGAGGTATTCTTATTTGATGCATTGGATCGTATTGCTAAAAACACAAAAGATGCACTTTGTTCTTTTGCAGAAGGAGAGCCGTTGCGTATGATGCTAATGGGCGTTAAACGTTATGCAAAATACAAAACAGTCAATGTTAGAGATGCTCGTAGAGCAATCGCTAAGCCATTGATCGAAGCAAACGAATACTGTTACTAAAAATAAGTAGACTGTTACTTCTTTGAAGTAAGACAGATAGCAATTTATTGCAAGGCCTATAGTATTTATTTACTATAGGCTTTTTTTTGTTATTAAAATAAGCTACTTTTTATTGGTCATAAACCCTCTTATTTATTTA
>CACVAQ010000154.1 GCA_902727865.1 uncultured Aureispira sp. | reverse complement strand
AAATTCATCGGTTAGCGTTTATTTATGATATACAAGTATACGGTTTTTAGAGCATGAGGTTTCTATAATTGGCTTTTTTTTAATGAGAGCACAACAACAGAGTAGACCTACAACTCAAATTCTGCCATTAATTCCCAATGTTCGGGCGTGCGTTGCGTTTTGACCAAACAAAGTTTAGGCATTCTAAAATCCATAAAAAAGCTATCGCCCAATGCCCCGATGATGGCTTCTTTTTGAAAAATGGGCAAAGAGCCATACAAAAAACTGACGTGCGGAATAAAAGGATCAATTTTCGTGTGTTCAAAAATTGCTTCTGCCAAGATTCGAGCCTCCATCAAATCTTCGCTCTTATTCGTACAAAAAAACAAACAACGATAGTACACTTCCAGAAACTCAATCCGAGTTAAGGTGGCAGAAACAGGAATTAAGCTGTTGGCTAATTCTTCTGTTTTTTGAATTGCAACCGAAGTTTCGTCCGTGATACCACTTAAGAGCGTCACATGAGGCTCAAAAGTAGGCGTATCATGTGTTGTACTCAAATCTACAATTAATGTGCTCAACTTTTGATAAGCAAGATTGTCAGGCATTAGCCACAGTGTGTACATATATTTGGTTTCTTATGAGGTGTTTTTTATGTAGTAAAATTTAAGCACTACTAAAGGTTGGTAAAATAGCAAAAAAATAGGATTAATCAACTAGTTGATTAATCCTATTTTTTTGTTTCAAAGCCTATAGCGCATTATTTCTTTCGACCAAACAAATCTTTTTGCTGCTTTTTAGGTTGTTCTTTTTCATTTTGGATCATGCGTTCATAACTAGTGGCATCTACCAATATATTGGCAGGATCATCTTTGTGTACTTTGCTAATGTATTCCCAAAAACCACTTTTGCCTAGTTTTAGTCCAGAATAACTACCATCGGGAACATTAGAAGGACCAACCCCTTTTATTGGAGAACCATAGACAAGGTGATCGTAAATAACCTTTTCCTGTTCTTTTGAGTAGTTAAGTGTTACGTTAACGCTAGAAGAATATTCCATGACAAAGCGTTTTACTTTGCGCATTCGCCCCGATCCGTCCTTGATTTCTATGACGGACTTTCCAAAACGAGGCCGTCCCGAATTGTCAAAATAAAGGACATCGAGTAGTTTTCTTCGATTGTAAAAATCAAAGGCATCGTATCCAAACAATAAATACATGGTTTTACCTTCCGACTTAAATTCTTGCAGGTTATAATACAAAGCCCCATACCAGTTTTCTGGTTTGTGAATACTAAATTCTACGGTACGCATATCGTCGGAGTTGTCTTTCAAGCGATAGACTTTGCCTTCCTTGGTTTGTATAAAACCACGATATTGATAATGCTCTTTATCAATATACAATTGCCATGTAAAAATTCTAAGTGCTTTATCTTCTGGCTGAACGATAGAAACCCCTTCTAATTGAGCGAAATCATGTTCAAGCGATTCTTTTTGGTTCAAGGTTTTTTCTAAGAGCACTTCTAGTTCTTTAGAAGCTTCTTCTCGTATTTTTAAACTCTGGCTGGTCAATACATCCTCAATTAAACCACGCATAGCGGCTTTTGATTCTATAATGAACGTTGTATCTACATCTGTTGCATACATTTGACAACAGAACGATAAGTTGAGTAGCAATAACAAATATGTTTTCATAAAATTTAATTTAAACCGTTTCAGTGAAGATGTTTATGAATGTTTTTAAGTGTAGAGCGTTTGACTTATAGATACAGTATTGGTTTGAAAGTAATCAGTTTAGGCTGGTCGATTGTTTGTAAACTTAGACAAGCTACCTTTCTATTAAACTAAAATCAGACCAATTTTAGTATACGTTACCAAATAAAACTAAAGACGCTCCTTAGGAATGGTCATCTTATTTTTGGTTCTTTGACAACTCAAAGAGCCTTATTTTTTTACTGTTTCTAAATATGTTTTAAAAATAAAGTCCATGCCCCAGATCCATTTTCTTTCTAATAAATCGCTTTTCGATAGGAGTAAGGCTCGACCTTCCAAAACCCTAGTTTGTGCAATTTTTTGCAAGTCTTCTGTCGAGACAATTGCCTCAAATACCGTTAAGCCAAAAGGATTAACAACCATCTTGTTATCAATTAAATAGTAGTTGATTTTCTTTTTAGGAACCTGCTTTAAGAAGCGTGCTGCCTCAGGAATTTCCTCTTCTAATTCTCGTTCTACAGCCCTTAATGCGTCCTCGCCAGTTTCTATAGCCCCACCCCAAAAAGCACAAGCCCCTCGCCAAGCTTCGTAAGGATAGTGTTCGTCCTTGATTTGTACAAAAAATTGTGTTTTGTCCGTATTACTAATTAATAAGCCTACGCCTTGGTGCATTTTTGTTGTCATAATCCTTAGTCTATTGTAGCATTGGTGTTTAACAAAGCCTTGATGTCAGCCATTTCTTTTTCTAAAGTAGCCAATCGTTTTTGAGCGCCTTCTAAGGTTTTAATTTTTGCTTTTAATAAGTCGTTTTCTTGTGATAATTCCTGTACCGCTTTGACCAAGGGAACCGTAAAATCAGCATAACGCAAGCCATAAAAATCTTCAACAGACTGCGGTTTGTCCACGCCACTAAATTCAAAATCTAAAGATTGTGCTATTTTTTCTACGTCTTGCGCCAAAAAACCAGCTTCTCGAACCCAATTCGTATCCGATGCTTCACAGGTTTCAACCCCTTGATAATCTCTTAATTTTTCGTTATCAATATAATAGGTAACAGGCGCTAATAAATTAATGAAATCTAGCCCAGGAACATTTTCTTGAACATCGACTTTGAACCGTTTGTCGGATAATTTAGACCAAGAAACCTTTCCCCCAATACTAGTCACCTTGTCATCTCCAAAGCGCATTTGATTACTTGCCGTGACATGCGAGTTCGCCCCAATTGCCGTAGAGTTGCCATAGGCAAAGCCTCGACCATAAGCATTGTAGCCAAGTGCTGTATTTTTATTTCCTGCCGTATTTCTAAGCAAAGCATCGTGTCCAATCGCAACATTGTCATTGCCTGTTTTATTGTCTCTTAGTGTTTGAAAACCGAGTGCGGTGTTGTAGTCGCCAGAAGAATTATTCTCCATACTATTGCCTCCAATGGCTGAATTATTCAAGCCCGAAACGTTCTTATACATGGTCGAATAACCTAGAGCGATGTTGTTGTTCCCGTTAAGGTTATTGTGCAAAGAATTAGCCCCCAAAGCAATGTTGTAACTCCCTGTTGTGTTTCTCATCATAGAATGATGCCCACTTGCTAGGTTATAATTTCCAGAGGAATTATTCCCTAAACTATTGGTTCCTAAAGCAACATTACTGTTTCCAATACTATTATTATATAAGGCGTAATAGCCTAAAGCAACATTATTTTCACCGGTGGTATTACTTTGTAAGGAATAGGCTCCAAAAGCCGTATTGGCAGAAGCAGACGTATTGCTCATGAGCGCATGATAGCCCGTTGCGGTATTGTTCATTCCATTTCTATTAAAACCCAAAGCAAAGGTCCCCAGGCTACTGTTGTAATTTCCTGTACTATTACTATTCAATGCATTGGCTCCTACGGCAACATTTTCTGTACCAGAAGTATTTCTATAAAGCGACTGATAACCAATCGACGTATTGCTTTTTCCTGATCGATTGTTGTACAAGCTTCCTGTGCCAGAAGCCGTGTTGTAACTGCCAGAAGAATTATTGCTTAGGCAATCGTTGCCCAGAGCGGTATTCCGAACGCCTGTTGTGTTGTTTCTAAGCGCTCCCGACCCAGAGGATAAATTGAGTTGGGCAGAGGTCGCATTAATAAAAAGGATAGAACAGGTAAAGGATAGAAGTATGGAACGTATTTTTTGCATTGTTGGTCTGTTTAAGGGAACGTATTCGTGATAATTTCTATTGAACTCCGTCAAAAGTAAGGAGTTTTTATTCTAAACTACTTCAAGGTAAAAAAGCTCTCAGAATTAATCTGAGAGCTTTTAATAACACAACTATCATAGAGGATAGTTCCTATCTTATCTATAACATTATTTTGAGTGCTATTGGCACCATTTGTCTAATAATAACGGTAACGTCTTACTTGAGCGGCATATTTTGCCAAACGTAAAACCTGACGCGTATAACCATACTCGTTATCATACCAAACATAAACGGTAATGGTTTTTCCATCCTTTCCAACTTTGGTAGAAGGGGCATCAAAAATAGATGCTGCTGCCGATCCAATGACATCCGAAGAAACAAATTCTTTAGAAATCGAGTACTTAATTTGTTCCACCAAATTTCCATGCAAAGAGGCTTGACGCATCATTTCATTGATTTCAGAAACGGTTGTTTCTTTTGCAACATTAAGTGTCATGACCGCTAAAGAACCATCTGGTGTTGGAACACGAATCGCAGAACCAGTCAATTTACCTGCTAGCGTTGGAATTACTTTACTAACCGCATCCGCTGCCCCAGTAGAGGTAATGACCATATTGATAGCCGCAGCCGAACCCCGTCTTTCTTTAGCGTTATAGTTGTCCAACAAGTTTTGAGCATTCGTATAAGCATGAATCGTTTCTAAGTGCCCATTGTTGACGCCTAGCTTGTCGTGCAATACTTTTAAGACTGGTGCAATGGCATTGGTTGTACAAGAAGCGGCACAAAAAATGGTGTCTTCTTGGAAATTTAAATCCTTTTGGTTGATGCCATGAACGATATTCTTGATGCCTTTACCTGGAGCCGTAAACAAAACTTGCTTAATACCTGGACGCAAATGACGGCTTAGGCCTTCTTTGTCTCTCCATGCGCCAGTATTGTCAATTAGAATCGCATCTTTGATGCTATATTCTGTATAGTCAATATCTTCTGGGCTATTGGCAAAAATGATTTGTACTCGACAACTGTTGACAATCAATTGATTGTTTTCTTGGTCTACACTAATCGTTCCACGGAACTTGCCGTGAATCGAATCTTTACGCAACAAAGAAGCACGTTTTAGTAATTCTTCGTACGGGTTTTTTTTGTTTTTTTGACGCAACACAATGGCTTTCAAACGCAATTGCTCTCCACGTCCCATCATTTGAATCAAACAACGAGCCGCCAAACGACCAATACGACCAAAACCGTACAAGACAACATCTCTTGGTGTAATTACTTTGGCTGCTTTTGCTTCCTCTCCAATGAAATTGGCCAATTCCTCCGCAACAAAGTGATCGATGTTGTCCCAGCTTTCTTCGGAGCTCAACCATTGAGTGGCTAATTTACCCAAGTCAATACGAGACGGAGCTAAATCAAGTTTTGAAATTGCTTTTGCAATTTCTACACTCATTTGGATTGTAATGGGTTGCTTAGAATAATTCTTTGCAAAAAGATGATCGTTCATGACTTCTGTTGGTCGAGAGTCATAAATGTCCCGACGAAAAAGAATAATTTCAATAGAGCGATCAAAGCGTAAGTCTCCTACGATTTTTAATAATTCTAAAGCTGCTTTTTCATCTTCTCGCCAAGTACTTAGGTGAGATTCAAACTGTGTTTCTAACGTTTTTACGTCCATAGATTAAAACTGTTGAAAGTGGTCTTTTAATGGTAAATAATAAAGATCTTTTAAATTATGTTGAAGAGAGCTTATCACGCATTGTTTTGCTGCAATGTATAAAAGTGCTGCAAATTTCGTCATTTTTTATGAATTATCCGAATGTTTGTCAACGGTTTTTTCTTTTTCTGTTTTAAAAGGGGGTGTTTCTAAGTAACTGTCTTCCAAGAATACTAAGAATAATAAGGCTTTGGATAAGGATTAAAAAAGAGTACATATTCATTAAATGGGACGTTCTGGCATTAAAATAGAATAAGGATAAACAGGAATAATTGTTAAATTAGCGTATTTTGATAAAAAAATAAACCAACTTTCCTAAAATCAACAAATCAATGAAGTTCTACTACAGTCTTTTTCTTTTCGTCTTTTCTTATACGATGCTTCAAGCACAAACGGATGGTTTTGCAGAGTTTAAGATGAGTGAACTGGGCATCAAAAAATATCAACCAACCTGGAAGGCAAATTTGGAAGATTCTCTATTTGTAGAAATTTTAAATGGACAAAAATATTTGTTGCACACCATTCGTGCTGGGCAAACGCTGTATTCGATTAAGAAATTCTATGCCATAGATTTATCGGATATTTATTATAGTAACCCTACGATAAGTAATACGAATGATTTAAGGGTTGGAGAGCAATTGAGAATTCCTGTATTGAGCAAAGCAATAAAACGTTTTCAAGAAACGGATTTTGATGCGAGCGCCTATATTCCTATTTTTTATAAGGTGCGTCCTTCCGAAACCATGTATCGAATTTCTAAGGTTTACTTTCGCTTGCCTTCCGAAATATTAATGTCTAGAAACCAATTGCTTTCAGCAAATTTGAGCAAACACCAAATCTTACACATTGGCTGGATTGATAAAAATGGAATTCCAGATTCACTCAAAAACTTTACAGGATTGCCCGGTATACTAGGAGAGGAGAGCCAGAAAAATAAATACCGTTACGAAGCTGTATTTAATGGGAAAAACGAAAAAACGTTGCAAGGAACGGCTTGCTGGGACAAAGCAATGGATTTGTCTGCGAAGAACAAATTGTACGTAATGTGCTCTTATGTTCCCAAAAATGGGATTGTGCGCATTGAAAATCCCATGACAGGGCGACAATTGTATGCCAAAGTAGTGGCTGCCAAACCAGAAAATTCCTTTACTCAAAAATCAATTGTTGTCTTGACACCAACGGTTGCGAAGGCTCTAGGGGGCTTGGATGCTCGGTTTTATGTTAAGATATATTATTGTAACTGATGTTACGCAGAAAATTGAT
>CACVAQ010000153.1 GCA_902727865.1 uncultured Aureispira sp. | reverse complement strand
AAGGGAATCGGTTTTAGAGGGTAATATGTTTTTTAACATAAAAAAAACCTAAATTTGTAGCTTTACGTCTTTTATCTCAAGTGTTTTATATCCTATGCACCATGAAATATGTACTCTTATCTCTACTTCTTATTTCATTTCTAAGCCAACAGGCAGCCGCACAAAAGACGGCAAAAATTACTGGAAATGTATTGGATATAGAAGACAATCCTTTAGTTGCAGCGACCGTTGTCTTACTCCATCTTCCTGATTCTAGCATTGCTTCTTATTGCTTGACGAACGATGCTGGAAAGTTTCAGTTGTCCGTTAAGCGAGACAGTACCTATCTGTTACAAATCAGTTATTTGGGCTATGGAGCACATTATCAACGCCTAATTTTAAGGGCAGATACGGTGTTGGGGACAATTCAACTAAAGGAAGCCAATGCTTTGTTGGATGCGGTCGAAGTGGTGGCAGAGCACATTCCTGTTCAAATGAAAGGCGATACGTTGTCGTTTAATTCAGCCGCATTTCATGTCCAAGCCCACGACGATGTAGAGAGTTTGTTGAAACAGTTGCCTGGATTGGAAATTGATCCTAATGGAGTGATTAAGATGAATGGCAAGATAGTGACGGAAATTTTGGTGGACGGAAAGACCTTTTTTGGGGACAATGCCCAAGCAGCGCTCAAGAATTTGTCGGCAGATGCCATTAACAAAATAGACATTACGAATACCAAAAAAAATAAGCAAGGTTTAGAAACGACAGAGGATGAAAAGACGATTGATTTAAAATTAAAAGAGTCTGCTAAAACAGGGTTAATCGGAAACGTTAACTTGGGATACGGCTATACGCTTCCGCCCAAAATGGGGCAGAATGGAATGCCTGAGCTGGACAATCACCGTTACCAAAGTGGGCTGGCATTAAATTATTTTACCCCTAAATATAGAGCGTCGGTATTTGGCAATGTTAATAATGTCAATGGAATGGGGGGGCTGAGTTCGGGCGGAAATGCGAGGGGAGCAACGACTAATTTGCGTTCAGGAGTGACCAGAAAAATCTTGTTGGGAACCAATCTAAATATTTTTGCTTCTAAAAAAGTAGAGATAGGGTTTACGTATCATTATCATAATGCGCTGACGACGATAGAACAAGAAACGTTTAAAGAATCTGTTTTGCCAAACAATCTTTATACTAGGGAAAGCCAGGAACAAAACTTGTCTTATCCTCAGAGGCATTTTATATATGGAAGTATTAAAGCTAAAATGGATTCTACACAAAAACTCAATTTTAGAATCCGAATGAATTATCAAACAGGAGGAAGCTTTAGTAATAAAATGGACTCCACAAAGAACAGCAATGGCATCTTGGGCAATGAAGTTCGTCAGCGCTACGAGTCAAGTCATGATCGTTTTTCAATTGCTCCATCTTTAAATTACCAAAAAGAATTTAAGAAAAAAGGAAGGGAATTGGTCGCTAATGTGGTCGTTGATTTAATGTCTAATCAGAATAATTCCGAAAACAAGTCCTACACAACGTTGTACAATGATAGTGGTGTTTTAAAAGCAATTGATACCTTGGAACAACAACAAGTTCGAGCTAAAAATAATCAAAACTATAGAGCGAATATAACGTTTCGAGAGCCGATAGGAAAAGATAATAAACTGTATTTTAAGTTGTTGGCAGGGATTAAGGAGGATCGGAACGAACAGGCAACCTATGACCTATTAGGGCAGGAACAGGTAGGAAATACCAATTTTACGGATGCTTATTGGAGACAGTACAATCATCAAGAGTTTAATATTACGTTTAAACGAAATGTAGACGCTTATAACTTAAGTGTCGGTTTGGGAGTCAAAAGGAGTGCTTTGAAAGGGATGATTGCTTCTTCTATCAACCCGATTGCCCAAGATTTTTATTTTCCAACAGGAAACTTTAGGTTTCAATATTTTATATCCAAAAGCAAGAAAATTACATTAACCTATAAAAATCGCTTCTCGGAACCTAGTTTGCAACAATTACAACCTGTAGTTAATAATCAAGATCCCTTATCTTTGGTGATTGGAAATCCTGATTTACTGCCAGAATATCAACACAATATTCGTCTAAGAATGGATTGGTGGGAGCAGTTGACCTTTACGAATTTTTATACAAATTTGAACCTTAATGTAACTAAAAATACGATTATTCAATCGCAAATATTTGACGAAGACTTTAGAGCAACTTATAAGCCCATAAATGGCGGCTTGACTTATCGGGGAGGTTTATATTTGGGCTGTAATACGATTTCAAAAAAATTGCAACTGAAAGTAGATGCTCGCGCAGGCGTGAGTCTCAATCAACGGCCTATTGTGTTGAATGGCATTTTTACGGAGCAGTTGAATTATGATTACAATGCAAATTTGACTTTGAGTAATAAGAAGAAAAAAATAGTAGATGTTTTAGCAACGGCTAGATGGGAGATTGGTAACGCTGTATATAAAGAAAATAGCGCTTTAAATGTTTCGTATATTAACCATAGTTATGCGGCTAAAATACGAGTAACGATTGCCAAGAAATGGAACCTGTCTACGAATTTTGAATACAGAATATACGCCAATACAGGCAATCAAGAAGCGATTACGGTTCCCATTTGGACGGCAGGAGTCAATCGGACGTTTTTGAAGACCAATGCTTTAAAGGTTGAATTGATGGGCGAAAATCTTTTAAACGAAGCCTTGCAAGTAAGCCAAAATAATCAAA
Source organism: uncultured Aureispira sp. (assembly GCA_902727865.1). Classification (GTDB taxonomy): domain Bacteria; phylum Bacteroidota; class Bacteroidia; order Chitinophagales; family Saprospiraceae; genus Aureispira. Next base: position 4,122 of record CACVAQ010000153.1, on the reverse strand, counting down.
ACGGGATTTTCTCTGAAACTAAATCGCTTTTATTGGGGCGTTATATTATGTTGAAAATTCAGTATCAAATCAAAAGCTAGCGTTTTCTATTCCAAGCTGGGCTTTGAACAGAGTCACTGTATTTAACTGGGCTTAAGGCTGTAGTAGGTAGCGCTCTTGGAGCTTGTCGTAAACAAAGATGCGTTGACCTTCATTGGAGGATTGTATCAGCTCTTTTATACCATCGTTGTCTATATCTTCAAAATGAATAGAATAGTCTAAACCAAGGGTTTCTCCATCGGTTTGATCCGCAAGAATGTGCGCTTCATCACAGGAGGTATAGTGATTTTTATGCGAATAAACCAATTGCCCAACTCTCTTTTTAAACGATAAAATACGATAGGTTTTTGTACAAGCATTTTCTTGAAACTGGACTTGCTCGTCAATGATTTCATCCATACCATCCCCATTCACATCTTGTATATGGTCTGCTGAAAAATCCGCCGCAACATATAGAATGCCAACTACTTTCCACTTCGTTCCATCACAACTAATTTTGATGGCTTTTCGTTTGAGTGGTCTCGTTGGGCTGTTCTGAAACGTATTGGTATAAAAAAGGTAATCTACTTGATCTTTATTAGAAAAATGAGCTCGATAAACGCCTTCAATGTCAAAAGACTGTTTCGGATTTTTATTGATGTGCTGATCTGCCAAACGAACAGCAGGATGCCGAATGTCGATTTTTCCATTCTCAAAATCCAAGGCATTACAGGCAATGTCTAAAGGTTGTATAAATTGACGACTTGCTCGATGATAGACCAAGAGAAGAGCCGAACTATCTACGCTGGCTTGTTTGATGACCGATTCTTGCGAAGTCCCTCCATGATATTTTTTGAGGAAACGTTTCACCACAACACGTGGTTCTAAAGGATCGGCTATAAAATTTAATTGATAATAAATAAAGGGCAAATCGGAGTTAGGAGCATACAAATTCCAATCTATATTTTGGCAATTATTTTGTTCCTTTTTGTAATACAAAATGTCCAGACTGTCTTTTTGAAAGGACGAAATCGCACAGCCATCGACGCACTGTTCCTTGATGTAAGAAAAGTTATATAAAAGTTCTAAAATTCCATCTCCTGTCACATCCACAAAATTCTTTTCAGACAAGGTAAGCCCCGCAGGAAGAATGCCCTTGCCAACAATTTTCCATTTAGATTGACGACAACTTAATTTAAACACCTGTCGTTTTGCTGGCGCTCCTTTTTCCACTTCTTCTTTTAACCAAAGGAGGTAGTCCGTTTGCGTTTTTTTAGTGAAAGGACCTGCGACCATCCCACCAATTTTTAGTCCTTGATGCTGTGTCAAAGAGGTGATTTCTTGTAATAATAATACCAATTCTTGTTCAGAAGGGGGCATACAGGGGCTGTTGATAGAACTGTCTTGGCTTAATAATACGGTATGAAAAGCAAAGAGAAAATTTATCAAATGAACGTAAAAAATGAATCGATTGGGATTTGAATTCATGTAAATGTATTGATCGTAAAGTGTACCTAAGATACAAACTATCTATTGAAAATGATGCCAGTCAGAATAAACTTCTTTAAATTTTGTGGGGAGCGCTGAATTAAATGGATTAAAAATCAATATTTAACCTTAATTAACTTTATTCAAGCCGTCTTGATTTTTCTTTCGTCTACTTTCTTAAGGGCTAGTAGTTCGTATTAATAACTCCTGTTAGGCAAAAGAACAAGGATGCCGATAAAAGACCAGCGTTGATCTCTCATTTGATCTGAATGTTGCATGCTTTATCGTACAACAAACATTAAAAATTCAGCATTTACTACCGTGTGTAAAAAGTTTTAATGGATCAAAAATTAAATAATTACACCTAAAGAATAGTTAGGATACCCTACTTACCCATTTCAGAGAGAGACCGCCTTATTCAGGATGATACGTCTTTTTAGCTGCTTTTAAAATAGCCTCTTTATCCAAACTCATCACCTTTGTTTTTTGCTCCAAATACAAGTCCATTTGGTCGTTGTAATGTGGGCTGTCGGCACGATTGGACGCGCCATAACAGCTGATACTCTCAATTTTCTCAAGGCCCTTTTTATTATAAGTGGCAAAAAGAATAAAGGACTCGCCCAAATCACTTTGGCGAAGGCCTTTTTTCCAAGGAATGGTATACATCGTTGCAATAGATTCAGAAACCCCGCCAATAGGCATTACTTTATCCCCTCGAACGTGTTTTTGTAAGGCACCAAGCTCTATTTCTAGGCTTTTAAAATGTTTTAAAAGATATTTTTGTGCGTACAAAAGAGCCTCAACAAAAACGTCCTCTTCAAACGAACCTGCTAAGTCTGCAATACCACGTTGGGTACGGTATTTAGAAAGATAAAGGGTAGAAAGTACAAATATAGCGGCTTGTTTGTTTTGAATCGTCGCATTGCCATCCCATTTTGAAAAGGCAGCAATAACCTCCGCTATTTCAGGGTGTTTTTCGGGAGACAAGTGTCGGATAAGGTCCCAGTTTTCTATGTTTCTAGAATATAAAGGGAAACGATGTTTTTGATCGTATTTGATGGTTTTGAACTCCTCGTAACTTAGCTTATCGTGCTTCGCAATCAACTCTTTGAAACGCAACTGTCTTGGGAGATTTTTGGTAATGTATCCCATTGTTGGGTTGTAGTCGGAGGGTTTTGGATTGTCTGCATCCGAAGTCGAGTTGAATCCCGTGCCATTCATGTGAAAGACATAACCAGAGGGTGGATTTTCTACTTGTAGCACGCTATCCATCGGCATGAACTTCGGAGCCCAAAGGGTGGCAGAAGTATCTCCAGGAACAACATTTTTCCAATCGTAATTGGGGTCTCGGTAAGGAAATAAGCCATTATCAACAAATAAAATATTGCCTTCTTTGTCGGCATAAGTGGTACTAATACTCGGTTGTTGTTGACGATTTAGAGCCGTTTTGAATTCGGTCAAATTAGTGGCCTTATTCATATGATACCATTGTTCAGGTGCTCCAATAACCATGTTGGAAGGAAACCGCAGGGCATAAAACCCAGCTTTGTTTTTTACAACAGGACCATATTTACTCCAGTAAAATTTCTTTTTAATTCCAAGCTTAAAACACAAGACTTTCACTTTAGCCTTCCAAATTCGTTCTTCTAAGTCCAGCCATTCTCCGTTCAGTTTGTATTTAAGTTTTTCTGTAGCGTGCATTTTTAGTTCAAAAACATCCGAATAATCGTTGTAATTAACACAATGCGTCCAGCCCAAATGCTCGTTTGTCCCCACAAAAGGCGTGATGCCGCCACAAAAAGTAGCTCCCGTAAAGTTCCAGCCTTCTTCGGTGTGAATGTGGACCTCGTACCAAGATAAATAAGAGCGCAAGGGTTGATGTGAGTTGGAAACTAAAAAGGTTTTTCCTTCTTTGGTTTTGTGTGGCGCAATCGCAATTCCGTTAGAGCCAGCAGTCAAGGGTTTTTGGTTGCTAGACGTAATTGGTTCTAGGTTGGCTTCGAACAATCGACCCAAATTAAATTGAATGTTAGAAATCAAAGAAGTAGAAATATTATAAGCCACCACAATGTCTTTTGGGGAAATAGGGAAAAGCTTTTTATGTCGAATTTCCTTGGGATGTAATGCTGCATAGCGATTGACCGCAGCGGCATAGGCCGTCAGCATTTTCTTGAATTTTGGAGAAAAGGTGCTGTCGTATTTTTCTTCGACAATGCCTCTAGAATCGATCAAAAAACCAACCGCATCGAACAATGCCCCGTCTTTGCCCAACACTGCGCCCAACATTCCTTTTGCAGCCAAAAAAGGTTCTTGAATTTGCTCAAAATTATCTTCACAATGCGCCCAAGCTAATCCATAGGCAGCTTCCTCGTCTGTTTTTGTAAAAATATGAGGCACGCCCCAAGCATCCCTAGCAATCGTAATATTATTCAAATCAACCTTAGTTGCTTGCCCAAAACAAAAAAATGTGCTTGCAAGAAAGCAAGAAATAAGTACGCTTTTCATCTGAATGTTCATTAAGGTATGCATTGGTTGGATTTGATTTAAAAACTTGAAGTTTTGAAAATTATTTGGATTGATTTATCTTCAAATCTTCAAGTTTTTAAACGATTTAGG
>CACVAQ010000152.1 GCA_902727865.1 uncultured Aureispira sp. | reverse complement strand
TTATATAATGGAACTCAAATTAAGCACCCCTAATATAGTGAATAGAAGAAACAAGGTGATGAATAGCATTTGAACGAAAGAAAGCCCTGTTTTTTCGCTGTTCTCTGCACGAGTTTGGTCTACAAATTCTTTTTGTTCTGCTAATAAGGCTGGCGTAACTTGGATGCCTTCCTGAGCTAATAGTTTTTGGGCAATGGCAGGATCTCCATCTTCCCATTCTTCTGGATAAATCAAAATTTCTAGCCAGCCATTTTTATCCATCGAAGAAGACAAAAAGGAGGTTCGAACATCTTCAGAAACATGCAATAATTCAGGCTGCTCTTCGAGTATTTGGTCTACTTGAAAATGTAAATTATTAGGAATTTGCACGACAAAATCTGGTCGGTTTAGTTTGGTCGTCGCTGGCAATGGCACAAAACCAATATCATCTAAGTTTTTAGAAGGCCGAACCTGATGCGGAATTTCATATTCCTTTAGCTTTTCAACAACAGCATCTACTTGATAAGCTTGTAAGTATAAGTGGTCCGTAAAATGGGAGCCATTCTTATAATCATCTAAAATATCACTCATAGGATTTAAGGTATTTGGGGCAATAATCAGCCCAATATTTTAACAATCATTTCACGCAACAACTCTCCATGTGGAATATTGGCATTATGAACCCCTTTAGAACGCAAATCGTATTCTTTTAAGGTCGCAATAATGGCTTCTATTTGAATACGACTATAAGACTTGGCAGCTACTTTATAATCTTTTACAAAAAATTTGTTGGCACCGATTGCCGAAGCAATTTCCCCGTCCGAGGCTCGCAGCATAGATTGACAAATATAGACTTTACTAAAAAAGTTATACAAGGTTGCTGTAATCATCGGCAAAGGATGATTTTTAGGGTTGGCTATAAAATATTTAACAATCAAAAAGCTTTTGAAGTGCTCTCGTTTGCCCAATGCATGCTGTAATTCAAAGACATTAAAGTCCTTACTAATCCCAATATTTTTTTGAATGATGTGTTTGTCAATCGCTGTCCCTTTAGGCAGATTGATGGTGAGTTTGTCCAACTCATTTGAAATTTTGGATAGATCTGCGCCCAAATATTCTGCTAATAAAGTAATTGCAGCAGGCTTGATGGCAATTTTTTTATCTTTTAGATAATTGCTAATCCAATTAGGTACTTGATTGTCGTACAAGCGAGTCGATTCAAATACACAAACTTTGCTAGAACCCGTTAAGGCTTTGGCGTATTTTTTTCGCTTATCTAACTTTTTGTATTTGTGTGCTAAAACTAAAATTGTACTATCTAGCGGATTTTGGAAATAACTTTCCAGTTTGTCCAGCGTTTTTAGTTCTTGTGCTTCTTTGATAATAACAACCTGCTTTTCAGACATGACGGGATAACGACGCGCACTGTCAAGGACGGTTTTATAGTCAATCTCTTTGCCGTATAAAATCGTTTGATTAAAAGCTTTCGCAGAGTCCTCTAGCACATTTTCCTCAATGTGTTTCGTTAAGGCATCAATATAAAAACTCTCTTCTCCATGTAACAAATAGATGGGGAAGTATTCCTTTTTATTTAATGAATTGAGGATTTGTTTGTAAGAAAGCGATTTTGCTTTAGCCATTGATCACGCTAGGTTGATGAATTGTATTATTACTACGCTTAAAGATACATTTTTTTAGTGCCAAACCGAAGCTATTTGCAATAATCTCTAATACTTAATAATCTTTTTCGTTTCTAAAAATTGACCATCACTCTCTATGTTTAAAAAGTAAAGTCCTTGTGCCAAATGGCTTAAGTCTAGGCTTGTTTTTATATTCAAAAAAGGGAAGTCTTTCTGAAAAACCAATTGTCCTTGTAGCGTATAGAGGCTGACTTTATTCTGAGTCGTACAGCTTTTTAGGTGTATTTGTAATGGATTTTGATTGCTAATTCGATTGGATTGAATCGAACAAAAATGCTCTGTACAAGGCAAGTGCTCAATAGGGACTTGATGAAACGAAAAGGCCGCATAACCTGCTGGGTTTTCGAGCCAAATCATTTCATGGTTATAAACAGGATCGTCAACCAATAAGTAGCTAACCGCATCAGGCGTTTGGGTATCGATGGAAAAGTAGATTTTATTATCCTCGGCATAAGCCTTTAGAATAGACACGTTCGGGAGTAATTGACTGTTTTTATAAAATTCAAATTGCGTTTCAATACCTTCTGGTAAAGCCGCTAAATTTTGATCAAATTCCAAGACTAACTCATTGTAAGCATAATAGGCTTGAATAATATTGGGAGAAGTGATACAGGTATTTTGATGATAAAAATCACGACCAATGGTTTGAAATAAGCGATCTGCCAATTGATTGTAAGCCGTTCGTGCAAAATGGCAACTATAGAAAGAATCGTATATCGCTGAGGCCCTTTCTCCAATACCACAAGCGGTAATCGGAACGATTTCTGAACTAGAATTGACTGGGCGTTGAATGCTGCGTTGATGTTCTCGAACGACTTGCCCAAAGCCATGATAGTTACAGCCCGTGTGAATTTGGATGACATATACTTTTGAAAAATCGCCCAAATGGGTCTCCCAAGTATCAATTAAGAAGTGGAGGCTATCTTGATACGTGGTGGCTCGGTTATAGGTATTTTGACTTTCTCCTTGATACCAAATGATGCCCTTAATTTTGCCTTTGAGGTTTGCTTGTTGAACTCTATAGTTCAGCGAACCAAAAAGCGTTTCTAAATTATAAGGATCGCTATTGTTCCCAAAGCCTAATTGATGTTCGCCAATCGTACTTCCCCCATAAGCACCATTGATAAAGCAGGTGGGCATTTGATATTTCTCTTGAATAGCGTACTGTAGTTTTAAGCCCCAAAGCCCTACAAAACCGACAAAATCTCCAGAAGCAGTGGCAGGAGTCCAGTAATTATTAGCCGCATTATAATTGGTCAAATTACCATTTACACCATTGTATTTAGGCATGTTTCCGAGCGATTTACTATAAATTTTATTAGAACCTTCGGCTGGATATTCCTGATACAGGCTATCTTGGTAAATACCTTCACTAGGCACGTTATTGATGATGCCCATTGCATTGGATTGCCCTGTGATAATATAAACATCACCACAAACGACATTACTAGCAATATTTTGAGTGAGAAAAGTTCTATGGTTCCTTTTTAAAAACAGTTTAAAAGAATATAAGTACATTCCAGCATCAAGAATCGGTTCAAAATGAAAGCTATTTGTCGTCGTTTGTGAATAGGTAGATTGGCTTACGCTGCCATCTAGAAAGTGTTTGTAAACAACTAATTCAATTTGATCTATAGTATAAGTACCTACATCGCCTTTTATAGTAACCGTTGCTTTGTCTGTCTTATCACGAGGATAGAGTTGGTGCGATTGAGGATATAATCGGATGCCATCGGCATCTTTGAAATATTGTATTTGTGCAAATACGGGGGCGTTTATTAGAAGTATAAAAAGAAGAACGTTAATAATTTTGAGTGCCGACATTTCCTTAGGTTAAAAATATAAAAAATGATTTTTATGAAACCTTATGTTATACTGCCTTTTTACACACTGTACTTCTGTTAAATAACATAAGGTAAGGACGTTAAAAAATAGCTTATGAAGGTTTTAGTTTTTGTGAACAAAGCATAAAAGCCATGTAAGATAGGGGAAGCTGTTGTAGAATTTAGTTTCCAATTTGAGGTATCAAACCATCAAATATGCTTAAATTTAGGCATTCTCAAATAAGAACTTCAATTATGCACTATTTAATCCTTCTCGGTACTATTTTTTTGCTTAGTATTTATAATAATAACAATTTACAAGCACAAACAATATTCCCTAATAAAATAGATTCTACCTTATACGATACTCTACAATGGCGAAACATTGGTCCTTTTAGAGGGGGGCGTTCTTGTGCCGTAACGGGGGTAGAAGGCAAACCTAATTTGTTCTATTTTGGTGCTGCTGGCGGTGGTGTTTGGAAAACTAGGGATGGTGGACGAAACTGGAACAATATTTCAGATGGCTTTTTTGGCGGCTCTATTGGAGCTATTGAGGTTAGTAAGTCGGATAATAATGTTATTTATGTAGGAGGAGGGGAGCGAACCGTTCGTGGAAATGTGTCGATTGGTTATGGCATTTGGAAGAGCGAAGATGCGGGGAAAACTTGGGTGTCCAAAGGTCTGAAGGACTCGCGGCAGATTGCTCGTGTTCGAGTACATCCAACCAACCATCAAATTGTTTATGCCGCTTCTATGGGGAATTTGTTTAAGCCCAATGCCGAACGGGGTGTTTTTAAGAGTGTGGATGGTGGCGATCATTGGGAAAAGGTTTTGTTTGTCAACAAGGAAGTTGGAGCAGTCGATTTGGTCTTGGACCCAAGCAATCCTAGAATTTTGTATGCGACGACTTGGCGGATTAGCCGAACGCCTTACAGCTTGTCTAGTGGTGGCGAAGGTTGTGGCATTTGGAAAAGTACCGATAGCGGAGAAACTTGGAAAGCATTGACTAAAAACGAAGGCTTGCCTAAAGATACGCTAGGCATTATTGGAATTACGGTCTCGCCTGCTAATCCAGAGCGTGTTTGGGCAATTATAGAGTCTCAAACAGGGGGCGTTTTTCGCTCTGATAATGGAGGGGAAACATGGGCAAAAGTCAATGAAAGTAGGAATTTACGCCAACGAGCTTGGTACTACAGTGTTATTGAAGCAGATCCGAAGGATGCGGATGTCGTCTATGTTTTGAATGTTCATTATCACCGTTCGGAAGATGGTGGCAAAACGTTTAAGCAGTTTAGTGCAAAGCATGTCGATCACCACGATTTGTGGATTGATCCGCAAGACCCTCAACGAATGATTATCGGAGACGATGGAGGCGCTCAGGTAACCTATGATCGGGGAGCAACTTGGTCTACCTATCACAATCAACCAACGGCACAGTTTTACCGAATAACGACGGACAATCATTTCCCTTATCGAATTTACGCAGCGCAACAAGACAACAGTACGATTCGGATACCACATCGTACCAAAGGCTCGGGCATTTCGAGCAAAGATTGGGAAAGTACCGCAGGTTGTGAATGTGGGCACATTGCGGTTGATCCTTTGGATTCAGATATTGTTTATGGGGGCTGCTATGATGGTTATTTACAACGAAAAAACCACAAAAACGATCAATCGAGAGCGATCAGTGTTTGGCCCGATAATCCAATGGGGCATGGAGCGGAAGCTATGAAATACCGTTTTCAATGGAATTTTCCCTTGTTTTTTAGCCCACACGATCCTAAAAAATTATACACGGCTTCCAATCATTTGCATGTGACGTACAATGAAGGACAGTCTTGGGAAACAATTAGCCCTGATTTGACGACCAATGATTCTGCTCGGCAGGTCTCTTCTGGGGGACCAATTACGCAAGACAATACCTCGGTAGAATATTATTGTACTATTTTTGCGGCTTGTGAATCTCCAAGAGTGAAAGATTTGTTGTGGACGGGTTCGGATGATGGTTTGATTCATATTTCGAGGGATGGGGGCAAAAATTGGGATAATGTAACGCCTACCCAAATGCCCAAATGGATGCTAGTTAATAGCATTGAAGCGGATCCATTTAATGATGGTGGTTTGTATGTGGCTGGAACACGTTACAAAATGGGCGACTTTAAGCCTTATTTATATTATACTAAAAATTACGGAGCTGATTGGGTAGAAATTACCAATGGCATTCCAAAAGAACACTTTACTAGAGTGCTGCGGGCGGATCCAAATCAAGAAGGTTTGTTGTACGCAGGAACCGAGAGTGGGCTGTATATTTCTTATAATAATGGTAATAATTGGCATTCCTTTCAGTTAAATTTGCCGATAGTCCCGATTACAGATATGATACTGAAAGACAATGATTTAATTGTGGCGACTCAAGGGCGGTCGATTTGGATTTTGGATGATCTTAATATCTTGCATCAGGCAAAGAATGCCTTGAAAGAAAAGGACTTTCATTTGTATACGCCTTCTACGATCTATAGAATGGACGGGGGGCAAAATTTGAAAATTAAAAAACAAGGCGTGAATCATAAGGGCGGCGTCGTCTTGCATTATTACTTGAAGTCAAATCCCGATTCTGTATCGACGGAATTGTATATACTCACCGAAAATGGAGACACTTGCCGTCATTTTTCGAATAAGGCAGAAGACAAACAAGATCAAATTAAGCTGACAAAAGGAGCAGGGATTTGGACTTGGAACATGTATTATAAATCTGCTAAAACCTTTCCTGGAATGATTAATTTCTGGGCTTCAATGGCAGGACCAAGGGCCTTGCCTGGGCAATACAAAGCGATTCTCGTACTTGATAGCATCGCCCAAGAAGTGCCTTTCGAAATTGTGAATGATCCTAATTCTGGCGCTAGTCAAGAGGATTTGCAAGCACAGTTCGATTTTGTTATGGCTATCCGAAATAAGTTGACCGAAACGCATCAGACTATTCTGGCGGTTCGAGGGATTCGAAAGCAGTTGAATGATTTGAACCAACGTTTGAAAACGGACAGTACTTTTAATGATTTATTGGATTTGTCTAAGTCGATTGATTCTACAATTACAGTCGTCGAAAAGGCTTTGTATCAGACTAAAAATCAAAGCCCACAAGATCCCTTAAATTTTCCAATTCGATTGAACAATAAACTCGGTCATTTGAATTCCTTATCTTATGGTGATTTTCGACCAACGGATCAAGCGCTTGCCGTGAAAGAAGCATTATTTGCTAAAATTGATGCCCAAATTGCTCAATTTAAAAAAGTGAAATCGGAAGATATTCAACGCTTTAATACTTTGTTTAGAAAACGAATGGTGGATGCTATTTGGGTAGAAGAGGAGTAGAGGGGG
>CACVAQ010000151.1 GCA_902727865.1 uncultured Aureispira sp. | reverse complement strand
TTTTTTAAATTTTTAGCCACTTCAATTTTCCCTTCGATTTTTCCTTCGATGATTCCTTCTTCTTTCGAAGCGTCAACCACATTTTTTAAATCACGGTAATACTTCAAACTTTCTTCGTATTGCTCTTTCTCTTTTGGCGTAAATTTAGCAATTTCAGCAATTTCGAAGAGTTTTTCAAAAACCCGTTCTTGCAAAATAGCAGGACGATTTTGAAGCTCTGCCAAATGTCTAAAAACGTAGATCCACTTGTCAAATCTTGTTTCAAGTTCTGCATCCGACTTAGTAAATTTAGGCAGCTCTAAATAGATATACGTAAGTTTGTTGTAAAAGACATTTCCATGCTGATCTTTTAACTTTACAGTATGTAACATTTCGCTTTGATCTTTGTGCTCGTCAAATACAAAATCTAAAATACCAATGGTATAAACTGCCGATAATTCAAAGTCCCAATCGCCTTTTTTAGCTTGCTCTTGAATCGGAAAGGTAGAATAATAGACCGATCTATCTTTGAAAAAATTTTGTTTCGCTTTTTGAACTTCTACGATAAACTTTTCCCCCGATTGACTTTCACAGTACAAATCAAAAATGGCTTTTCGCTCATATTCGCTTCCGCCAAGGTGTTCGTTCTTAGTATACGTAAGGTCTTTTATTTGGTGAACAGAAGGCAATAATTGATTTAGAAAATCAATTAAGAGTTCTTTGTTGGGCTCAATTCCAAAGAGTTTTTTAAACCCAAAATCAGTAAGGGGATTTATATATTTATCTTTTAAATGCATCTTTCCGTATTTATTTATGATATACAAGTATACGTTTTTTAGAGCATGAAGTTTCTATAATTGGCTTTTTTCAATGATCGACAACCTGATTATTCATCTTACTAATACAAAAAAAATTAATAGGTCCTAACTTTATCAAACCATTCAATTGCTTTTTTAGCCTCAATTTCTAGGGAAGGGACTTGTCTCAACTGATCGATCGCCTCTCCTATGGCTTCTCTTTCCGTTGTTTCTATTTCAGGCAAGGTATTGAAGGCTTTGGCGAACTCGATCAACACCGCTTTGATTTCTTTTTTGCTGCTTGCTTTTTTTAAGCGTTTCACAGCAGCCTTATAATTCTTTACCGCCAACCTAGCCTTTTTCCCTGTCCATGCAGAAAAAGGCATTCCATATTCTGTTGTAAACCAAATTAAGGTGCGCAGTTGAGTGACGGAAGAATACTCTACCTTGCGTTCTTTGGCTAATTGCTTGACTTCACTTCGGAGTAATTTTCCTTTAGTCGTTTCAATGTTCCAGCCAATAAACGAAGTCAGTTTCCCCCAGTTTTTCAAAGCAGGTAAATGATCTAAATTAGGCGCATATCGTATGGCCAAACGTTCTAAATTTTTTAGCTTTTCTAGCGATTGTAAGTTGCTTAAGTTGCCAGATAAACTCAAACTCTTTAAGTGTTCAAATTGTAATAAAGAGGCACAATCAAAAGCTTGCCCTAAAGGTTCGACATAGATAGAGACAGACCTTAGCTTTTTTAGCGCCTCAAAAGAGGGCAATTGATAGGGTTTAGACTCTTTTTTGGAAAGTGTAGGACTCAAAGACAAGCTACCTATTTCGGTTATATTAAGAATAACGCACTTTTCTAGGTTTCCTGTCAAGGACAGATGTTGGTGTCTGCCCAACTGTAATTCTAGTCGATTTTTTTCGATTTGAAGGCTTAGGCGATTAATATTTGAGTTCGAAAGGTCTTCTGAGATAGGCTTATTTGGACACCAAGTAAAATCTTCAATTTTTCTTTTTTCAGACCAATGAATAAAATTAGAGTCATTGCCCCAATAATAAAAAAATCGAGGCCAATCTCCCAATGGATATAAGCTTGCATTTTCTTCTCCATGTCCAGTAAAAAAGGAATTAAAGCAATTCCAATTAATCGGTAAAGCAGGATCAACGAGGACATCAAATTTTTTAGCGTTCATTCCAAGCGCCCCAATGGAAAAACTCCCTTGTCCCGCTGAAATTTCTACGACATGACTATTTTCCCCCGTTAGGGCAATAGTCCTTTTTTCACCTCTGCCCATCTGGTCAATCGTTTTTTACTGTAAGTGGAACAGTACTTTTGAGGGAATTGTGTTGCATTGCAATTATTGGGTCCTTTTGCCAGATTATAAGCTCCACAAAATTTACGCAGTATTTAATACACCCCCTTCATGCGAAGAAAGAGCTAAAGTCTAAACAGAGTTGTTTAAATCTTAAATTTTGAATGCTTAATTTAAAATAATACTTCGTGGGATTTTTAGTTTTTTTACCAAAAAACATAAAAACCATTTCATATTAGTTTGATTATCAATAATTTAGCTAAATCAACAATTCAAGGCTATCTTGTTGATAATCAAACTAATATAATTTCTCCACGAAGTAATGTTAAAAAGCACCTAGCTACACGAAAGGCATTAAGCCTTCAAAATGAAGCAGGAGGTAAATAAGTAAGTAGATGGAATTAATTAAACAACACCCCTACCTCTTTTTTAATTGCGCCTAAGGCTTGAATATAGCCAATTTGTGGATTTTGTTGCAAATAAGCGACCATAGCATCCAAAAAATGCTTAGCAGAAGGAACGCCCTCTATGCCTTTTTTTTCATATTCGCTGACCAAATCACGGTACAACTTTTCGCAAATTTGAGTCACCTCTTTTTTCGCCAATAAAATAATGTTCCAAAGATCATCCGTCATGTACACTTGTTGTGTAATATTATGATGCAATTCCTCCTCTACTTGTAAGGTCAAAGCCATTTTATACATCTCTGCGGTCATCCCAGGCGTTGCATTCGTATTGGTGACCAATTGCCCTATTTCCATTCTAGAACAAAATAAGGTCATGCGCTCATACGCTTGCAAACGCATTGGCAACAAAGTTTCGCTGGTTGTTTTTAACAAATCCACTCTTCTATTCTCCGCATCACGTGCTAGTAAGCCTTCAATTACATCTGTTTCTCGCGTCAAAAAAGCACGCAAAACGATCCATGCAGTTAGAAAAACAAATAAGGAGGGTATTAATAATTTTAATATTTCTATCGTAGCTTCCATAGTATACTTATAAAGATTTGTAAAGAATGAAGGATTATTTTTCATCCTTAAACGTGAGCGATGCAAAGATAACAGGTTGTTCTTTATTTTTTAATACTTTGTTGTTTTTTATCTGAATACCTTTCTTCAAGTGCTATAAAATGTCATTTTTTAGTCTTATTATTACTTTCAATCTTTGACATAAGCCTTACAGCCGCTTGTTTTAGGAAAAACAACCTGCATTAAAGTAAAAATGCAATGAACTAAATTTAGTTACACTATGTTTAGTATATAATTCGTATATTTGTAGAAATAGATCACTTTAAGACTTTGTGGAGTTTCGTTTTTTTAATAAAAATGAAACCCTTCACAACCTTATAGGCACTTTGAAAGCAATCGTATAAAAGATAAAATAGAACAATTATGACTGATTTGGAAACTCCAGTAAATTTAACCGAAGGAGCGATCACACAGCTAAAAAAAATCATGGCAGAGCAAAATGTTACTGACCTACATGGACTTCGTGTCGGTGTAAAAGGAGGTGGATGTTCTGGCTTTACCTATATTTTGGGCTTTGATGAGAAAAAAGAAGAAGATGATGAATTTGAAATAGGTGGATTTCGTGTTATTATGAACAAAGCACACGCTATTTACTTGGTTGGAATAGAAATCGACTTCTTAGATGGCTTACAAAACAGAGGATTTACGTTTAACAATCCAAATGCGACAGAAAGCTGTGGTTGTGGAACTTCCTTTTCTGCATAAGTCCCTCGAAATACAAAGGTTAAGGACATAGAACCGTTAAAAGTGCAATTTTATGCAAACTTTTAACGGTTCTTTTTTTTATTTCCAAGCAAAATAACTACCTTCGCAACGCTTTTAAATAAACCAATTAGGGTTTCCCTAATATAAAGAATTTGTTATTATGCCGAAAATGAAATCACATTCTGGTGCTAAAAAGCGTTTCAAACTTACAGGTTCGGGCAAGATCAAGCGTCGTAGAGCTGGTTTGCGTCACATTTTGACTAAAAAGTCGAAAAAACGTAAATTGTTAGCTGGTCACGATGCTATCGTCCACAAAAGTGATGAGAAACGTATCAGAAAATTACTTGCTAAGTAATTTTTAAGCATTAAAGAAGTGTCGGAGTATATCTCCACCGTGAAAGATTGAAAACAGCGGAAAAGTGTGGGCGTCTTCTTTGCCTAGCACCCCTGATTTTCAAATTAGTTTATTTTTTTAAAATTTAATTAGTATGCCACGTTCAGTTAATTCTGTTGCATCAAGAAAAAGAAGAAAGAAGATATTAAAGCAAGCGAAAGGTTATTTCGGTGCTAGATCAAAAGTCTACACGGTAGCCAAGAATGCTGTTGAAAAAGGTTTGACGTACGCTTACCGCGACCGTAAACAAAAGAAACGCACATTCCGTAGCTTGTGGATCACTCGTATCAATGCTGGTGCTCGTGAATATGGACTTTCTTATTCTCAGTTCATGCACAAGTTGAGCCAACAAGGTATCGAGTTGAATCGTAAAGTTCTAGCTGATTTAGCAATGAATGAGCCAGAAGCTTTCAAAGCAATTATCGATGCAGTAAAATAAGTGTAATAACCTTATTATAAAAAGCGTTCAGTCCATTCGGGTTGAACGCTTTTTTCTTTTTGGGGCAGCTCGTATTTTTTTAATTTATCCAAGCCATGCTGACATAGGGTTGTCATCCTCCCCTATTACTTTTGATCTGAACAAAATGCTCACCAACCAAATAACACAACATGCAAAAAGAAACAATTGCCCCTTTTCAGATTATTGGTATTTCTGTCCGAACCAGTAACCAAGACAACCAAGCTGCCACAGATATTCCTGCTCTATGGAATCGGTTTATGACTGAAACGATCCTAGAAAAAATTCCCAACAAAATAGATGCTGAAATTTATTCTATTTATACCAACTATGAGGGAGATCACAGCCAACCTTATGATACTATTTTAGGCTGCAAGGTAAGCTCTTTGGATCATATCCCTGAAGGAATGCTTGGGAAAACGTTTGAAGGCGGAAAAGTAGCTAAATTCACCTCTAAAGGTAATTTGGAAGACAACATCGTCTATAAAACTTGGTTGGACATTTGGAAGACGGATTTGGATCGAACCTATACAGCCGATTTTGAAATTTATGGCGCAAAGTCCTTAGATCGAGCGAATGCTGAGGTAGATATTTTTATCGCTATAAATGAGTAGCGTAGCTTTCAAATAAAAAAGGTGCTTAGGGGGCTACATTCAGCCTCTCTAGGCTTATTTTTTAAGTAGAAGGTCGTACGTTTTATTAAAAAAAACGACTTTCTACTTAAAAAGTATATCCAGGTTCATAGTTCTATGATACAACTTATTTTTTTATGTGCCACACGATTTGCGCAACGTACGAACCTTAATTTTCATCTTTTGCCAATCGTATTTTCAGTTTTTCTATCTCCTTATCTCGAGCAGCATGCGTTTTATGATAAACGGCTTTAATATCCGTAACTTCACAAATATAATAAGCTGCAAAATCCTTCACTCGGAATTGATAACCATTTCCTATCGTTGCTTCTTTACTTCCATGATACATATGTATCGTCTCATTATCCAACAATTTAACTAGTTCTGGG
Source organism: uncultured Aureispira sp. (assembly GCA_902727865.1). Lineage (GTDB taxonomy): Bacteria > Bacteroidota > Bacteroidia > Chitinophagales > Saprospiraceae > Aureispira. The sequence continues at coordinate 1,208 of CACVAQ010000151.1, read as the reverse complement.
ATTGCCTCTTTTCCAAATAAAACCAACATAGTTCCAATAGGTCCATCATCACTATATTCATAAAGCAATCCCCATGAATTCGCCATGCCTGTGGTATTCTTCGCTAAAGCATCTGTATAAACAGCTATTACTCGATCTATTTTTACATCTTCATCCCTTAGAAAGGTAAATTCCTTTTTCATTAAAACTTCACAAGCCAAAAGACGTGCTTTTGTCGGTGCTTCTTCATTGATAACAATCGCTTTTAAGGGGCCTACGCCTCCTGCTTCTGCCCAAATAGTGCTAATTATTTCGTCTTGAATCGCATAATTAAAAAAGTCACCATAATGATCTGTCATTAGTTTTTCGGTCAGACTACCTTTTTGGGATTCTATAAAATCTTTCTTTGGATCCTTATCCCTAGAGACCAATGAATTTGATTGGCAACTACAGCAACTATACAACAACATTAGTAATAGAAAAATTAAGTACTTCATGAACCTTTATTTTTGCTCTTTTGATAATAAAACTTTCAAGGTTTCTATCTCCTTATCTCGAGCAGCATGCGTTTTATGATAAACGGCTTTAGTATTCTTGATTCTACAAATATAATAGGCTGCAAAATCCTTCACTCGGAATTGATAACCATTTCCTATCGTTGCTTCTTTACTTCCATGATACATATGTATCGTCTCATCATCTAACAATTTAACTAGTTCTGGAATTGCCTCTTCTCCAAACAAAATCAACATAATTCCAACAGGTCCTACATCTCTATGTTCATAAAGCAATCCCCATGAATTCGCCATGCCTGTGGTATTGTTCGCTAAAGCATCTGTATAGACAGCTATTACTCGATCTGTTTTTACATCTTCATCTATCAGAAAGGTAAATTCCTTTTTCATTAAAACTTCACAAGCCAAAAGACGTGCTTTTGTCGGTGCTTCTTCATTGATAACAATCGCTTTTAAGGGGCCTACGCCTCCTGCTTCTGCCCAAATAGTGCTAATTATTTCGTCTTGAATCGCATAATTAAAAAAGTCACCATAATGATCTGTCATTAGTTTTTCGGTCAGACTACCTTTTTGTCTATTTGTCATCTTTGTCTTTAAGTCTTCATTTTTTAGCGTTGTCTTTAAGTCCTTATTTTTTAGCGTTGTCTGATGCCTTTGACAAGCGCAAAGTAAGAGTAACAGTATAAAAATTAAATTATTCATCTTTTAGTTTTG
>CACVAQ010000150.1 GCA_902727865.1 uncultured Aureispira sp. | reverse complement strand
CACATTAATTAAACGAAAATAACAGCAAAATCAAAATATTATGGATGGGATGAGTCACTTAACGGATTTTCAGAAAGCTATTTTAGAAGGGATTCCAAAGGATTTGCCTTTGGTAAAAGCCTTAGAGAATACCGTTAGTCATGCGCCTAAACGCAAAGATATTTTGACTGGCGAAGAAAAAAAATTAGCCATACGGAATGCCTTACGATATTTTCCAAAGGAACAACATTCGACTTTGGCAGCAGAATTTGCAGCCGAGCTAAAAACCTATGGACGTGTTTATATGCACCGCTTTCGTCCTGACTATAAAATGTATGCCCGACCAATTGAGGCATATCCTTGTCAGAGCCAACAAGCCGCTGCAATTATGCTAATGATTCAGAATAATCTAGATCCTGCGGTGGCACAACATCCACACGAATTGATTACGTATGGTGGAAACGGCGGTGTTTTTTCTAATTGGGGACAGTATTTGCTGACCATGCAATATTTGGCAACCATGACAGATGAACAAACCTTGGTCATGTATTCTGGACATCCGATGGGCCTGTTTCCTTCGCACAAAGATGCGCCAAGAGTGGTCGTAACCAATGGATTGATGATTCCTAATTATTCTAAACCAGATGATTTAGAAAAATTCAATGCCTTGGGGGTTACGCAGTATGGACAAATGACGGCGGGTTCTTACATGTATATTGGACCTCAAGGAATTGTACACGGCACAACAATTACGGTTTTAAACGGCTGTCGAAAAATTGACGACAAAGGGACGGCAGGAAAACTATTTGTTACCGCAGGTTTGGGGGGCATGTCTGGCGCACAGCCAAAGGCAGGAAATATTGCGGGTGTCATTTCAGTAACGGCAGAGGTGAATCCTGCTGCTACCTATAAACGCCATGAGCAAGGTTGGGTCGATGAAGTAATTAGTGACTTAGATGCCTTGTGTGTTAGAGTGCGTGCAGCAAAAGAAAAAAAGGAAGTCGTTTCGATTGCTTATAATGGGAATATTGTGGATGTTTGGGAAAAATTTGATGCCGAGAATATTTATATTGATTTAGGTTCGGACCAAACTTCTTTGCACAATCCTTGGGCAGGCGGTTATTATCCAGCAGGCTTAAGCTACGAAGCGTCGAATGAATTGATGGTGAAAGATCCAACAATGTTCAAAGAACAAGTACAAGCTACTTTACGTCGTCATGCTGCGGCCATTAACAAGCATACTGCAAAAGGAACGTACTTTTTTGATTATGGCAACGCCTTTTTGTTAGAAGCATCTCGTGCGGGAGCCGATATCATGGCTGAAAATGGAATTGATTTTAAATACGCTTCTTATGTGCAAGATATTATGGGGCCAATGTGTTTTGACTATGGTTTTGGACCCTTTCGCTGGGTTTGCGCTTCTGGAACAGCAGCAGATCTACGCCTAACAGACCAAATTGCCGCAGACGTAATTGAATCGTTGTTAGAGACGGCTCCAGCGGATATTCGCCAACAAATGGAAGATAATTTGCATTGGATTAAGAATGCCGAAAGCCATAAAATGGTTGTTGGATCACAAGCGCGTATTTTGTATGCCGACAGCGAAGGACGCATTCGTATTGCAGAGGCCTTTAATCAGGCGATCAAAGAGGGGCGTTTGTCTGGTCCTGTTGTTTTGGGACGAGATCACCACGATGTTTCAGGAACGGATTCTCCTTATCGAGAAACATCGAACATTTACGATGGCTCTCAGTTTACGGCAGATATGGCGGTTCAGAATTTTGTGGGCGATGCCTTTAGAGGTGCTACTTGGATTTCGCTTCACAATGGAGGTGGTGTTGGTTGGGGAGAAGTAATGAATGGAGGTTTTGGAATGCTCTTAGATGGCTCCGAAGATGCTGATCGTCGCTTAAAGTCTATGTTGTTTTGGGATGTTAACAATGGAATCGCTCGTCGAAACTGGGCTAGAAACGAAGGTGCTGTAACGGCAATTCAACGTGCGATGGACTTGAATCCTAATTTGAAAGTAACCCTGCCAAGCCTAGCAGATGATGCTTTGATTGAGGGCTTATTTTAGAAAACAGTAGCGTGTCAGACACTAGAATAGTGCCTGACACGTTATTTTATTTCACCTTATACAAGGTAAAATTATTCACCGTGTTTTCGCTTCGAGTTGTTGGATGTTGTTTTCCATTTGTTAATCGAATGACTTCGGTCGTTACGTATGTTTTTAGTTCAAAAACAGAAATATTAGAATCTTTATCGAGGTCTGCATCTCCCGATTTAAGCCCATTTAAAATCGCATAAGTAAAGACTCCATTATTCCAATCCTCTGATTCTAAAGCAAATTCATATCCTCCAGCTGCTGAAATAACGGTAGCGCCTGTTCCTTTTGAAACATCACTAAAAAGCGCTTTCATATAAGAAAACGAATTTTTAAGACCTACTTTTGGGCGAACGAGACTAGAAGAACCTTTTGCGGTTACTTTTACATTCGAATTTGAACTGGCTATGCTTGTTTTTTCCACCGCTTCTTCTTTGTCTACTTCTCCAGAGTGACAGGCATCAATCAGAATTAGTCGATTTCGGCAATTAATACCATCTAACATCTTGTTGATTTGATCGTAGGCCAATCCTTTTGTTGTAGGGGCTTCAAAATCAATGTCATGGGTTGCTAAAAAATAATTCAAATCATCGCTCAAAAGACCATGAGAAGAGACGTAGATCATAATTTGATCATCGGTTTGAGCCTCTTTCAAGAACTTGGCAGTTGAAATGATATTTTCTTTAGTCGCCTCCGCATTAAAAACAGTTTCAGAAATCACCTTGCCAAAATAATTAGAGGATTGAAATTGTTGAATCAGATCGCTCGCATCTTTTGTCGCAAATTTCAGGTTTCTTTCAGAGGATTCAAATTCAGAAACACCAATGGCGTAAATATATAAATTAGGTTGTTTTTTGGTACTCGGTTCATAATTGATAGAAAGACTTTCTCTAACACTCTCGACCCCTTTTTCATTCACGACAGAAACTTTAATTAAATTGTTTCCATAAGAAAGCTTTGTTTTTAAATTTTGGCTTAGCGTATTCGATTTTTTTGATTTTAAATCATAGCCATTAACCGCAGGTAGAGGGACATTGTTCACACTAACGAGGAGTCGATCTAATACATTGGATTTGTCTTCTGCTGCTACTTTTATGTCAATCGTAGGAGTCGTTACGCTAAGCGGCAACTCATTTTTATTCGTCCAAGTCAAGCTTGGAAGCTCCATTTCGCCTTGCAACATTTCAGAGGTGAAGCCCATTCGACGCACTCTTTTCTCCCAAGCCTTTGTATAAATTTTGACAGAATATTTAGAGGCACCCAAACTAGTCAAGACCTTATCTGGTCGATTATAGCGAAGGTCAAATTGGTCAAAAGTATAGAGCGTATTAGAATATCTAAAACAAATATCACTATGACTGTTTTTAGAGGATTTATAATAGCCATCAGGCATGATAATCAGATAATCTAAATCGTTCATCGCAATCATAGAAGCTTTGAGGGCACAAGATTTGATGTCCCAAGTATTGATGAAACCATCTAAAGAAGTACTGTAAATCCGTTTTCCTTTAGAACCAAGTTGAACATGAGAAACGCCCGAATAATGCCCCTCTAGATTGCAAATTAATTGCTTCGCTTCCCAATCGACCAAACTAACTTGCCACTTAATATCTCCAAAATAATCATCGTTGCCGACTACTAATTGTGTTCCATCAGAATTAAAGTGACCAGACATCACAGCGCCTTCAAAAGAGGGGTAATCGGGTTTTATTTCAAGTGTTGCTTTATCAATATCAATAATTGCTAAATTAGAAACGACTTCCCTAAAATCCCCTTCCTTAAAATCGGGAATACTCAACAGAATTTGATTGGTGTTTGGAATGAAAGACAAAATTTGACTTAAATTGTGTAGGTCACTGATCGCTCTACTATCAATATCAACGACTATTTCTTTTGTTTCTAAATCGAAGACTTGATACCTATTCTTATTTGTTTTTCCAGCAACATATTTTTCATTCGGACTAAGCAAGAATTTACCATTATACCATGCTTCTGCATTGGGGAGTTCTTGTTTTAGTATCGTGGTTTTTTTTGCTAAGTTGTGTTGTTCTAACTTCCAGCGAACAATATAGGAGCCCTCTGGATTGTAACTTTTATTGGAAATAACGGTTTCGCCATCATTGTAAATTTGTAAATCAAATAAAAATGTTTTTTCGTTTTTAAGTTCCATTTCATGAACTTTGTTAAACGAAGGGAATGCCCAAATAGTTAAATTATGAGTTTGTTGCTTCAAATTGGATTGGGCCGTAAGTAAGAATTTACCATCAGCACTCAAATCAAAATGTTGAACACTAGGCATGTAGCGTTCGATTTCGCCACTTTTTGTATTCCAAATACGTAGCCCTTTGTTCGCGCCAGTATTACTACTCAAAATGTATTTTCCCTTGGAACCGACTTCTAATTTATTGATTAATTTATACTTGCCATTAAGCGCTGCCTTTATGTTGCCTTTTTTGGTATCTATTAAATCAATGTTAATCAAGGTTTCTACATTATCGCTAGGCTTTGTCAGATTTGTTTTCAAGGTAAAAGCGCCAATCGCTACCGTTTTATAGTCGGGACTAAAATCCATGGTAAAAGAGACACAATTTTTACTTATTTTTGTCACAGGATCAAAAGGAGTGGGTTTATGAAATGTGTTGACCAAATTGCCTGTTTTAACTTCATAAACATGTATAACGCCCATGCCTGTTAAGGTCCACAGGAATTGCCCTTTTTTGTCCAATTGCATATCAATAGGTCTTTTGGTTACATTGACTTTCGTTTTCATCAACAGCTTTGTACTTTTGTAGTCCCAGACGAAAAGATGCCCTCCCGAATATTCAGTTCCTGCAATATATTTCCCATTTGGGGTAAATCGAATCATCTTAAAAATATCGGCTCCACCAGGGAAGGTCTTTACCTTTTTTCCAGTATAATAATTAAAGGCACAGGCGTTAAAAGCAGTATTGGTTTGATCGTTTTCTGTCAGTATAAAGGTAGAATCGGTGGGATGTGGCGAAAAATGACTGCTCCCTGTATTTAGGGTATTGCTCCCCACTCGCTTTCCAGTAAGAATGTCAATGATCGCATATTCCGCATCGTTTTCGTCATCCTCCAATTTTAGTAGAATTTTGGTCGAATTTGGAATGGGTTCAAATTCATGTTTATATGTATTGACGCTAATTTTTCGAAGTATTTTACCAGCAGGGTGCTCCCAGACGATGATGTGTGATTTACAAGCCGTAACAATATTCTTGTCCTTATTCATAAAAGCAACCTTGGTTACTTTGTCTGTGTGGCCATTGAGCGTTCGAAACTCTTGCTTTAGATTCAAATCCCAAACTTTTGCAGATCGGTCTTGTGATCCTGTTACCAAGAACCGCCCGTTTTCACTATAAGCTATATCCAGTACATGATTGGTATGCCCTTGTGTAACGACTACTTCTGGATTCGTTTGGGCAGATAATTGCGTCGTAAAAAAGTAGCAGCAGGCGAGAAGGGGAATTAAGGTATAGAATTTCATTGTTTTATGTTTCTTATGAATAATTAGTTGTCAAGATATCACTTTTTTATTACAACAAAATGCCTATCTACCATTAGATTTTATTAGTTTGGGGGAATAAAATTGGTTGTTTGACAACTCAAGGACTCCCCGTAGCTAATTTTTGCCTTAGCGAACTTTTTTTCTTTTTTATCATAATAATTTTTGCTTGTAAGTTGTTGATTTGTAGTCTTTATTATGACTGCTTAGAACATGCAATTGATAAAAAAATAGTCAAACCTAAGTCATTTTGTATGGGCTGGCAAAAAGGGGCAAAGAATCATAAAATTTAAGTTACTTTTTTAATAAAAACCTGCGTACAGGACAACTCTTTTGTTGAATAATTTAGAGCTTATTAAACTTCAATAAAATCTAATAAAATATTAGGTAGCTCCTCTGTGTTATTTGATAAAACAATTTTAGCTCGCTGCGCTCATGAGAACAGTTGCCCTGTACCTAGAATAAAAACACAAATCTATGAAAGGAATAATCTATCTTTTTTTGACTTTTATGCTGCTTTCTTGTGGCAATACAGAGACGGCAACAGAAACGACGACAACAGCATCAGGTGAAACGACGACAACCGTAACAGGAGAAGCCGCTGTCGAGGAGCCTTCGACGAGCAGCGAAACGCCTACAGCAACTCAAGATGCCAACCCATTTCCAGAGGATGAAAAAATGAAATTATATTGCAAAAAACTCCTAAACAAATTTATAGGTGGCGATTATCATACAACAACAACGGAAATGTATATGGATGCAATCGACCAACTTGGGGCGCCAACATTTAAGGGTAAAAAACTAAAAGAGGCAGAAATAAGAAAGACAAATCTGAATTACACCAATAAAGAATCTACCCTGAAATTGGCAGAGATTATTTGTAATCCTGTATTGCCTCCCAATCCTGTATTGTTAGATTACCACCCAAGAGGAAAAAACTTCTTCTACGATAAGGAAGAATGCGGCTGTGTTCAAATTTTTGAAACACAAGAAATTGCGGAAGGGCAAGCTGGAGTTGTTTTAGAGAATGTCTTTTATTATAAAAAAGGCAAACTAGTGGCGGTTTATGATGGGGAAGATAAAGCGGTTAAGATGACAGAAGCACACAAAACACTTTCAGTTGAAAATATGTTGCAATTTGAAGCGGTAAAAAAAGTACAATAAATCAAGGGCTTAGGCTTCATATAAAAAAAAGGTTCTTTGAGTTGTCAAAGAACCTTTTTTTCTGTGTACAGGACAAAAGTTTTTTTATCTAATAAAATATCGAATCTACTTAGCATTTTATTAGATGTTAGA
>CACVAQ010000149.1 GCA_902727865.1 uncultured Aureispira sp. | reverse complement strand
TAAAATAAAGTAAAAACCATTATAGAGTATTCTATAATGGTTTTTTTTATGTCTTTTAGAAGATAATGATCGCTAGTGTATGTAAGGAACAGTCAAGAATAAGCCGATTGAGTAGGTGTCAAAAATAAGACATTTTTTAGGCGCTTAATTTAAAAAGTAATTTGCTTTTTTTATATTACAAGTTGATGTATTCAAGACTCTATTATGTAGCTTTTTATGGTTGGTTGACGGTTTTGGCAAAGCAGACTCTTTTTCTTTCTCATAGAAGTAAGATTTTGGTCGTAGCTTTTAAGCAGAAAATCGTAAGTTGTTGGCTGTTAGGAAAATTACTTACTATTTTAAAGGTAGGATTTACTACTGAAATAGTAAATCCAAAGCCAGAATAGTAGCGGCTGGCAAAAACTGTCAAAGAACCCTTTTATAAAGGGAACAATGGATATAGGAATGAAATTTTAGAATTATAACCCAACGTAAAATGAAGCAAATAGACGTATTAATAATTGGGTCGGGAGTTGCTGGACTAACAATGGCTATTAAAATGGCCGAACGCCATCCCGATAAAAAAGTTTGTGTTCTAACCAAAGCAACCAAAGAGGAAAGTAATACTCGTTATGCACAAGGTGGGGTTGCTGCTGTCTGGAATTTTGATACCGATTCGTTTGAAAAACATATTGAAGATACGCTAGATGCTGGCGACGGGTTGTGTGATTTGGATGCTGTTAATATTGTTGTCAAAGAAGGCCCAACGAGAGTAAAAGAATTGATTGATTGGGGCACTCGATTTGACAAAAATTCAAGTGAATATGACTTGGGGAAAGAAGGCGGGCATTCAGAAAATAGAATCCTGCATTTTAAAGACTTAACGGGCTGGGAAATTCAACGTGCTCTAAATGAAAAAGCAAAGAGCTACCCCAATTTAGAATATTACGACCACTACTTTGCCATCGACTTGATTACGCAGCATCACTTGGGCAAACAAGTGACTCGGATCACCCCAAATATAGAGTGTTATGGAGCCTATGTGTTGAATACACAGAATAAAGAAATAGAAACATTTTTAGCAAAATTTACTGTTGTGGCAACAGGAGGTGCAGGTCAAGTGTATAAAACGACCACCAATCCTAGTATTGCAACGGGGGATGGAATGGCGATGTTTTATAGAGCCAAAGGTCGAATGGAAAACATGGAATTTGTTCAGTTTCATCCAACGTCCTTGTTTAATCCTGTGATTGAAAATCCTGCATTTTTAGTCTCAGAGGCAGTCCGTGGTTTTGGAGCGATCATCAAAAGTCCAGAAGGGGAAGAGTTCATGGAAAAGTACGACCCCCGAAAGTCCTTAGCACCACGGGATATTGTGGCTCGTGCGATTGATAATGAAATGAAAATGCACGGACAAGATTACATGATGTTGGATTGTACGCATTTAGATAAAGCGGCTTTTGTAGCGCATTTCCCAACGATTTATAACAAATGTATTAGTTTGGGAATTGATCCTATGAAGGATTTAATTCCTGTTGTTCCTGCGGCACATTATATTTGTGGTGGTATTAAGACAGACAATACAGGACAAACGTCTATTCAGAATTTATATGCCTGTGGGGAATGTAGTTGTACTGGCTTGCATGGCGCCAACCGATTAGCTTCTAATTCGCTCTTGGAAGGATTGGTTTATGCGGATCGTGTGGTGGAAGCTATTTCCAAAGAGATTGGAACGGCTGAGTTTCAAGAAGGAATTCCAGATTGGGATGCTACTGGAACAACAGACCCAAAAGAATTGGTCTTGATTACGCAGAGTGTCAAAGAATTAAAAGAAATTATGAGCAGCTATGTTGGAATTGTTCGCTCTAGTGTGCGTTTAAAAAGAGCGTTTGATCGGTTGCATATTTTATACGAAGAAACCGAACAGTTGTATAGCACGACCACGATATCGCCTCAACTGTGTGAATTAAGAAATCTAATTACGATTGCTTACATGATTACACGTTCAGCAGCTACTCGCAAAGAAAGTAGAGGTTTGCACTATACGACAGATTACCCCGAAAAACAATCGTTTTTGGAAGTAACTTTGATGTAAAAAATTACTTTTTGAGAACAGTTGTCAAAGAACCTAAAAATTAAACGGAGAACGATTTAAAAAACAAGCAAGATGCAAACGTTAACCAAACTTTGGTATTTAGAACAATTTGACATTTTTAAAGTGCTCTCTAAAGCTGAAATGAATCAAGTTGCAGAGACTTCTACTCATAAACCTTATAAGAAGGACGACCCTATTATGTTTCCCTTTAATTCTCAAAAAACGATTTATTTGCTAAAAGAAGGTTGTGTTAAGGTTGGCAATTATACCGAAAATGGAGAAGAAAACCTGAAGTATGTCTTGAACTCAGGCAATGTTTTTGGTGAAATGGCTTTGGCAGATGGCAATTCGAATGATTTTGTAGTAGCTGCGGAAAGTTGCACGGTTTGTAGCTTACACATAGATGTCATTCAACAGATTATGTCGAATAATAAGGCGTTTAATCGTGCGATGTATAAGTTGATTGGATTGCGCTTGCGCAAGGTTGAATTTCAAATGGCACAAATTATCTATAAAGATTCTACCACCAGAATCATTGAGTTCCTTCAAACCTTGGGAAAAGAGTTTGGAAAGCATAAAGACAACAAGTTGGTGGTTAAAAAATTCTTGACCAACACTGAAATTGGAAAATTAACCTTTACTTCTCGACAAACAGTAAGCAGTGTTTTGAATCGGCTGAAGCGCAATGGGAATATTGATTACAATGATCGGGTGATTCATATTTTAGACCTAGAAAAGGTCTAAGCCAAAGCACAAATGGCTGTATTCAAAAAAGTCTATTTAAGTTTGTATCTTCGCCCTTCTAATCTAGTCTTTTAAAAATAAATCCTGTCCATCTACTTACTTTCGGACAGCCAATAATTATAAATAAGAACCAATGACAAAGCTTAGCAAACTCCAAAAATTTGCAGCCCTTAAAACCTTTCCTAATGTTTATTCGTCTAAAGGACATGACAACCCTTTTGCAGTGGATCACAATGGGGATGATTTGGATATGAAAGGACAGTGGAAAAAGCACTTCAAAAATGAAAATCCAATTATTTTGGAGGTTGCTTGTGGTAAGGGGCATTATGCGCGTGGTTTGGGGCAAATGTACCCAGATAATAATTACATCGGAGTCGAAATTAAGGGCAATCGTATTTTTACGGGCGCCAAGGCAGCCTTGCTGAATAAAGAAGAGAACGTTGCTTTTTTAAGAGCTAGGATTGAGTTTATGGAGTATTATTTTGAACCTGGAGAATTATCTGAAATTTGGATTACGTTTCCAGATCCACAATTAGGCAAAGCAAGAAAACGAACCACTGCACCTCGGTTTTTGGATGTGTATCGCAATTTGCTTAAAAAAGAAAATAATATCGTTCACCTCAAAACAGATTCTGCGGAACTGTACGAATACACCTTGGAGGTATTGGAAGAACAGAAGGTTAAAATTCTGTATCAGAACGATGATATATATGCACAACCTTTGGATTTTCCAGAGTTAGAAATTAAGACTTTTTACGAAGAAATGCACTTAAAAGACAATCGGACTATTAAGTATATTCAGTTTACGTTGTAGTTTAGAAAGAGGTCAATTACGTTGAAAGTAATTGACCTCTTTTAAAATATAGGACCTCAAATTCAAACCATTTATGGCGTCAAAAGTAGAGCTTTTTTTAGGACAGTACCCACGAGTAAAATTGATTTATGCAAGTTGTGTAAGTTTATTTATTGGTTTGATTTGCTCTAAGTTTTTATTGACCATATCTATGATTGCCTTGGTTGTTTTTGGCGCACTGTCCCCAACCTTAAAGCAAGATTGGAAACGAATTTGGGCAAACAAATCTTTTGTTGCAACACTAGGGATTTTTATGCTATTTCTGGTCAGTGCATTGGTTTCTGATAACGGAGCCGCTTCGATGACTCGTGTGCGAATCGCCTTACCAATGTTGCTCTTGCCCATTGCTTTTGCTTTGTTGCCCGTTTTCTCCAAAAAATCGTATCAGCAATTACTCTCCATCTATTTTTATCTGATGGTTGTTGCCTGTTTGGGCGTCTTGATTAATTATGGGCTGCACTACGAAGCGATGCAACAACGCTTAATTGTTAGTAAAGCGATTCCAACGCCCAATGGAGAACACATTCGCTTTAGTTTGATGATTAATTTAGCTGTTTTTGCAGGTTTTTGGCTGTTAGAACAACAGTTTTATTGGAAAAAAACGATGGAGAAATGGTTGATGGGAACGCTGGTTTTGTTTTTAATAATAACCTTACATTTATTATCGGTTCGAATTGGTATGGTCGTCCTGTATGGCGGATTAGGAACAACGGTTTTCTATTATATGTTGCGCAAAAAGTATTATGTGATCGGAATAGTTCTATTAATGGGAATCGCTGTGTTGCCTTATTTAGCCTATAAATATGTTCCGAGTGTTCAAACCAAAGTCAATTTGACCAAACACAATTGGGATATGTATCAACAAGGACACATTGGCGAATATTCGGATACTCGTCGTTTATTATCCTACAAAATAGCTTGGGATGTTGTCCAGCAAGCGCCTTGGTTTGGTGTAGGAATTGGGGATTTAAACGATGAACAAGCAAAACATTATCAAGAAAAATACCCCGATCAACAGGTGATGTACCCACATAATTTTTTCTTGATGTTGTATGCTGCGACTGGAATTGTCGGTTTAATCTTCTTTTTAGGCTGTTTTTTCTTTCCTCTTTTTTATCATCAGAATTACAAAAATCTATTTTTTCTATTGTTTTACACAACGATATTTTTGTCTTTTATGACAGAAAATACACTTATGAGCGCCATAGGAGTTGGAATTTATAGTTTCTTTTTGCTCTTTTCTGTGAATTATTTGGAGGGCGTTCCTAAGAACCAAAAAACGATCAAAGAATAAAATATAAGGACAAAAAAAGAGCTGCTGAATCTATTTGAGTCAACAGCTTTTCTAAATCTATTTTTACAATTCCTTTGATTGTTACAGCGGACTTAGTTTAGTGCATTTTTTGCATCAGGAAAAACAATTGTTGGTTCAAAATTTTTGGCTTCTTCAGGCGTCAAAAATGCATATCCAATAATGATCACAATATCACCGACTTGACACTTACGAGCCGCAGCACCATTCAAACAAATGATTCCAGTTCCTCGTTCTCCTTTTATAACATAGGTTTCTAAGCGTTCCCCATTGTTGTTGTTAACGATCTGTACACGCTCTCCTTCAAATATATTAGCCGCCTGCATTAAATCTTCATCAATCGTAATGCTACCAACATAATTAAGGTTGGCTTCGGTAATGGTTGCACAGTGAATTTTTGATTTGAACATTTGTAAGAACATAATTCAATTATTTTTTTTTGAAAAAAAAAAGTAAATTCTTGTTTTGTGCCACAAAGGTACGCTTTAGTTGTGATAAAATAAAATTGAGTTGGAGGAGGCTTATGAGAAGTAATATATCTAAACTCTGAGTTTATATTGAAAGGTGAATTTTAAATAGGTCGTACAGGTTTGTAAATCTTACCATCATGTTTTAAATGATTTTTGTTATTAGCATCATTTTTTTGTTTAAAAGCAACTTTTTTATTAAAAAAACGTTATAATAGATGGGATTACACATTTTTTGTGAATAAAATTTCAATAGGATGAATGCACAAAATCATATAGAAACTGATAAAAATTCTAAAGTACAAAACATTATCAATTCACTAGAGGAATTTATGAGTGAGATTAACGATGATAAATTTTGTATGATGGAAGGAACTCTATCTAAAGCTAAGTTTGAATTTTGGGAAAAAGTACATCAAGCAAGAAAAAATAAAACTGATGCTCAAAATTTTGTACTCGGTCAGAAAAGTGAACTAGATGCACGCTTCTTGAGACTAGCGATAAATTCTTATATACATACAATAAGTAAGTTAGATTCTATTGATAATTTCATTAAAGTAGCATTAAGAATTAATGATAATTTATTATTAGATGTTGATGTATGGGTTGAGCTAGAAGATGAGGATGAATTGGCTGAACGAGACATTACATTGGCAACAGCAAATTTTAATACTAAGATTCAAAATTTGGGATATTACTTTAATTTGATGGTAGTAGAAGCGTCTGATAATATAGAGATTCCTGAAGGATTTGATCTATTCGATCTATCTGAATTACGTTCTTAAAAAAGCTAGACTGATGCCAAGTTTCGTAAATCACGTAGAGAAAGCCAGAGATAATTTTGAATTTTTAGAACAGATAAATTCAAAAATCCCAAATTCAATTGATTGGCAAGTCACAGTATGTTATTATACTGGTTTACATTTGATTAATGCACATTTAGCAGGGTTTGGAGTACAATATAGAAATCATAAAGAGGTTCAAGGAATTTTAGACCCTACCAATCCAACATCAATAGCAAAAATTGATGAAGAGCCTTATTATCAATATATTAAATTAGAAAGATTATCAAGACGAGCTAGATATATGACTCATGGAGGGAATCCATCTCCGAAACCTGCTATTATAAGGGATCAGCATTTGGCTCAATCTATGAAAGCCTTAGATATTATTATAGTTTATTTCAAATCTATTTTTGAGAAAAAAAAACATGCTAATGGAGGCACTATATATTCTTTTGTCTTTCCAACGATAGAGTTAGAATGTTCAAAGTTAAAGAATGATTTGACCTATATTAAAAAGAAAGCATGAACTGTAGTTGATTGATCTAGAAGAAAAAACATAAAGCAAAAGCCCCACACATAAAAAGTGTGGGGCTTTTGCTTTGTAGGCTTGTTTTCGACACACTTAGATAAATCATTACTCCGTTGAAAAATCGTATTAGTTTGATTATCAG
>CACVAQ010000148.1:2092-6935 GCA_902727865.1 uncultured Aureispira sp. | reverse complement strand
AAGTAATGTAAATAAAAAAGACCGTCTTTTCCAGACAGTCTTCTTCGTTATTTTAGTACGTTCCTTCTAATTCGGACTTTCCCGTTTTCAGCGTAATTTTTCGCTCTGCGGTAATCGTTCCAGCGACCTGTGCTTCATAGCCCATCGCTTTGGTTGTTTCTAATATTTGATCCACTTGAGTTTCTTCTGCTACCAACAACATTCCGTTGCCCATATTCCAGTATAAATAAGCATCCTGAGCGTTTACGTTGCCTAAATCCATCAATCGTTTCATGATTGGTAATGGTTCAAACAAACAATCTAAATCTGCTCCGACATCATTTGCCTTTAAGACCCGTTGAAAATTATCAATAATACCACCTCCTGTAATGTGTGCGATTCCAGAAAGCTGAACACCTAAGTGAATCATTTTGGTAATAACAGGCGTAAAAATTAAAGAAGGTGTCAAGAGGGCTTCTCCCCAGGTTTTCCCTTCTTCGTAAATTTCATTGTGCCAAGCATCTCCAAAACTCGCTTCCATAACTTTACGAATCAAAGAAAATCCGTTGCTACGAAAACCATCTGCTTTTAGCGCAATTACTTTATCGCCTACTTGTACGGCAGTACCGTCAAAAGGTTTTTCTAATTCCTTTGGCAAGACTCCAATTGCTGTAGAACACCAATTAAAGTGCATTCCTGCACCGTATCCGCTAATGCGATTTCCTAACTCGGCAATTTCGCCACCAGAAATGCTCATACCAGAATAATCGCAAGCTTCTGCAAGCCCTTTCATCAAATCATTGATGACTGCTCTATCTAGTTTGTTTACATCTATAATATTGGAAATATTGGTTGGCTCAAACCCCGCAGTTGCCAGATCATCGGCAACCATTGCGACTAAATCAAAGCCTAAAGTATCATAGATACCAGTGCGTTCTGCTAGTTCTATTTTGGTACCAATCCCATCCGAAGCAATGCCAATGCGCTGATCCGCAAATTGAAGCATATTCGAAAAAACACCGTCTACTTTTAACGCAGCAGCTCCAGCTTTGTTGGTTCTATTGGAGAAGGTCTTTTTAGCCCAGCCGAATGCATCTTTGGAACAAAGGTTTCCAAGGTCGATATCGAGGCCACTTTTCTTTTGATTGGACATTGATTAATGTTATGAAAAAAAGTGAAATGGTTGAAACTATAGGCTCTGCCTAACTCTTTTTTCTTGAACTCCCTGAATTGAAGTGCAAAGGTAGCATTTTTATAATTAAAACAAATAATCGTCCCCAATAAATAATCCCACCCCTTGCCAAAGTTTCCAAAAAAACACATAAACACCTAATTAACAAGACCATAACCTACTTAAAAAAGTGTAAATTCTATTCATTTCATCCATCTAAGATTCTATTTTTCATTTTAATTAGCATTTAAAATACACTTTAAATCCTGTATATTTGGGATTAACAAAATAAGCGTGTAGATTTGCTCGCAATTTTTTCCAAACCATTTAACTTTCCAAGATGAAAAAGTTGCTAAAAGAAGGGCTCACCTTCGATGACGTTCTACTCATCCCCAACTATTCCGAAGTTTTACCCCATGAAACCTCTTTGCGGACCCGTTTAACCAAAAATATATGGCTTAACATGCCCTTGATTAGTGCTGGCATGGACACAGTAACTGAAGCAGAAATGGCGATTGCCATGGCAAGAAATGGTGGAATTGGCGTTATTCACAAGAATATGTCCATTCAGGAACAAGCAGAAGAGGTGACGAAAGTCAAACGTTCTCAAAATTTTGTTATTTCAAAACCAATCTATTTATCTGCCGATCATTATGTTTATGAGGCAGAAGCATTGATGACGAAGTACAAAATTTCAGGCGTTCCCATTACGAATGAAGACGGTACTTTAGTTGGTATTTTGACCAATAGAGATCTCCGTTTTGAAACCAACCACAATCGTAAAATAGACGAAGTGATGACTAGAGAGGGTTTAGTTACGGCTCCAGTCGGCACAACGCTAGAAGCTTCTAAGGCTATTTTACAAAAACACCGTATCGAGAAGTTGCCTTTGGTCGATGCCGATTTTAAATTAAGTGGTTTAATTACCATCAAAGATATTGAAAAGGCGATTCAATTTCCAGATGCAGCCAAAGATGAAAAAGGCCGTTTGTTGGTTGCTGCGGCTATTGGCACCTCCAAAGATACGCTTGAACGAGTCGAAGTATTGGTTCAAGCTGGCGTAGATGTATTGGTCGTTGATACGGCTCATGGGCATTCCAAAGGCGTTATTGACCATCTCAAAAACATCAAGGCCGCCTATCCCAAAGTGGATATTATTGCTGGTAATGTTGCCACAGCTGAAGCAACGGTTGCTTTAATTGAAGCGGGTGCAGATGCGGTTAAAATTGGAATTGGTCCTGGGTCTATTTGTACCACTCGTATCGTTGCAGGGGTTGGAGTTCCTCAAATTACAGCGATTGCAGACTGCGCCGAAGCAGCCAAACCTTATGGTGTTCCTGTCATTGCAGATGGTGGTTTAAAATACTCTGGTGACGTAATTAAAGCCTTGGCAGTTGGTGCGCATACTTGTATGATGGGTAGCATTTTAGCAGGCTGTAAAGAGAGTCCTGGTGCGATGGAACTCTACCAAGGGCGTAAATTTAAGGTCTACCGAGGTATGGGTTCTATTGGTGCGATGCAACAAGGGAGCAAAGATCGTTATTTTCAAGAAGGAAAAACAGAAGCCAAGAAATTGGTTCCAGAAGGCGTTGAAGGGCGTGTTGCTTACAAAGGAGAAGTGGCGGATACTTTGTTCCAATTAGTCGGTGGCGTACAGCAAGGCATGGGCTATTGTGGGGCAAAAGACATCGAAGTATTACACGAAACAGCTCGTTTTATACGTATTACGGGGGCTGGATTAAAAGAAAGTCATCCGCATGATATTTACATTACGAAAGAAGCTCCGAACTACAGTGTTCAATAGTTTTTGTGGTTCTTTGCCCGTTTTTATTGGTAATAAGTAGATGAAAAAAAATAATGGTTCTTTGACAAATCGTGTGGAGTTGAAACCATAGGCTAACTTTTAACAGCTATGAATTGGGGTATAAGTAGAACGTCGTATTCGTTTATTATCAAAAGAAAATAGATGACTTTCTACTTAAAAGGTACGAGGCATACTGTCTAATAAAAAAAAGTGGTTTAAACTATTACCACACGATTTGTCAAAGAACGAAAATAATTAATGTTAAAATTCCTTTATTCATCATCTTGAATTTGTTGCTATTTCAACAAGTCATTGTCATAATTAAAAAAAAATGAATAACCACGAGTTAATTCTGGTCTTAGATTTTGGTGGACAATACAATCAACTGATTGCTAGACGTGTCCGAGATTCAAAAGTATATTGTGAAGTCCTTCCTCACAGTGCTGATTTAGCGACAATTGTTGCTAAAAATCCTAAAGGAATTATTTTCACAGGTGGGCCTAGTATTGCTTATGAAGCCGATGCACCTTCTGTCGATCCAAAAATATTTGAGTTGGGGATTCCTATTCTAGGCATCTGCTATGGAGCACAATTAATAGCACACCTTTTGGGTGGAACATTAGAAGCGGCAGCGCATCGGGAGTATGGAAAAAAAGAGTTAAATGTGGCCAGCGCACATCCTATCTACAAAGAGGTCAATCAAGACACTGTTTGTTGGATGAGCCACACCTATCAAATCACTAAATTACCTAGTGACAAGTATAAGATCATTGCCCAAACCAATCATTGTTCGATTGCTGCCTTTGCCAATGACACGAACAAAATTTATGGTTTCCAATACCATCCTGAAGTTGTTCATACTACTGAAGGCATGCAAATGTTGCAGAATTTTTTGTTTGAAATTTGTGCTTGTCAAGGCGATTGGGTCATGAGTAATTTTGTAGACAATGCCATCCAAAGACTAAAAAATGAAATTGGAGATCGCAAGGTGCTTTGTGCTTTATCTGGAGGCGTTGATTCTTCGGTAGCAGCCATGTTGGTACACAAAGCGGTTGGACATCAATTGACTTGTATCTTTGTTGATAACGGCTTGTTGCGTAAGGATGAAGGCGATATGGTTGAAAAAGTGTTTACAGAACAATTTGATTTGAACTTGATTCGTGTCAATGCACAGGAATTGTTTTTGGGGAAATTAGCTGGTATTACTGATCCAGAAGCTAAGCGTAAAAACATTGGGGAAACCTTTATCCGTGTCTTTGAAGAAGAAGCAGAAAAGTTAGATGGGGTCGAATTATTAGTACAAGGAACGATTTATCCTGATGTCATTGAAAGTGGTAGCGAACATGCTGCTGTTATCAAAAGTCATCACAATGTCGGTGGGCTTCCAGAAGATATGTCTTTCACAGGGATTATTGAGCCCTTGCGTGATTTGTTTAAAGATGAAGTACGGGAACTAGGGCGTGAATTAGGCTTACCAGATCATGTGGTTGACCGTCAACCTTTTCCTGGACCTGGTTTGGCCATTCGGATCATTGGAGACATTACCGAAGACAAATTGAGCATCTTGCGGGAAGCCGATTGGATTTACCGAGAAGAAATTAGAAAAGCAGGTTTGGCAAAAGAAATTTGGCAATATTTTGCCGTTCTAACAGGGATTAAAACGGTCGGTGTCATGGGCGACGAACGGACGTACAGCTACACGATTGGTTTGCGTGGGGTGACTAGTTTGGATGGAATGACAGCTGATTGGGCTAGAATTCCTTATCCTACCTTAGAGGCTATTTCTACTCG
The DNA here is from genome assembly GCA_902727865.1 of uncultured Aureispira sp. Classification (GTDB taxonomy): domain Bacteria; phylum Bacteroidota; class Bacteroidia; order Chitinophagales; family Saprospiraceae; genus Aureispira. The sequence goes on along the minus strand of CACVAQ010000148.1, from coordinate 2,190 downwards.
TATTGTGAACGAAGTAGATCATGTGAATCGTATCGTTTATGACATCACCTCTAAACCTCCTGCGACAATTGAGTGGGAATAATACAGGTTAAAACTTA
>CACVAQ010000148.1:0-1992 GCA_902727865.1 uncultured Aureispira sp. | reverse complement strand
TTAGTAGAAATCACTCCCGCCAAATGCTCCTTTGCTGCTTGAATTGGAATCGCAATACAACGCTTTTCCATGTACATCATCATTCGATCAATCAACTCTTGCACCTCATCATCCAAGGAAGAAACTTCGTTCTTAAAAACAGAAGTTAAGGCATGTTGACGAATTGCTTTAATTTGTGTGGGCACTTCTCTCAGAGCAAGTTCTACTTGTCTTCCTTTATAAATTTTTCTAAATTCAGTAACCCGTTCTTTTATAATTGCTTGAACATTAATCACTTCTTTTTCTCTAAAGGCAAGATTCTCACTAACCAACTCTTTTAAGCCGTCAATTTCGATATAAGTTGTGTTGTAGTTTTCTGCAATCAGTGCATCAATATTATTAGGAATAGACAAGTCAATCAGAATTTTTTCATCTGTTTCGCCTTGTACTATTTTTTTGTATAATTCAGGGGTAATAATCGCTTCTGTTGCTCCTGTACAGGCAATTAAAATATCAAAGCCTTTATCGTACGTTGGTAGTTTGTCTAGCGTGTATGCCCCGCCCTTTCCGAGCATGGCAGCCAAAGCGATTGCATTCGGTTCCGAGCGATTAAATACGGTACAGTTTTGAAAACCATATTTTAATAAAAACTTACCTACTAAGGTATTCGTTTGCCCTGCCCCAACAATTAAAACACGAGCATCACGAGGAGGGTTTTTAGCTAATAATTGTCGGATTGCTAAAGAAACAACCGACACGGCCTTTTGACCAATTCTTGTCGTAGAGTAGACTTTTTTAGCCGATTCTACGGCCAATTGAACCGCCATACGAATAGAATCACCTGTTGCGCCAACTTTGCTGCAACGGTGATAAGCTTCTCTTAGTTGTCTTAAAATTTCTCGTTCTCCAATCACTAAAGAATCAACAGAAGACGCTACTTCTAATAAATGCGTAATTGCTGCCTTGCCAGAATAGACACTTGCAGAATCTTTTAATTTAATTGTCGCCTTTAAATCAGGATAAACAACCGATTCAAATTTTTCTAAAAAACAATCCGTTAAAGCTGCTGTGGAAGAGAAGAAAAATAAGACACGATTACAGGTAGCTAGATATAATAATTCATCCATTCCAAGTATTTCTTGAATGGTTTTTAATTTTTCTTGCAGCGCACATTCACTATCTAAATTCGGCAAGACAAAGTTACCTATATTTTTAAGCGATGTACTTTTGTGAGTGATAGTTACTATTTTATAACTACTTAGTATGTCCATGTATGTAGTAAAGTACGGAGGTTAATCTTTTGTTCAATTTAGTCTTCTTGGTTCTCTTATTCTTTATAACTGTAGAACATAAAAGTACAAGAAAATATGCATTTATCTTGTCATTTTTATGTCAGTTCCATAGAAGCAAACCTTATTTAAATTTATTCTAATCAAAATAATTGCTTCTCTTCCAAAATATACAAAATTCTTTTCGATTCTATCATGGAATATCAATTTGAATACTTATTTAATCTTCTAAATTACTATTCTGACATTAATATGGCAGAAACTTCTATTTCTACTTTAAGATTAGGCTGTATTAAGCGGCTAATTTCCACCATGGTCGCTGCGGGTTGAATGTCTTTAAAAAAAAGACCATGTGCTCGACCAATTTCTTCCCACTCTTCTATATTCGTAACATACATCCTTGTTCGAACGACATCTTGCAGCGATGCCCCTAACTCTTTTAGGGCGCGTTCAATTTTTTCAAAAATAAATTTTGTTTGAGCATAAGCATCATCTAGACCAACTAATTGATCTCCATCCATAGCCGTTGTTCCAGCAACTTCAATCCTATTCCCCACTCGAACAGCTCGGCTATAGCCAATCGTTTTTTCCCAACTTGTCCCTGATCCTATTTTCTGCTTCATAAGCAATGTAGTTTTTTTCATAAAAATATTAGGCAACTGTTCATCTATAATCAAGAGCTAAATGTACGTCTGAACAATAAAAAAACAGGACTAAGCGCTTT
>CACVAQ010000147.1 GCA_902727865.1 uncultured Aureispira sp. | reverse complement strand
TTAGACGGTATGCCTCGTACCTTTTAAGTCGTATTCGTCTATTTTTTTGATAATAAACGAATACGACTTTCTACTTAAAAGGTATATCCTAATTCATAGCGGTTAAAAGTTAGCCTATGGTTTCAACTCCACCCGATTAGCTACGCTGCTACTACGTGGTTACTGCGTGAGAAGAGTTGTCAAAGAACCAGTTTTATTTATTTATTAATTGAATTAACTGTTCAATCTCTTTGAATGAATTATGACGATGTAGGCAAATTCGAATGCGTTCTTTTCCAGCAGGAACAGTAGGGGTTCGAATTGGCCGAACATCATAACCTTCTTTTTGTAATAAGGCACTTAATTGGGTCACGGCTTCATTTCCTGGAACGATGAGGCATTGAATAGGGCTGGCACTTTTGATGTAGGTATATTTAGTTTGCTTGCAGATGGATGCTTGAAAATAGGCAATCCGTTCCCTCAATTCTTGAATATAAAGGGCGCCCTTTTTTTCTAATAATTGGTAAGCGGCAAGGCTACTCTGTGTGGTATGTGGACTAAGTGCGGTCGTATAAATTAAAGGACGAGCGTAGTTGATTAGATAATCCTTTAGTATTTGAGAGCCAAGAACGGCTGCGCCATGGGTTCCTATTGCTTTTCCAAAGGTATGAATCCTAGCAAAAATTGTTTTTTCAATCCCTAATTCTACACAAAGTCCAGCGCCATTTTTTCCATAAATTCCTGTACTGTGTGCTTCGTCTACAATTAAATTAGCATCATGTTTTTGACAAAGCTTCTGAATTGACCGCAACGGAGCGGCATCCCCATCCATAGAGTAGATCGATTCCACTAGAACAAAAATAGTTTTTTGAGAATTTTTAATTAATAAAGTTTCTAATTCCGCTATGTTATTGTGTCCAAAAGACTGGCTAGTCGCTGCACTCAATCGTATCCCATCATGTATGCTAGCATGGATGAATTCATCGTGCAAAATTAAATCAGATCGTCTAGCTATAGCACTAATAATCCCTAAATTAGCATTGTAACCAGCGTTAAAAACCAAAGCAGCTTCGGCTTGGTGAAATTGAGCTAGTTTTTCCTCCAAAGTATCTAATAAATTATAGTGCCCAGATAATAACCTTGATCCTGTTGCACCTAATGGTTGATTTAGAGATTGTTCTTCTATACTTTTCTGTAATTCAGAAGAGCGCGCCAAACTCAAATAATCATTCGAGCAAAAATCAATTAAATGCGAGGAGTCCTCTAATCTTCTAAACGCTTTTTGAGCTTTTCTACGATTTAATAAAGCCAATAGACGTTTCTCTACTATTTTGTTCATACAGCTAATGTGTTCTAAGCGAATTATTTACAATTGATAATCTTAAAAATTGTTGTATATCCTCCTTTTTGAATCGTTTGAAACTAAGATTTATAGTATATTTGCTAGACAACTTAAAAGAACACAAATGTACAAAATATATATCGGGAAGATCCCTGTTTTATTAGTATCTAAAGAAGAAGCGAATCAATACAAGACAGGAAATATAAGAGATATGGTGGTTCATCATACACTCAAACGTCGAAAACAGTTGCACCAAGTTGCTGATAATCTGGAGAAAGGAACAAAAAATTACGATTCTATTCTTGTGGTTTCAGAAGACTTAGCACAATTGAAAGAAGACTTTTTTACGATGTATAAAGTACATCGAGCAGGCGGCGGGGTCGTTTTTAATGAAAAGAACGAAGTCTTAGCAATCCATAGAATGGGATACTGGGATTTGCCAAAAGGAAAAGAAGAAGAAGGTGAATCTATAGAGGAAACGGCTGTTCGAGAAGTTCAAGAAGAGACAGGCGTACAAACGTTAAATTTAGGCGATTTTATTTGTGATACCTATCATACGTATAAAACGAAGAGTGGAAAACGTATTCTAAAGTGGTCTACTTGGTATAAGATGACGACTACGGAGACTTTGTTGACGCCACAGAAAGAAGAAGATATTGATTTAGCAGTTTGGATGGGAGTAGATGAATTGAAGAGCAAGCAACCAATTTATAAAAATATATTAGACGTATTAGACCAACTATAAATGAATACAGTATACTTATCCATCGGAACCAATATGGGCAATCGAGTGGCTAATCTAGAATTAGTACACAGCTTGATTAGTCGAAATGTTGGAATTGTCTCAAAGGAATCTAATATTTACGAAACGGAACCTTGGGGGGTAGAGGGTCAAGAAAATTATTACAATCAAGTTCTTTGTGTCAAAACGTCTTTAGAGCCCGCTGTTTTATTGCACAAATGCCACGTTATGGAGCAAAAAATGGGCCGTGTACGTGGGCTCAAATGGGAGCCAAGGGTCATCGACATCGATATTTTGTTTTTTAACGCCTTAGTGATTCAGGAAAAGGACTTAAAAATCCCACATCCATTGTTACAAGAACGGAATTTTGTTTTAAAACCCTTGTGCGAGATTGCAAAGGAATGGAGGCACCCTGTATTGGATAAAACGATTCAAGAATTGTTAGAAATTTGCACAGATGATACGTCTGCTGTATTATTGGAACTTGCAGATTAATTGTTATGACGGAAAGTACGCTACTAGAGGTAGCCAACGGAAATTACATTGTTATAGAAGGGAATATTGGAGCTGGAAAAACGTCTCTGAGTAAGTTGTTGTCCGACGATTTGAACGCACGGCTTATTTTAGAAGAATTTTCAGACAACCCTTTTTTGCCACTTTTTTATAAAAACCCTGACCGGTATGCTTTTCCAGTCGAGTTGTTTTTTATGACAGAACGCCATAAACAATTGCAAGACTTGTTGCTAAAAGGAAACCTATTTCAAGAGTATGTCGTATCAGATTATATTTTCTCTAAGACACTTTTGTTTGCAGGGCAAAATTTGGTAGACGAGGAGTTGCGTTTGTTTCAACGCTTGTTTCACACGCTAAATGCCTCTTTTCCTAAGCCTCATTTATTGGTTTATCTACATCGTTCGGTAGACGATTTGTTATCGAATATTTCCAAAAGAGGACGAGATTATGAACAAGACATTAGTGCAGCCTATTTATTAAAAATTCAACAAGCTTATTTTGATTTTTTTAGAATGACCGAACACGATTTATCTATTTTGATTCTAAATGTAGAAGGTTTAGATTTTATTAATAATCCCGAACATTATCAAATTGTTATAGATCAGTTGCAAAAAAAATACCCTAAAGGTTTACACCATTGGAGCTTGAAATAAGGTTTTTTTGTCGAAAGGCTTCATTTTGTCCGTTTGTTTTGGGTGTAATTTGGATAGAAGTAGAACATCGTGAAGCTAGTTGCAATTAACTCAGTAAGCTTGCTACGGTCTATTTAAAACCTATCACGCATTGAAGATTTGAATCAATTCTATCTATAAATTGCGGAGATTGTGTATTTTGTAGAAAAGAAAAAAAGGTTCTTTGACTGCTGTTGCCGGCACCTATTATTATGGCTTTGGTTTTACTATTTCAGTAGTAAGTAAGTTGGCTTTTGAGTTGTCAACTAACCGATAAAAACACAAGATTAAAACAACATAAACATGGCATTTAAGGTATACACAAAGACAGGAGACAAAGGCTCAACAGCTCTTTTTGGAGGAGCAAGAGTTCCTAAAAATCATATTAGAATAGAATCTTATGGTACGGTAGATGAATTAAATTCCTATATTGGTTTAATTCGAGATTATATAGAAGATGAAGCACTAAGAGATGTGCTAAAAGAAATTCAAGATCGTCTGTTTACATTAGGAGCTATTTTGGCAACCGACCCTTCTAAAGATAATTTAAAAACACCTGATTTACATGATAAAGATGTAAGCTATTTGGAATTAAAAATAGATGGGATGGAAGAGCAATTACCAGCATTGAAACATTTTATTCTTCCAGGAGGACATCCTGCCGTTTCATTTTGCCATATAGCGCGTTGTGTTTGCAGAAGAGCCGAACGAATGACGGTTGCTCTAAATGAAAACGAGCCTGTGTTACCAGTAGTGATACAATATTTAAATCGACTTTCTGATTATTTATTTGTTTTAAGCCGTTTGGTAGGTCTATTATTAAAGGCAGAAGAAGTTTGTTGGATACCAAGGAAATAGTTTAGAGCTTGTTGGGATGTAGAAGCTTCAAAATTAAACGTTTGCAGCTTGGGATGAATGGCTCAACAAACTCTTGATTTAAGACCTTAACAAATCATTAAGTTATAATGGATTAAAAATTGATACTAAGTAGATTATGGTAGAATATTTAAGACCATTATAACCCAGATTGATACTCAACAACTCACGATTTTATAGTTATGAACAAGGTATTCATTTTTACAATTGCTTGTATTTTTATCTTAGGGCAAGCATATGCTCAACCTGGAACTACGAAAGCAAAGAGCGCTAAACAGTTGCTTCAAGATGCAGAAGTGTTAATTAATCGACAGCAATTTGCTCCCGCAAAATCAGCTTTAGAAGCTGCGCTTAAGCAAAAGAAAAATTTTGTTATTGCGTATCGCTTACTAGGGATTGTCAATGCCAAGTTAGGAAAGTATGATGAGTCTGCTCTTGCTTACGAAAAATTGTTTGAATTGTCTCCAAGTTTATCTAAGGCCGCTTATTTTGAATGTGCACAGTCATACATGAAGCGGTACAAGTACGATAGAGCATTAGCTTTATTTAATTTGTATAAAAATGCTTCTTCTAGAGATTACAAAGCAGATGAGCAAACCGTGCAACTAGCTTATGACCTGACTTTGGACCGAGAAATTAGGAGTTGTATGTATGCAAGAAAGATAGACTTGACGGAAATGAAGGAAGATGCGATCAATTTGGGGCTCAACATTAATTCTGTGGCAGATGAGTATCTACCGACACTAACAGGAGATGGTCGTTGGCTTATCTTTACTTCAAATAGAGGTGGCGAAAATATTTTGATGAGTAAACCTTCCGCTAGTGGTGGTTGGGCACAAGCGCGCTCTATCTCAAAAGCAATTAATACGCCTAGAAATGAAGGAATGGCAAAATTGACTGTTTGTGGCCGAACGATTTATTTTTCTGCTTGCGGGTGGGAAAATGTAGAAGGAGGCTGCGATATCTTTGAAGCTGATTTTGATACTCAAAATGACTTTGCAGTAGTAGATGATGTTCGACCTTCTTTAGGTTTGAATAGTAAGATGTGGGATTCTCAACCTGCGATTAGTTGTGATGGAAAAACAATGTATTTTGCTTCTAATAGAACAGGAGGTAAAGGCGGAACCGATTTGTGGATGAGTACCTTAGCAGATGATGGGCTTTGGGAGCCGCCAGTTAATATGGATGGTATTAATACGGACGGAGATGAAGAAGCGCCTTATATTGCTCCAGATGGTTTAACTTTGTATTTTTCTTCCAATGGACACCCTGGCTTTGGAGATGCAGATATCTTTAGAACGGTTTTGCAAGAAGATAAAACGTGGACGACACCAGCCAACCTTGGGTATTCTGTCAATACCCCTTTTCGAGAAGCAGGTATTGTCATTAGCCCAGATGGCACAACTGCTTATTATGCTTCGCAAAAAGAAGGAGGACTAGGAGGATTGGATATTTATACCATTGCGATGCACCCTGATATTGCTCCAGAAAAAACAAATGTCATGGTGGATGCTTATGTTTATGACGCTGCAACGAAAGAGCCGATTGAGAATGTGAAAGTCAAGATAGGGAAATCGGGAACCGAAAAGCAAGAATTTAAAACAGATGCTTATGGCCGTTTCTTTGTTTGTTTGCCTAATAACAACTCTTATTCTTATATTTTAATGAATCAAGAATATCAAACTTTTGTAGGAGCAGAGTATTTTAGAAGAAATAAAGATGAACCAACTAAAAAAATAGAAGTGTTTTTAGTGCCCAATACTACTAAAACAGCCGCTAAAATACCGAATAAGAGAAAAGTTCGTAAGAATTTATCTGTTTATTTTGATTCTGGTAAGTACAACATCACTGAAATTCAAAAAGAACAATTGGAGCGAATGGTGAATCAATTCGAAGATAAAACGACCATTAAACTAGAGGTAACAGGATTTGCAGATGATGTTGGAAATCAAGACTTTAACCTTGCTTTATCTGTAGAGCGAGCAAAAATGGTTGCGGATTATTTGATTAGCTTAGGCTTAAACTCTTCTCAGGTCACACATGAAGGTGGTGGTATTGTTCATGGAGACATTGCCAAACATCAAAAGCGTCGAGTAGAAATTATTATTTCAAACTAACCTTATTTAAGGTTTGCCCATCTTTATTTATGATAAGTCTTTCATATTTTGGATAGTGCCTAAAAAAAAGTATCTTTATAAGCGTTTTGAATTGGTGTTTCGGGGACAGTAGAAAACTAAATCATTACGATCAATCAATTATCTAGTTCGTTTAGATCCCATTTAAGAACTTTTAGTGGTTTTTATACATTTAATTATCAATCATTTAAAGCTTTTGTTGCCCTTTAATTTTAGCAACAAGATACTCTTGAAATTCTCGAACTACGATCAATTCACATCACCTTTAGGTACAACCTGCGTTTAATTCACTTTTATGAAAGAAGAGATTAAAATAGAGAAAAAAACTTCTTTATCGCCAGATCAATTAGAATTTGCAGCCTCTATATTAAAAGCTGTAGCACATCCTATTCGATTGTCTATTCTACAACTGCTAGATAATGAAGATCGACTATCCGTTAATGAAATATGCCAACGGATCAATAGTGAGCAATCCTTGACCTCTCACCATTTGTCGAATATGAAATTGAAAGGAATTTTAGGAAACAAGCGAGAAGGACAACGAGTCTATTATTACCTCAAATTGCCTGCTCTAAATAATTTGTTGTCTTGCTTAGATACTTGTGTCAATTGTTTCTAAGGAACAGTAAAAAAATAAGATGAACATTTGAATAATCTTTTTGCCTCAACCACGAAGTAGCAGCGAAGCTAATTTCACTAAAGAATCGGGCGTGTAGCTCG
>CACVAQ010000146.1 GCA_902727865.1 uncultured Aureispira sp. | reverse complement strand
CTTGTGGTTATAATTTTTAATACTTCGTGGGATTAGTTCACTACGTTTGTTAGCTCGCTTTGCTCGTGAGCTCACTCCGTTCGGTTCATGAGCGCTACGCTTATGTTAGCTTCGCTGCTTCTCCGAGTTTTTTTTTTACTAAAAAACATAAAAAATATGTCATATTAGGTTGATTATTAATGTTTTAGTTGAACTAATGGTTCAAAGCTATCTTATTGATAATCAAAGCGAAGCACTCATGCAATAAACTAATATTACTTCTCCACGAAGTAATGAATTTTAGAAAACCTTATTTCAAATCTAAGCCCATTCGTTTATACAATAACCATTGCAGTAGCCCTCGGACGACTAAAAAGGTGATTAAGGACAGCCAAAGGATATTAGACAAAAAAGCAGGATCAGTATAATAAAAACTCAGCACTAAATAAGAAACCAAGTAAGCGATTAAAGCAAGAACCATACTGTTTCGCATGGCTTTTACGGCTGTTAAACCGACAAAAATGCCATCCCAAATATAACAAGGCGTTCCTACAATCGGCAATAAAACCATCCACCAAAGATAAGGACTTGCGGCTTCAACAATAGCGGCTTGATCGGTAAAGAGATGCACTAAATGAACCCCAAAAACACCATACACTAAACTAAAACAAACCGCTAGCGCCATGCCCCAATACATGGATAGTTGAATGGTTTTTCGAGTCGTTGCAGGTTGATTGGCACCCGTGTATTTGCCCACTAGACTTTCTGCGGCATAGGCAAAGCCATCCACTCCAAAAGACATCCAATTTAGAAATTGCATTAAAATAGTATTAACCGCTAGGATTTCTGGACCAGCTGCGGCCGATTGACTATAAAAGAACCCAAAGGCAATCGTTAAACAGAACGTACGTAGGAAAATATCGCTGTTGATGCGAATAAAGCCTAAAAATTCTTGACTAGCGAGCAAGACCGACCGTTCAAAACTTTTGAAGAGGTATTTGTATTTGAATAAAAATAAAAGCAAGGCACTTAAAGCCCCCAAATATTGAGCAATGACGGTTCCGTAAGCAACACCAGCAACGCCTAAATGATAATGATGCACCAAGATGTAACTAACCAAGATGTTGGTAATGTTGATGATAATGGTTAGAATAAGTGGATAAATTGGATTCTGCATGCCAAAAAACCAACCCATCATAACCACCAAAACTAAGCTGGCAGGAGCGCCCCATATTCTGATATAAAAATAAGTGGACACCAATTCATGTTGGTCACTCGCAACGTTCATTAACGAAAAACCTAGTGTTGCCAAAGGTTGTTGAAGCAGTAAAATTAGCCCACTTAGTAAGAGCGCAATAATTAAAGCGCGCCCCCAAGTGTGTACCATCGCAGCAGCATTGTTTTTGCCATACGCTTGGGCCGTCATTCCTGTCGTGCCCATTCTTAAAAAACTAAAATTCCAGTAAATGAAATTAAAAATCATGGAACCCAAACCAACCGCACCAATGTGTAGCGCAGACAAACTCCCCATCAGTCCTGTATCTACAGAGCTAATTAATGGAACGGAAATGTTGCTAATAATATTGGGGATAGCAAGTTGTAAAATCTCTTTGTTGAGTTTCATTAGATAGGTACTTAAACGAATAAAAAGGCAATTTCAGTAAGAACTGAAATTGCCTTTTTTATTTTTTTGAAAAATTATTATTCGGCAATCATTTCTTCTACTAAAAGAATCGTTTTGTCCACATACTGTTGATATAGATCTCCTGTAACGGGGCCAGAAAAGCCAGTATGAATTTCTCTTATTTTATTATTTTTATCAATAAAAACAGCCGTAGGATAGGACATAATATGGTTGAGCATGGGTAAGGTTTTGATGGCTTCGGACTTTTTAGCCGGTCCGCCAAACACGATAGGGTAGTCAACCCCAAGATGCTCTTTTATGCGAGTGACATTTTTTTGAAATACCTCAAAGTCATCGGTCGCTTCATAATCTATGGCAATGATTTCTAAACCCTTCGGATTATATTTTTTATAAAGGTCCACCAACAAGCGGGTTTCGTCCATGCAATTGGGACACCAAGAACCCGTAATTTGAACAATGGTAGCTTTGCCGTGAAAGCGATTATCTTCTAAGGATAAGGTATCGCCATTGATGCTTGGAAAACGGAAGGCAAGTTTATCGTAACCCTTTTTTAGATAGGTCAATTTATCCATTGGTAACAATTCAAAAGAGGTATTAGGCGTTGCAACCCAAGGCTCTTGCCAATGCTTTCCAGACCAGAAATCTCCTTTTAAGCTCCCATCTTCTTCGAGAGTTGCTTTAAATAAAAAGGCATGCGCACCATCAAAACACGAAAGACTCAACTCCTTGCCCTTTAAGCCGCCTTCCAAATAACGATAATCTCCCGTTTGAGTCAAAAAAGTACCTGTTGCCGTGCCATCCTCTAAGACTTTAAACAAACCAATGGCAGGGTAACTGTCTTCGGTGTCTGGGCTAAAGGTAACTTTCCAACGTTTTTTAAATTGAGCAGCGGTCTTCGAAGGGCTGATTCCTTCAAACCGTACTGGATTATTATGAACTGCTTTGAAAGGGATTTTGTAATCCTTCTTGTTGTAATTATGCCATTCACCTTCCCATTTGTCTTGATGATGGACTAATTTAAATTCAGAACCAAAAACAGGCATTTTGATAGAGAAACTATTGTTTTTCTCATCGTAATTGATGTCTGTCACCTCAATTTGCTCCTCTCCATTATGAATAATAATTTTCTGATTGTTGACCACTTCAAAATTAAATGGAATTTCTAAAGGATTGGCATCATTTCCTATGTTTAAAACGCCTCGCCAAAGGCCTTTTGTTAATTCTATCGTAGGTTCTATCATAGAGGGAGGCGTAAGGTTGACCGTAGTCGTTGGAGGGGTGCAGGCGTAAAGTCCTAATAGTAAGAATGTAGTGAAGTAGAAAAAATGTTTCATTCGTGTGTGTTTTGTAAATATAAAGAGAAACCGCTCATACGATTTAGTTGCGCTAAACCTTTGGGGTTTTAACAGAGTCATATAGATCAGTACTTAGCTGCGTTGCTGCTTATACCCTTTGGTTAGAAGCGTTTCATTGATTGTTCGTGGTTTGGGGATTCGTTCACTACGTTTGTTCATTCGCTTTGGTTCATGAACGCTAGGCGTATTTAACTGCGCTGTTTCTCTGAGTTTTTTTTAACATAAAAACCATCTTGTATTAGGTTCATTATTTGTTTGATAATACGATGATGGTTTTAGTTTATTTACTTGGTAGTCAGTCTAATGTGATTCGTTTAGGACGTGTGGTTAGATGTGGTATTTATATTACAGGGGCAGCAGGGACTTGGGGTACTCATGTGGCGTTTAAAATCGTAATATAGGATTGGTTAAAGAACAAAAATTATCTAAAATACCGAATACTTATTCACAAAGAGATGCACCTATATAAATGTTTGCGCTCGGTAGTTTCCAAAAGTACAACTTTTTTCAAAAAAAAAGTTTTTTTCAAAAAAAATCAGAAGCAAAGCAGCACATTGGGTATTTCTTTCGTATTGCTAGTATTCCGATGTGAAAAACTCTTTTCACACAAAACAACAAACGTAACCGCTTTTTATATGCAAAGACTTTACACGATTTTATTTTTTACAATTCAGAAAATAATCAATAACTCTAAAGAGAGAGAGGGAACGTGTATAAGTAGTCTTAGGTACAAGCTTGTAAGAGTCAAAGTGTAGTCAGCTCGGTACTATTACTTCATAATATTTCCACTTTAATAAAAGGGTTTAATAGAAAAAATAATCGACCACTAAACGAGTTTAGTAGATCGACTTATTGTAAAAACTTGTTTTGCTATGAGCGAAACAATTGCCTTGGAGAGCCGTTTGGTAGCGGCTCTCTTTTAAACCGAAATGTGTATGAGTAAGATACTGTTGTTAATGCTAGGAATGGGAATGGTCGGTTTTTCGGCTTGTGATAAAACCAAATTGGAAGATATCGGAACGCAAGAAGATTATTATCCTTTATCTATTGGTAATTATTGGGTCTACGAATCTTATGCTAGAAATGAGCCTCAGATGGAATGGGATTTAGTACTAAACAGTGGCGATAGTACCTATATAACAAAGGATACAGTCATTAATTCTCTACTGTATTATAAACGATTAAGTGCCAGAGAAACGGGGGCTTTGGTCATCGACTATATTCGGTATGAAAACGATGAGCTAGTGAATTCTTTAGGCGATAAGTTGTTCTCTGCAAACCCTTCTTTTGTCGCTCCAGCACTAGATACGTCCGTGACAAACACGGGAAATTATTACGCAATTACGCCCTCATTAGGTTTAACAGAAGAACTACTTACGGTAGAGGCAGGTACGTTTACTTGTGCCGATTGGATTTTGTCCAATATATGGGTTCAGAATGATAGCATTATTCAAGCGTCTCAACAGCACAATTATTATGCGAAGGGGATTGGCTTTGTTCAAATGAATACAAACCCTGGTTTAATGATCCATTCTTACGGACAGAAAAAATTAAAAACATATCATATTAATTAGGTATAGGAGCATGTCGGAAGCGTAGGAGGCTCCTGCATGCTCGCATATCGCGACTCAAGAACGTAGTTTTATATAGGGTAAAACTATTGCGTGGGAGGCTGCTCATTGAGTAGCCTCTTTTTTTTGTATTAAGAATGTTTCATGGCGATGGATATTTTGTGAAGAAAATAAAACAATTTGTTTGCTTTTTTGTATATTTGGGCTATGAAAAATGAACATTTAGATCCTACTAATGAGAATTATGACAACAGCGAAATAGCGGTGGAAAAAGCACTGCGTCCAAAGATGTTGGATGATTTTAGTGGGCAAAAAAAATTAGTGGATAACCTAAAGGTATTCATTGAGGCGGCTAAGATGCGAGAAGAGGCCTTGGATCATGTCTTATTGCATGGCCCTCCTGGCTTGGGCAAAACAACACTTTCGTTGATTGTTGCGAATGAATTGGAGGCAGATATTAAAATGACTTCAGGTCCTGTTTTAGAAAAAGCAGGCGATTTAGCAGGTTTGTTGACCAATTTAGGAGAGAACGACGTTTTGTTTATAGATGAAATTCATCGACTCAATACCGTCGTAGAGGAATACTTGTATTCTGCAATGGAAGATTATCGAATTGATATTATGATTGATTCGGGACCCAATGCTAGAACGATACAAATTGCTTTAAATCCATTTACGTTGGTGGGCGCAACGACTCGAATGGGGCTTTTGACTTCTCCAATGCGTGCTCGTTTTGGAATTACTTGTCTACTGAATTATTACGATATAGCAACTTTGGTAAATATTATCAAACGCTCGGCTAATATTTTAAATGTTCCTATCACACAAGATGGTGCAGAAGAAATTGCCAGAAGGAGTAGAGGGACACCTCGTATCGCCAATGCTTTGTTGCGTCGGGTGCGAGATTTTGCCCAAATTAAAGGCAATGGAACGATTGATTCTAATATTGCAAAATATGGTTTAGACGCACTGAATGTTGATGATCGTGGTTTGGATGAAATGGATAATAAAATTCTGAGAACAATTATCGAAAATTTTGACGGCGGTCCTGTTGGCTTAACAACGATTGCGACCGCAGTAGGGGAGGAAGCTGGAACGGTAGAAGAGGTCCACGAACCGTATCTTATTCAACAAGGCTATCTGAAACGAACGCCAAGAGGAAGAGAGGCAACGCTTAAAGCCTACGAGCATTTGGATATTGCTCCGAAACACAATAATGAAGGTCCACAAGGATCTCTTTTTTAGAAATTTATGACAGGGTATTGCGTGCAGTGCAACAAAAGTTTAAGTATGGTATCAGACACTTTGAAAGTGTCTGATACCATACTTTAGCTATAATTATTTAATTTTCGATTTGTTGAAACTTTTATTTCAAAAACTGAAATTATTCTTGTTAAATAAAAAATAATGAAAGAAGATATTCAATTGCTTCGACAGGTTCGAACAACATTAGTGAAAGAGTTAGATACGTTGACTTTAGAACAACTCAATCACATTCCAAAAAGCCACAACAATAATATTATATGGAATATTGGACATTGTTTAGTGATACAACAATTGTTGTGTTATGGCTTGTCTGGTTTGCCGCCTCATGTTGATAAATCAATTGGAATAAAGTACAAAAAAGGAAGCGCACCAGAATCGCCTGCGACACAAGAAGAGGTGGATTGGATTAAAGACATGTTGCTAAAATCCGTTGATTTACTAGAAAAAGATCTGGAAGCAGGGATGTTTAAAACCTTCACCCCTTACACTGTTGGCTTGGGCGTACATTTGACTTCTATAGAAGATACGGTTCGGTTTAACAATATACATGAAGGGCTTCACTATGGTTATTTGTTGGCTCTAAAAAAACTATTATAAGTTGTTGCTAAATTACTTACATAAAGATAAAATTGAAGCAGGTTGTGATGAAGCTGGACGAGGTTGTTTGGCGGGAGCCGTTTATGCTGCTGCTGTTATTTTGCCAGCCGATTTTGAATGCTCCTTGCTCAATGATTCTAAGAAAATAAAGGAAAAAGATCGATATGCCTTACGGGCGATTATCGAAAAAGAAGCCATTGCCTGGGCGGTTGGAATCGTGGATCAAGTTGAAATTGATGCCATTAATATCTTAAATGCTTCCTTTTTGGCGATGCATCGAGCCGTTGACCAATTGGTGGTGCCACCAGAACATTTGTTAATTGATGGCAACCGTTTTAAGCCGTATAAAAAATTAACACACGATTGCATTGTTAAGGGAGATGGCAAGTATATGTCGATTGCTGCGGCTTCTATTTTAGCAAAAACATATCGAGACGATTATATGTTTGCTTTGCACGAAGAACATTCCGAGTATGGCTGGAAAAAAAATAAAGGTTATCCAACCAAAGCACATCGCCAAGCGCTCTTAAATCATGGCGCTACAGCTTATCATCGCAAAACTTTTCAATTTAAAACGGAGGATTTAGACCAGGGCTTAGGCTCTTAG
>CACVAQ010000145.1 GCA_902727865.1 uncultured Aureispira sp. | reverse complement strand
AAAACAACCTAAAATGGCAAAGAAAAATAAAGCAATACCGAATACATACAAAATTCGGGTAGTCTATGGTTTTAAAGAAAAACTAAAAATTGTTCTTTTAGGAGAATTAGAATCAGGGAAAGTAGACGATGGAATGTTCATTAAGGTTTCGTTCGATAGCGGTCTAGAGATTGGGCAATGGGAAATTATTGAAGTCTTGCACACTAGTTTTATCAACCAACATGAAAACCCTAATTTCAAAGGCCTCATTATAAAGTGTAAAAACTTAGCAGATTTTGAACTTCTAAAGAGCTTACGTGTTTACGATGAAGTTATCGAGTTGGTTCATTAGATTTATTTATAGACCACTTTTAAGTTATTCAACACGTCGTAGAGAAATTGTATTGAGCTGATTATTATACCAATAACCTTTAGCTGTCAATATGTTAATAAACGGATAATCAACCTCATATAAGATGATTTTTTAGTTTTTTATTAAAAAACTAAAACCCCACGACCACGGAATAGCAACGCAGCTAAGTACTAGCTATTATAACAAGCATAAGTAGATAGACAAAAATAATTAACACTACAATAGGGCATCTTTTGTCTGCTATCTTCCTTGGAAAGCCTCGCTTTAGCCCGCTACCACGAAGTAGCACCGAAGGTAAAGCTACGTTTTACAACTCGTTAGCAAAAAAAATATACTCCAATTTTTAAAAACTAATTTTGTCCATCTACTTAAAACAACAAATCATTGAGCAAAGCAAACAAAGAATACGCTGACTGGCCGCTTGCTAAACGGATTATTCGTCTAGCGATGCCTTATCGTGGGATCTTTTTCATGGCAGCCATCTTGTCTATTATATTGGCTCCAATCTCTATTTTGCGCCCTTATTTGGTCCAGCGTACCGTAGACGATTGTATTATCAATGGCAATGGAGAAGGTTTGTTCTTTATGATTAGTTTGCTCTTTGGCGCTTTAATACTTCAAGGCGTCTTATATTACATTTTTTCTTACTCAACCAGTTGGCTCGGACAATCGGTCATTCGAGATTTGAGAACCCGTGTTTTTGAGCACATCAATAGTTTGCGCCTTTCTTATTTTGACAAAACGCCTATTGGAACCTCTACCACTCGAACGATTAATGATATAGAGACGATCAATACTGTTTTTTCTCAAGGTTTCATCACCATTATTGCTGATATTTTAACCCTGTTGTTTGTGTTGGGCATGATGCTTTGGACGAGCTGGAAAGTGACCTTAGTTTGTTTGGTCACCATTCCTTTGCTTATTTTGGCCACCTATTGGTTCAAAGAAGCCGTCAAAAAAGCGTACGAAGTTGTTCGAACACAAGTGTCTATGATGAATGCCTTTTTGCAGGAGCGCATCACGGGGATGCGTATTGTTCAGATTTTTAATGCCGAAGAGCAGGAATTAAACAATTTTAAGGCTATTAATAATAAATACGCAAAAGCAAACATCAACTCTATTTTTTATTACGCTATTTTCTTTCCGACGGTCGAACTTTTATCGGCTACGTCTTTGGGTTTGATGGTTTGGTATGGTGCAAAAGGGGTTATTTCTGGCGAGGTTACGCTTGGGGTCTTGGTTGCATTTCCTTTGTATATTGGCATGTTATTTCGTCCTATTCGCATTCTAGCGGACAAATTTAATACCCTACAAATGGGATTTATTGTTGCCAAACGTATTTTTGCGGTCTTGGACAATACCAATGTAATTGAGAATTCGGGCACGCTAGTTCCGACGCATTTAAAAGGAGACATTCGTTTTGATCACGTACACTTTTCTTATCAACAAGATAAATCTGTTACAGAAATCGAAGAATGGATTTTGAATGGGGTGAGTTTTAATATTAAAGCAGGCGAAACGATGGCGATTGTTGGGAGTACTGGCGCAGGGAAGTCTACGATTATTAACATCCTAAATCGCTTCTACGAAACCCACAAAGGAAGTATTACTATAGATGGGGAAAGTATCAAAGAATATGAACTTTTTGCTTTGCGTAGTCGCATTGCTGTTGTGTTACAAGATGTCTTTTTGTTCTCTGGCTCGGTCTTAGACAACATCACCTTAAAAGCACCGCACATCACTAGAGCCGAGGTTATTGAAGCGGCTAAGATGATTGGTGCGCATCCATTTATTGAAAAACTCCCCAATGGTTATGATTATCAAGTTATGGAACGGGGCGCTACCTTGTCTATGGGACAACGCCAATTGATCTCCTTTGTTCGTGCCTTAGTCTTTAATCCTGACATTCTTATTTTGGACGAAGCGACTTCTTCTATTGATCCAGAAACGGAAAACATTATTCAATACGCTATTGAGAAATTAATTGCCAAACGGACGTCTATTATTATTGCACATCGCTTGTCGACCATTCAACATGCAGACAAAATTATGGTCTTAGAAAAAGGAAAGGTCAAAGAAATTGGTTCTCATCAAGAATTACTACAGATTGAAGCGGGGCATTATAAAGAGATGGTGGAAACCGCTTATGCCTTGAACGGTTAAGTTTTTGTTTTGTCCTATAAAACAAGCGCTTATATGACAGCTTAAACTAAGCTAACAAAAAAATATATTAAAAAATAATCTTCAATTAAATTCTAAATTGCTACTCCTACTTTGAAGTGGGTTAGGTACAAACTCGGAGAGTTAGTGAAGCACTACTTCCCTACCTTGGTCAAAAAATCACATATTAGCCAACTGCAACTGAGCCTGTGCAGATAAATCGACTACGACTTCTTCTTCTTCAAGATGGGGTAATTTGATATAATGGTCCGCACCAACTTGATAGCGCCCTAGGTAATCCGATTTCCAAGTTCTCCCATTATAAATATCATTCAGATAGGCATCCTGTGCAGCACTAGGCGATACAAAAATAAAGATACTTTCGCCGCGCTCAATTTTGTAAACCGTTGTAAAGTCACTAAATAACTGATCTCTAGTTTTTTTATTTTCTAAGGTTCTTTTAGAAACAGATGTGAAAATTTGACGAATTTTTCCATCTTCCCTGTGAATTTCAGTTCCTGAAGCACCTTTCACTTTTCGGTTTTCGTAAGGAACCCATTTTTCATTTTCTGTTTGTTCTGAAGTATTAGACACCAATTCCGAATCACTTCTCAGAAGGTGATAATTTGTAATTTCATCGCTCCTGCTTTCTGAAATATCGGAACAACTAACAGATAAAACAGTCCCTAGTATACACAAGCCCAAAGCCTTGAAATTCTTTATACTAATTTCTTTAATTCCCATCTTGACTCAATCTTTTTTAGATTTTCATATTGTTTGAATTTCATCTCTTTTTAACAGCTTTTTGGGGGTTGCTTTCATTGTTAAAGTAGATTATAATTCAATATAAATATTAAAAATCATTAAAAGCTAAATTTAGAGTTTTTTTCTCCTCAGTACAATTTTTTTTTTGAATTCCGATTAGAAAACAAACAATTACATGCTGCTTTCTAAGGTAAAAAAAATGTTCTTTGGCTATCTAGAAACAGTAGAAAGCTACGTTTAAATGCTAATTAATAAAATCAAGCCTTGCGTTTAACCTTTTTAGAGTTCAGATCGCTGTCCAAGCATTGAGGCATCTTAGCTTTTTGCCTAAAAACAGCGACCTGAAATTGAGTACCTAAAATCTAAAATTAACGCCAACAAGTCCATAAATCGTTGGTACAAATAAGTAGCTTTGAAAGGTTCCTGTTCTTGATATTCCCCCCTCAATATGAATATCAAATTTCTTGATGCGATAGTTGAGTAAAACACCAATTCTTAAATTGGAAGCCGTACTTCTGTACCAGCCATCAACGGCCCCTTCAAAAACATTATCTCGGTATTTGTCCGTGTGTTTGATGAAGGTTGTTACTACTTGATTATACCTAGCCTTAAGACCAACATTCCACTTGTCATTCGTAAATCCAACAAATAGGTCAAAATCAGCTCCAATAGAGGTCATCGACTCTGTTTGCATCTTGGTATGCACAAGCGTCAGATTCATTCCACCTCTAATTTCAAAATTATTTTTTCTAAGAATCGTCGCTTCACTTAAAACCTTAAACCTAAAATCCAATAGATCAAAATCAAACATTGGAACCGTAAATTCTGCGCCTAGACGGATTGGATGCTTCAAATTTACATCTATCCCTCTTTGGTAGCTTAAGGTTAAAGGCAGAATTGAGTAATCCATCCCAGTAGTGATTCCAATTAAATTTTCATTGCTAGAAAGCATACCAGACCGAAGCACCTCTTCTTGTGCGATCGTAGCATTACTATAAAATAGGTTCAACAATAACAGTACTAATATCGTTCTCATTGTATTTTTTTTAAAGGACTTCATCTAAATAGTTTTTTACAAGTTCAATGTGTTCTCCTGGCTTAATCCAAATTAAATCATGCCCAACACCATAAATCATCTTCAATTCTGAATTTGGCAAATAGGCTCTATTTTTATCTTGAAATTCAGGCGTAAGGATTTCATTCAAATCACCATTAATGAAAAGAACTTTGGTCGTAAATTGGCTTAAATTAGTCGTAAAATCAAAGGTATACACCCCATCAGCATCCATTCCATCTGCGCCCAAGTCATTGAGACTCGCCACGGAACCAAACCTAAAAATTGGCAACAAATCGGTCTCACTAAAGTGATAATAATCTGGGCCAAGACCATTGTAAAAACCATTCATAAAAGAATAGTCTAACATTTGATGATTATTAGGCGAGATGTTTTGATGACTCCAATACACATCATTTGTTGCCTCTCCCAATAGATTGGTTGAAGCAATGCCAAGCGCTAATTCATTTTCAATCGCTGCATTGAAAGAACCAGGTTCGCTGAGAATTACCGCTGCCACCTTTTCGGGATGTGCATTGACATACATCATAGCGTGCATACCGCCCCACGAATGTCCAAAAAGTATTATTTTTTGATTGGGTGAAAAATGATCGACGATGCCTTCCAAATCTTGTAGATAATTTGCCAACGACAATTCAGGGACAGAATTGCTGTAAGCCGCATTAATATCGCCATATCTTCTAGATAAACCTGCTCCTCTTTGATCGTACATAATGACAAAGAAAGAATCGGTTAGAGCATAACCGTCGTAGCGTTCCAACATTCTTGTAAAGGCTCGGTAATCTCCCGTTCCTGGCCCTCCGTGCAGAAAAATTATGGCTTGATTGTTTGGGTCGCCAAAGGTTTCCAAATGTAGTCTTGTATTGTTAACTTCTAATGCTGGAAGTGCACTGTCGTCGTCAACTGTTGCGGGGACTAAATTATTTGCTTCTAATGGATCTTTGCCACAAGAGGAAAGTAAAATAATACTAGCAAGTGCGCATATTATTAAAATTGTTTTTTGCATAATTCTTTTTTTTTGTGAGCACAAATCAAAAAAAAAAAAATGAAATGGAAGTTCGCATAAGCGAATAAAAGGCGTTTTTGAGGTATCCGAACTAATATTATACGGCATGACGTGTCTCGTCGGCATAAACGAGACCTTATCTTGCATGTGTTCTACAGGCTTTGTTCTACAGGAAAAATTACTTCTCCTCTAAGTTGGTTCTTTTCTGATGCTCTTTGATAAATTGTGTGGGAGAAACGCCCGTCTCTTTTTTAAACGTTTCGTAAAAAGTAGTCTTTGAATTAAAGCCCGCTTCGTAGGCAATTTCAATAATTGTTTTCTTCTTTTTTTGTAATAAATGCTGTTGAGCATGTTGCAATCGGTAGCCATTAATTAAGGCAAAAAAGTTCGTCTTCAAGTGCTCATTAATTACTTTAGAAACTAGGTAAGATGGAACGCCCGACGTATTGGCTAATTCGTTTAAGGTGAGGTTCGGTTTTAGGTATAATTTTTCGGATTCTAACGATTCGATGATTTTCCCCTTCAAATCAAACAACAATAGTTCTTTCTTATCCTCTACGATCTTGCTTGCTTCAATCGTTTTATCGTTTTCAGCTGTTCCACTTTTGTCAAGCGACTTGGGGGCTTCAACTGCTTTACGTTTCTCTATCGCTTTGCTGTCTTCAATCCTTTGGTTTGCCAACACAACATTGGTAAAAACATGCGGGTAAGATAACAAATAATAGGCGACTATATAGATAACCATCGTGGAACCAATCGCTGTTATAAAATTAAATTCTACGGGTACTTTGTCTGTAAATAGAGCCAAAACAGACAATAGCAAAGCAAGGAAAGAAAGCAGCAACATCACAAAGGCTATAAACTGCACCCAACTACTTTTTCCCATCACTGGATTGGAATAAATTGCTTTTAGGTTTTGTTTGTATTTTTTTGCTTCAAAAACCGCTTGTAAACTAAAAGCAACGACACAAAACTCAATAAAAACACCTTCTAATTTTTCAATCATTAGCGGCTTTCCACTTTGCTCATTTCTAATAAAATAATCCATCTTCATGGCCTCACTTCCAAAATAAAAGGGCAAATTATAGGCAATTAAGACCAAGGCGGGCATAAAAACAAGGTAGTTTACTTTTTTCTGCCCCGTTAACTTTTGTAGATAAATTAACAATAAAGGCATAAAAATCAGCGAAAAAGGCATCGAGAGTTTGATTAAAAATGGATAAGATTTAAAATCTATCACATTCTGCAAATACGCCAAAAGTAATGCCGTTGAAATAATCAGTAAAACACTTCCAAACAACTTGTTCGTCAAGAGGTTTCCTTTTATATAGAAGAAAAAAGATAAAATAAAACCTTGAATTGCTCCAACTAAAATAATCGTTAATATTATACTCATCTATTTGTTTGTTTTTCGGCTCCTGTCCCTACTCTCTATACTTAGCTAAGTACGGTACGCTATCTGACGACAAAAAACAGCGCAGCGAAGTCTACTAAACCTAAAATTACGATAAAAAATAAAGGATACTAAATATTTTACCTAATCTTGTAGCAGAAGCAAAAGAGATATTTCACGACGATTAAACCATATTACTGAGTACAGGACAAAAAATAATTAATTACTATTTTACAGCTTAAATCTACCCAAAACTAGGATTAGATCGCTTCGCTTTTAGATCCTAGATCGCTTCGCTGTTAGATTTTAGACCCAATTGA
>CACVAQ010000144.1:5618-7092 GCA_902727865.1 uncultured Aureispira sp. | reverse complement strand
TAAGGAACAGTCAAAAGTAATTGCAAAAAAATGGCTATTTTCTCGCTTTCTTTTGACTACCTACCTACATATTTTTATGTGTAATCAAAAAAGAATACTTCTCTCTATTTTTTAAGGCAATACCAGTACCACGAACAACTGCACGAAGCGGATCTTCTGCTACATGTACAGGTAATTTAGTTTTTTGAGCAATACGCTTGTCCAACCCTCTCAACAAGGCTCCTCCACCAGTTAAGTACAAACCTGTTTGGTAAATATCTGCGGCAAGCTCTGGTGGTGTATTTTCCAATGCTTTTAGAATCGCATCTTCTATTTTTGAAATTGACTTGTCTAAACAATGGCTAATTTCATTGTAAGAAACCATAATTTGTTTTGGAATACCTGTCATTAAATCACGGCCATTAACGGCATAATCTTCTGGCGGTACTTCTAACTCATGTAAAGCTGCTCCAACATTGATTTTGATTTGCTCAGAAGTACGTTCCCCAATCAACAAGTTGTGTTGGCGACGCATGTAGTTCATAATGTCAACCGTAAACTCATCCCCTGCGGTACGAATCGACTGGTCACAAACGATTCCAGCCAAAGCAATAACAGCAATTTCTGTCGTTCCCCCTCCAATATCAATAATCATATTTCCAATAGGTTCGGTCACATCTAGGCCAATTCCCAAGGCAGCAGCCATTGGTTCGTGGATTAGATAAGTTTCTCTAGACCCCACATGTTCTGCGGAATCAAATACGGCCCGTTTTTCTACTTCTGTAATACCAGAAGGAATGCAAATGACCATACACATATTGCGAAAGAACATACGTCGATTTGGAATCATGTCAATCATTCCTTGAATCATACGTTCTGCGGCTTCAAAATCAGCGATAACTCCATCTTTAAGTGGACGGATGGTACGAATCATTTGATGCGTTTTTTCATGCATCATCATTGCTTTTTTACCAACAGCAATTACTTCATTCGTATTTCTATTGACAGCAACGATAGATGGTTCATCAACAATTACTTCATCATCAGAAGTAATGAGGGTATTAGCAGTCCCTAAATCTATAGCTATTTCTTGCGTAAAAAAACTGAAGAAATTTTTCATTCTTATCTAAAAAGGATTGAGTGTTTCTGAAACTACTTTAAATTAACTATGAATTAATTTAAGGGGCTAAGTTTAAGTAAGTTTCTATTAAATTAGTATTTCTTTTTCAAGTTGTTATAATAGGCAGCTTGTTCGACACAAATTTACCAATTATATGTAGTTCAACAAAAAATTGACCTATATTTTTGGGCTAGTTTTTGATAAAACTATTGATTGTGGAGAATTCATTCCTAAAACAACTTTCGGGGGCTTATTTATTGTCCTCCATTATAAGGCTTTTTATTGAGAAACTTAGTCCCAAAAAGGCTTTTTATTATTTTTTATGTCTCTATTTCACATTACTTCGCAGCTAAATTATATCCGCTTGATTATCAG
>CACVAQ010000144.1:0-5518 GCA_902727865.1 uncultured Aureispira sp. | reverse complement strand
CCTCCAAATACATGATTTGCGCCATCTATAAGATGTAATTTTGCCTGTGTTGCATGCTTTGCCAAATACCTTGCTGCATCTACTGGCACCGCAGGATCTGCACTCCCATGCAAAATCAAGAAAGGTTTATCAAAATCTTTCAAGGTATTTTGAATAGACAATCGAGCGGCATTATTTTGATAATCTTCAAATAGCTGATAATAAAGCGGCATATTTTGCTTGGTTCGACCATTCATCACATAATAAACGCCTTCTTTTTTCCAGGTCTCCAACTGCCCTGCTACTTTTTGCCAAGCGTAATTTAACTCCTGCACGCTGGCCCAAGTAATAACTTGTTGAATACAAGCATTTTCTTTGGCTGCAATCAAAGCAATAGGGCCTCCTCTACTGTGTCCAATTGCAGTGATATTTTTAACATCCCAATTGTTTTTCTGAGGCAACTCTTTTGCTTCCGCAAGCCAGTCAATAACCGTCTGCAAATCGCTTAGCTCTTTGCTGTAATTATTTTGACCGAACGCTTCTAAGTCCGCAAAATTTAAAAGATCATCAGGTGTCGTTCCATTATGCGAAAAATTAAACTTCACAAAGCAGTATCCTGCTGCTGCAAATGCTTTCGCAATCTGTTCCCAATGTCCCCAATCTTTAAACCCTTTGAATCCATGTGAAAAAAGAAGAATAGGCAAAGGTTTTTCGGACGTTTCCCAATAAACATCTACTGGAATTGCTTTGCCATTTTTGCCTTGGAGCAAATGATTTTTTATCTGATTCATCTCGTTTTATTCTTAAGTAGGTTGTAAACGTCCGTTCTTTGACAAATCCTGTGGTAATCGTTTAAACCACTTTTTTTATTAGACAGTAAGTAGAAAGTTGTCTGTTTTCTTTTGATAATAAACGAATACGACGTTCTACTTAAAAGGTATATCCCAATTCATAGCTGTTAAAAGTTAACCGATGGTTTCAACTCCTCCCGATTTGTCCAAGAACCTAAACTTCTTACTTAAAGGTAGCTTTTTTTTCTTTTTTCACCTTCTTTTTATACTTCCTATTATTAAACGGTTCATAACTCTAGTAACTGGTCGATTTTATTTTTTAGCTGATTAAACACTTCCTTTTTTTTTATAAAAACCCACACTTCAGTCGCCTCAAAATTAAGACCCAAAATATTGAAAATCAATAAGAAAACAAGTAAACTCTTCGATTCTTTAAGACTACAATCTAGGCCCTTTCGAAGGAGAAGATTCATAAGATTTTATATTTTCAATAAAAATTGAAAATTAAGATTTTTTTTATTATTTTTGTAAACTAATAGAACGAAAAAGTGTTCTAATACTTAGTTGTTCGTTGCTTTTATAAGCATCAAATTTTTCGTTTTCTACTCACCAAATATAGGCTTAGTTCTATCTGACTTATAGTCCATGATAAAATCATTGTCCAGTATACAAGCACCTATTGATGCCGAAATAAAAGAGTTTCACATTCGCTTTAAAGAAGCGATGAAAAGTGATGTTCCTTTATTAGATACGGTTACCAATTTCATTGTTCGCCGCAAAGGCAAACAAATGCGTCCTATGTTTATTTTTTTAAGTGCTAAAGTCTGTGGCGAAGTCAACGATTTGACCTACCATGCGGCCAGCTTGGTCGAATTGCTCCATACGGCGACACTTATTCACGATGATGTGGTAGACGATTCGATGCAGCGTCGAGGTTTTTTCTCTTTGAATGCGCTTTGGGGAAACAAAATTTCTGTTTTAGTTGGAGACTATTTACTATCTAAAGGTCTATTGCTTTCGATTGAAAATAATGCCATCAATTTGTTAAAAATCACTTCTAATGCCGTTCAAGAAATGAGCGAAGGAGAGTTGTTACAAATTGAAAAAGCACGTCGATTAGACATCAAAGAAGAAGTCTATTTCAAAATTATACGCAAAAAAACGGCTTCCTTAATTGCTTCGGCCTGTGCTAGTGGTGCTGCGTCAACGACTTCTGATGAAACGGTGATTCAAAAAATGCGTGATTTTGGCGAAAAAATTGGTATTGCGTTTCAAATTCGGGACGACTTGTTTGATTTTGGAGATGGAGATGCAGGCAAACCGCAAGGAAATGACATTCAAGAGAAAAAAATGACCTTACCGCTTATTCATGCGCTCAATACCACTACTAAAACGCAGCGAAATTATATTATTAATATCGTAAAAAATGAGAATACCAATCCGAAAAAAATCAAAGAAGTAACCGACTTTGTTTTGGCGAGCCCTGGCATTGAGTATACTCGGCAAATGATGTACAAATACCGCTCAGAAGCCTTCGAAATTTTGCGAACACTGCCCTATTCTGAGGCGAGGGAATCGCTAGAAGATTTAGTAAATTATGTAACAGAACGAAAAAAATAATTTTCTATGGGCAGCTAATCTTGATCGTTGCTTGATCCTTGTTAGGTTATTTTGTAGCGCTTTATTACTTCATTCCAATTTGTTTATTTATTCAAGACTGTGAAAAACACCCTTCAATTTAAAAGCACCGTTTCTGTTTTTCTAACCTACCTTATTCTAAAAACTGCTCCTGTTGTTGCAGTAGTTTATTATTTTTTTACCTGGCAATGGGCATTGCTAACTGCCTTTATTTTAGTGCTAATCATTCTGATGCATTCGGCTTACACAAATCACAACTTTAGCCTCAACGAGCATCGTTTGACTATTTCTCCCAGTATTTTTTTAGGACAAAGAACACAGCACTTCGAGTATACATCTATTCAATCCATAGAAATAAAGTATGCCCAAGAGAAAGATCAACGTCAATGGTTGTGTATTCATCTTAAAAACACCAAACAACAACAACTCTTTCGCTGTGATTGGCTCCATATGCAAGACCCGCCAGACGAAGACGAGGACGACCACGGGCATCCAGAACATGAACTTTTTGAATTATTGGAAGGGGAAGATTTTTATAAAGGCTCTTTACAACAATTAAGTCATGAACTGTCTAGTAGAGGCGTGCAAATTCAAGAAATTTAATTGTTCTCAATATATTGCTTCAAATTATACATCGAATTATAAGGATTGTCCACCACCGCTGAATTGGCCAGCCAATCGGGAAGGCTTCCTCCTGGTTCTGCAACACACTGTTGCGTAATTTCTGTCCAGCCATTTCCTTTGTCCCGAATCAACCAATGCCCTTTCAAACGCTCTATTCGAACAATACCCTCATAAACAGGGGCTTTTGCATGTGATTTAATCACTGTCATATCAACTCTAGTCAGTGTTGCGCTAGGATAAGAAAACTTAAATCGAGTAATATTATCTCGGTCCGCCACCGGCCAAGGCGCATCGACCTTATTATATATCGCCACTTCTTCCCGATTCGGTCGTTCAATTTCTCTTATTTCTATAGAATTATAGGCCCATTTGTATCGACCTGGTACGTCTTTAAGTGCTGCAATAATTTTAGAGGGACTTGTTTTTATATTCATCGTAACCTTATACTCCTTAATTCCCCAACCATCGACTTTGCGAGTATATACTTTAACTCCATTTTTATCTTTTGCCAAGTCCCAATTTTGCCCTTTACTAACAAGTGCAATGCTCCACAAAATTATAATTAGTACAAAATGTTGCAATTTCATGTTTCAATTTTGATTTAAAGGTGTTATTAGTACAATACTTAGCTGCCTTCTTAGTTCGTTTTTTTAGCTCCCTGCCCCCCTATACTCTTGATTTCGCTGCATTTAGTCTACTTAGGCTTCTGATTCTAGTCGTACCAAACAAACTGTTTCTTTGGTACTTAATTTAATACTTAAAACCCATAATTGCGGCCTTAATTTGGGTTTTAACCCTTTTTTTTGAAAAAAAAACAAATAAAATTGTTTTGTTTGAAACTTTTTGTTTTACTTTGACGTATAAACAATACAAGAACAAACAACAAAACAAAAATGTTTGTTTTTATTTGTTGACTAAAACAAAAAACTATGACAGACAAGGAATTATTGAATCAACGTTTTAAAATTATCTTCCAACATTTGGTAGAGAAAGGGGAAGTTGTCAAGAGCTCTAGAGAGAAAGGAATGTCTAGTTTTGCAGAGAAAATAATGGGAAATAAAAGTTATGGTCACATCATTAGAGCCTATCTAAAAGACAGTGATGCAAGAACAATTACTTACCAACAAGCCCAACGCTTGGTCAGTCATTATAGTGTCAATCCGACCTATATGTTTGAAGGAAAGGGAACTATTTTTCTTTCAGAAGAAGCCGCTTTTTCTAGCAACGAAACCTCTGCGGGTTCTCCAAAATCAGATGATGTTTTGACAAAAACCAATGTCCCAAAACATAGAACAAACATTGTATTTTCTTCTATTTCTGCATTTGCAAGTAGTACGGTTGATATTGGTGTACATGCCGATTCTGAGCATTTTTACATTCCTGGTATGCAAGGCGAACACATTGCCTTCTATATCAAAGGAGAATCTATGATCCCAACTATTTCCGATGGCGATATGGTCATTTGTCGCTCTTTAGATTCTAACGAGCGCATTACTGAAAATGAAATTTATGCGATCGTTACTTCTAGTGGTAATGTTATGGTCAAACGCATTCAGAAAATATTCAATAAACACCGCCAATTACAAGGCATCAAATGTATTTCTGATAACTACTTAGAGCACGATCCTTTTACGCTGACCATTAATGAAGTTCAAAAACTACTTAAAGTAGAACGTAAATTAACAGGGATAGGACTTTAACCTTCTAGCAGTCATGTTTAATTATTTACTTCATTGTTTAAAAAACCTCTTGTTATGAATAATCTAGCGTTTTACATTCAAGGAAATTCTATGGCACCAACAATTGCCAATGGAGACATGGTCATTTGTAGAGAATTAGAACCATTTGAGAGTATAGAAGAGAACGAACTTTATGCGGTTATTACGACTACTGGTATTGTAATGATCAAAAGGGTTCAGAAAGTACAGTGGAATGGCAATAGCCAAATTAGACAATTGAATTTGGCTTCTGATAATACCACGGAAGAACCTAGCTTTCAAATTTCAGGTTATAACATCCGTACCCTCTTAAAAGTAGAGCAAAAACTACCTGCGACTGCTTAATTGTATAAAAAAATAGTATCCACCATATTCTACAGATAAATCTATCCGTATAAATTACAACTGGTGTCTACTTTTAAAGATAAACAAGAGCTTTTAGCTAATAAGCCCTTGTTGACGCACTTATTTTCACACTTATTCCTTAATCATCAAATTAAAACGGTGTTTGCGACTTTATGAAGCTCGCAACACAACATCTAACCCATTCTTATAACCACCTTAAACCGTTTTGCCTATAAGTTAAACTGATTTTTAATTTGCTAAGTTCGAGAACATAAAACTGCCTTCCAGACCGCAATTGGAAGGCAGTTTTTTTTATGTGTGTATGCGTTTGTTGTACTGCATTTTGAATCAAATCAACCAGAGTTAATTACAAACTATTCGTTAAATCAATTAAAAAAGTACGGTAATTATTCAACTCAAAAG
>CACVAQ010000143.1:1776-7114 GCA_902727865.1 uncultured Aureispira sp. | reverse complement strand
TTATAATCAAAACCATTTCCTATACTAATTTGAATCTGGCATTAAGATAATTCGTTTAATTATTGTAACTTTATGGCTCAACGACGAATATTATTGTCAAGTATTTTGTTAACAACTTCCAACTAATCAATGCAATGAAACACTTACTTCTTCTTTTATTTTCAAGCGTTCTTTTGACTACTACTGCTTTTGGACAACAAGAAAAAATTGGCTTTTTTAGCTCTTCCAAATTGGTTGGACTGTTTCCTGAATCCCAAACAGTTCAAAGTACAATTGACAAAATGAGTGCAGAAAAACAAGCCGTCGGAACGGCCTTAGAAAACGAACTAAAAGCTAAGATCCAGAATTTTGAAAAAGACAAAGCGGGCATGGCTCAAATTTTACAAGAATCTCGTATCGAAGAAATAAGAAATTTGGAAACCAAAATTCAAAATTACTATGCTACGGCTCGTAAAGAAATAGAGGACAAACGCCAAGAATTATTGAAGCCTGTTTTTGAAAAGGTCAATGCTGGCATCAAAAAAGTAGCAGAAAAACACAAATATACAGCAATCATTGATTTAGATACTGGAGGTCAGTTTCTATTATACATTGATGCTTCTAGAGATATGCTAGAGTTAATGAAAACGGAATTAGGTTTGAAATAAATCTTCCCTAAGTACACTTTTCATTCCGAAGCCATTCTAACCTAAATAAAATAGGTTGGAATGGCTTTTTGCTTTTAAGGAACAGTAAAAAATAAGATGACCATTCCTAAAACATCCTTCAAGGCTATTTTAAGAAAGTATTCTATACTTTGTTCATACTTTGTTCATACTTTGTTAAAAGTAACTTAATATATTCTATCTTTTCTTGGTTCTCTTAAGACTATTTGAGTATATTTGTGCTAAAATATCAGATATAGTTTACTAGGTCCTTAATCTAGTAATACACATTAAGTAACTTACGTTATCCGAATATGAATTTAGAACTGCTTTTAGAAAATTTCAATAATTCTATCAATGTATACGCTTTCCTGTTTAACCTAGTGGTTGCTACAGTTTTAAGTGTCTTACTTGGTCAATTTTATATACGATTTGGAAATGCTGTTGCCAACCGCCAAAAGTTTGCAGCGAATTTCATTCCCTTAGCATTAACGACAGTTCTTATTATTACCATTATAAAAACATCTATTGCACTTTCGTTAGGTTTGGTAGGCGCTTTATCTATTGTTCGTTTTAGAGCAGCAATTAAAGATCCTGAAGAACTGATTTATTTGTTTTTGGTAATTGCTATTGGTTTAGCAACAGGTGCTGACTATCCTATTTTGGCAAGTGTTGCAGTAGGTTTCATTTTAGTGCTACTTTTTATCAACTACCAGATTCAAGATCGCAGCAAATTTGCTAAGCAGAACATGCTTTATGTCAATATTGCTTCTGAAACAACCAACATTGAGGCTTTTCTTGCTATACTAAGAGAAAACATGGACTACGTAGAGCTAAAAAGAATGGATCGTATGCCATCAGGTGTAGACCTTACCTTTATTTGTAAAGCAGCTAGCTTAGATAATATTACTGCTATGCAAGAGCAAATTATTACTTCTACTCCAAATACAACTGTTTCTATTGTAGATCAGCCTGATTTAATCGTTTAGATGAAGTCGGAATCTATTTAGTACACTTCTAGGTTACTTGCTTACGAATTCATAAAGATATGCGTTTTGAACGAAAATATAGAGTGGAGAATTTATCTATGCCACACATTAAACAGATTATAAAATCGCATCCTGCTTCTTTTTATAAACTGTATCCCAATAGAACCGTTAACAATATCTATTTTGATTCACCCAATATGGTTTGTCTAAATGATAACTTAGCAGGAATTAATGTGCGTAAAAAGTATCGTACACGCTGGTATGGTACGGATATCAAACAAATTGTTACTCCAAAATTAGAAGTAAAATATAAAGAAAATGAGTTAGGGGGAAAAACTATTTTTGACCTCCCTCCTTTTGAGTTATCTAATATAAAAGCACTTCAAAAAGAAGTCAATACATTAATTCCTCAACAATTTACATTACAAGCTACTTTATTAAACTCTTACGAGCGTTCTTATTGGGGAACTAAAGATGGTAAATTTAGAATTACCATTGATTCTAATTTACGATTCCATTCCCTACTCCATTCTCCTAATTTCAATCGGTATGTACATAGAGATCCCGTTGTTATTGTTGAACTCAAATATGAACGAGAAGATGAAAAGGATTTGCGACGCATTACTCGTTTTTTGCCATTCCGCCTATCCAAAAACAGCAAATACGTTAATGGTATTTTGTTAACGCAATAAGACGTGTTACTCCTGTAGACATTACAACTATGATTATAAAAACTAATTCAGCTCAAAAAAGGCAACAAACAAAAACTACTTTTTTCAAAAAAGGAGCCGCTCTATTAATCGTTGCTTTATTAATACTTGGGGTAAGTTTAGCCCTCTCATATATCTGGGGGACATTGAACAAAGAAGAAGTAAATTATACCCTTCTAGCAGATGCAGAAACTAGAGAAGGGGATTTTTTCATCTTAAATGACCAAAAAGTTGATGGTGGACCTAGCCAATCAAAAGCCGCAGCCTACGAAGGCAAATATGGTATTGAACTAAGTAAAAGTGGTCTTAAGTATGGTTTTACAACCAAGCTAAAGGATATTCATGTCGGAGACAAACTCTCTGTAAAAGTATGGGTTCGCTCACCATCCAAACAAATCGGGCGATTGGCAGTAACTAGCGTAAAAGGAAAGTCGCTTTATGTACAAAGTGAACAGTTTAAATTCACTGATCAATGGCAACAAATAGAAGTTTTAGTTGATGTAACAGAGCCGATTAAAGAGCATACCGTCAAAATTTATTGTTTTAACTTTAATGAAGAACCTGTTTATTTTGATAATCTTTCTTACTCTAAAAAGAGCTCTTATGATATTGCCGCTGTAAAAGCTTGGGAACCTGAAGACATTCACCTCTTTGTAAAAGAAGGAGAATATAAAAAACTGGAAAAAATACGTCACGAAGCCATCGAAAAAGGCTTACTGATTAGCTCTGACGATTCTTGGGTAAAAGGTGCTATTTTTCCAAAAGAACAAAAAGATGCCAAGATTAATGTAAAAATGCGTCTTAAAGGTGACTGGACGGATCATTTAATGGGCAAAAAATGGTCTTTTAGAGTCGTCACGCAAGCGGATAAATCTTGGAATCGATTAAAAACATTTTCTTTACAAAATCCAGCTACACGTAGTTTTCTATTTGAATGGGTTTTGCATGAGTTCTTTAAATACGAAGATGTTTTGACGACTCGTTATGAGTTTGTCAATATGAAACTAAATCACAAAGATTTAGGCTTGTATGTTTATGAAGAACATTTCTTGAAACAATTACCAGAATTCTCAAAAAGAAAAGAAGGGCCAATCATTCGATTCTTAGAAAGTGGCTTTTGGGATGCCATTCAAAGACAAACGGCCTTAGGCGCTGACCAGGATGGTTCCTTAATTGTTGGAGATCCTGATATCAAACCGTTCTCAGAAAAAAAGACCTTCAATACGCCCGTATTGGCAGAGCAGTACCAAATTGCTCAAAACTTATTGTACCAATATCAATATAACTTAAAAGAACTCGATGAAATTTTTGACATCGATTTACTCGCTAAGTATTATGCGATTACAGATATTGCTTCGGGATATCATGGCGTTGCTTGGCATAACAAACGTTATTATTACAATCCTGTTACAGGAAAATTAGAGCCTATTGGTTATGATGGATTTTCTCAGGATGGTTTGAATCACATGGCTGGAAAGCCATTCTTAGGTGCCAATTTATCTTCGATTAAAGGACATAAAGAGATGTACCGAAAGATCTTTAGAAACAATAACTTTGTCAGAAAGTATCATCAATATCTAGAGATGTTTTCGGATAAAGCATACCTTGATAAATTTATAAAATCTATAACGACGCCTTTATATTCTCGTCTAAAAGTAATACAAAAAGAAAAGCCTGATTATACCTTTTCTATTAATTACTTGCAAAAAAGAGCCCTTAATATTTTAAATGGCTTGTATCCGAATAGCATTTCTTTGCAAAACAAAACCGTAAAACCTGGTTTGATTGCTGTTTGTAACAGACATCAAACGCCTGTTGAAGTTGTTGGTACAATGAATAAATCAGGTGGCGTTATCACCTACTTCGATACTGCTAGAGTTGTTTATACAACTCGTTTTAGAGACTTACCAGATTACAGCGAGCGTATTGCGGTTCCAGAAAATGCGAAGTTCTTTGTTTATCGTGTTCTTGGTTTGAGCAAAAACTTTTATATCCGCATCAATCCTTGGCCGATTCCAGAAGGCTTAAGCCCTGTTCAAGAGTTGAAAAGTACTTTACAAGAAAAGCATCCTGCTTATGTTTATGTTAAAGGACATGATCACATTATTTTCAATAAAAATGTTGTTATTTCAGAACCTATTGTAATCCCTGCTGGATTCAATGTTAGCTTTAAACCTGGAACAAAAATAGACATTATCAAAGGCGCTTTTGTACTCTGCTATTCTCCTGTTCAATTTTTAGGAACAGAAGAAGCGCCCATTTTGGTTCAGTCTAGCGACAAATCCGCAAGAGCCTTTACCGTAATCAAAGCAGACAAACAATCTAGAGTTAACTATACATCATTCTCTCAATTGGGGGCATTTTCTTACAAAGGCTGGAACTTACCTGGTTCTGTTAATTTCTACGAATCTGATGTAGTGATTCATCACAGTACTTTTACGGATAATAGTTGTGAAGATATCTTAAATATCGTTCGTTCTAATTTTGACTTTAAATACAATACAATTAGTAATACTTTTGGAGATGGTTTTGATGCAGATTTCTGTACTGGACTTGTAGCCGATTGTCATTTTATTAATAGTGGAAATGATGCGATTGATTTTTCTACTAGTATTGTTACGATTAGAGATTGTAAAATTAAAAAAGCAGGTGACAAAGGGATCTCTATGGGAGAACAGGGAACCGCTCATGTTGTCAATACAACGATTGAAGATGCTGTCATAGCAATCGCTTCTAAAGATTTGTCCAAAACTACCGCAACAAATGTAACGCTTAAGAATTGCCAGATAGGATTTTCTGCTTACCAAAAGAAACCTGAATATGGACATGGATTCATTAAAGTAAATTCTTATAAAAGTGAAAACGTAGAAGTTCTACACAGAATATTGCCTGGCTCTAAACTAGACTTACTTGGTCAAGAGATCATTGGAGATTAAACGATTTAGGCTATTTTAATAGCTTTTTAAAGATAAGGAACAGTAAAAAAATAAGATGA
>CACVAQ010000143.1:0-1676 GCA_902727865.1 uncultured Aureispira sp. | reverse complement strand
TGACCATTCCTAAAATAGAAGCCTTGAATGTTAGATTTACATTCAAGGCTTCTATTTTTTAAGACGACCACTCGTAGGATATTTTTAAGATTATCACTCCATAGATTTTTTAAAAGCTTGCTTGAGTCGATCATTTGTAAACAACGTATCTAGCAAATAAAAGTTATCTAGATCCGATGTATAATAATAAGCAAACTTAACAAACTCTAAGCGCATATACTCTACCTCAAATAGTCGCGCTAACTTCAAGACTTGTAAGGTTGCTAAACATCTATTTTGTACTGCTTTTAGCGCATAATCATAACGAGCCTGCTCTGTGTCCAACTCCATCAATCGCTCTTCTATTCTAGTAATTTCTGTTGTACTAATCTGTGTGTGCTGGCAATCGGTTTGCGAGGCATTAGAATTGTTCGAATTATTACTAGAGTTATTACCAGAATTATGATGCACAACTGGCTTCGGTTCTTGGTTATAATTGTTATTTGGCTTAGACTTCTTAGGGCTTGGTTTGCCACCTTTATTTTCTAAAGTAATAATATTACCACCAAAAAAACTAGAAATATACACGTGCTGGTTATCTGGACTAAAACTAGCTCTGTAAGGCGTAACAATACGTGGCAGGTTGTTTTTCTTAAAAAAAGATTTCACAAAAGTCAAGGCTCCTGTATCTTCATTTCGCTTAAAAACATGTACTCCAGAGGCTTCACCTCCTGTCAATATGTACAAATAACCACCACTCCCATCGAGGTAAATATTTTTCATAGTTTCTATCTGAAATGTTGGAGGCAGCTTATAATAAGCCTTTTGCAAAGTCAGCTTTCCATTAATCCAACGATAATGCATAAAAGCGCCACGGCTTCCGTTAGGATACCATTCTGATCCTTCCATATAAACATCTTTCCCATCGGGTGAAAAAGCCATGTATTCCAATATTGGCGAAACATTATATTGGCGTTTTTCTCCATAGATATAAAAAGTAGTCCCAGGAATTAGGTAATCCTCCGATAATGAGCCTTTTACCTGAAGCTTCCCTGTAGTTTCATCTAAAGTCAATATTGTATTATGAGAGTTTCCATCAAAATGATAATTCTCAATAAAAACATGTTTATTATCTGGACTAAACGTAACCGTTCCATGATAAGAGCCTTTCAAGACATGCTCTTCCACATAACTAATCCCTCCATCCTCAAAGCGAAGTGTCATTAAAGTACGACCAGATTCTAAAAACAAATAACGACCACTTGGCGAAATAGCAAAGTCGGACACTTTATTCATCAATGCTTTTCCATCTTTTGTTTGTGTATATTTTTTGTACAAAGACAATTTTCCATCAGAGGCATTTCGCTTATAAACAACCAGGATGGCTTCACTATAACCTGTTCTAATTACATACTGATTATCAGGTGTTAAAATCAAATTAGTTGCTCCTCTTTCAATTTTTATTTCTTGTATGTTTTCTAATAATTTTGTTTGTGGATTGATTTTATAAATCCCTAGCCCTTTTCCATGTGCTACATAATAATAATTTCCATCCTCACTAATAGCCGAATTACTAGGGCTGCTAATATATTTGGTATAACTCTTAATTTCAACTTGTCCAATACTGGTATTTAAAACGCTCAATAACAGGAATATTAAATTAAATAGTCTCATAAATTTAGATTTTAAGAAAGTAA
>CACVAQ010000142.1 GCA_902727865.1 uncultured Aureispira sp. | reverse complement strand
TTTTTTAATTTCTTATTCTTAGAAGTTGTTTACGCTAGCTTTTCAAGCGACTAAGCTGGTGGTAACTCTGGGTTCTTACAAACCTCATCTCCTTTTTTACCACAAACCGTACAATCTCCAATTTTTGTTTTCAACAAAGGGTTGTTTTGGGCACAAGTCCCTCTAAAATCCTTTCCAACAACAATTTGACGGATGTTAATTAATAAAAAAGAGACAAAAAAAATGCTAAAAACCAAGCCAAAAACGGTTAAGAATTGTTCCATAAAACTATATTTTATATATTTTCAAGAATTCATTTAGCAGCCAACTGCTAGAACGAAAAATTATAATTCCCTATATCTTCGCCCAAAGATATAAATTGTCTAGTGATTAATAAACAAATTCTACCTTTAAAAGTTTAATTTACAGACTTATTGCAAGTGGTATGTCTTTTGGTATTCAATTACTTGCAATCTGATTTCACATCACTTCTAAATCATATAAAATGAAGTTTTTTACAAGCGCTTTAGTTTTAGGTTTTCTCTTTGCTACTTCTGCCTTATCGGCACAAGTCCTGCAATTATCAAAAGAGAGCACCTCTACCCCACCCAAATTCTCCAAGGGAGATTATATTGGAAATATTACGTACAATAACGATGGCTCCACGACACTACACTATGTAGAAAAGCAACCGATGAGAGTTTATTTCAAAAACTACACCTACGACAAAGATTTCAACTTGATTAACGACGAAGTAGACATGTTCTCTTTGGTCGATCAAATTAAAGCGGAATGGAAAGAAAAATTCTCTTGGTTTGAATACAAAGGGGAAGAGTACAGCGTAGACGGTATTTCGATTGACCCTACTTGGGGTGGAAAATTGATTGCTAGAAAAAAAACAACGACTTGGAAATATTCAACTGCTTTCGGGGGATACTACCCTGTTGTAGAAACAACTGGAGTACAGACGTTAAATGGGGCGGATGACAACCGTATTTACCTTTACCATCGTGCCGAAGATTATCAAAATGGTAACGTTGTTTTATTGGTTGGAAACAAAGCGGATAAAAAGTCTAAAATCAAGAATCAACATACTAGACATTTTCAATTGATGACGGTTTCCAATGATTTGGAAGTCAACTATGGCGAAGAGCTTAAATTTGACTATGCTATGTGTGTCAATTATGCTAGAATTATTGACGAGCCAGGACTAGCGGAATCTATGGTAGACGATCCTATTGGAGATCTTTCTCGTGGAGATTTAGCCATTGTTTTTTCTCCAATGAAAGCCATTCTTACAGGAAAAATGACGCATGATAATCCTGCGGCTCATACCTTAATTATTGTTGGTTCGGATGGTGTTATCAAAAAAAGAATAGACTTAGAAACGCCTTCTAGTGCTTGGTGGATCGAAGATTTGATTAAATTTGACAATGGTTCTATCATTGCTTATGGTCCTTCTAAAGACGATAAATACATCAATACACTAAAACCAACCAACTCTCCTGCTACCTTTAGAGAATCGACTAGTGAGACAAAATGGAAAGTGTTTCAGGTTATGAAATTAAATAAAAATTTAGACTTGGAATACATCAAAGCAATAGATTTAGACGTTTTTAAAGAGAAATTAGTGACGCCTCCTTCTCAAAAAAGAACGCCTTCGTATATTGGAAAACGCTTTGACAAACGTCAAATCATGATGACTCCTGAGGATGAATTATTGATTAGTGGTCAAAAATATACTTGGAAAAAAGTTCCTTTGAAAGATGAGAACGGCAATACGGTTCTAAACAAAGAAGGAGAAACCGTTTATACACGTGCAAAAGTATATGGTGATCTTCTTTTGTTTCACTTTGATAATACAGGGGATCTAAAATCACAATATGGTATTCGCAGAGAGAAGATGAACAAGTATGCAAGAACGATTCTTACGCCAACGGATTTGTATCTAGGAAAAGACGATAAAACAATTTATTGGGTTTATGGTGAAATCAAAGGTTTCCGTCGAGGATTCTCTGTCAATTTAATTGGGTATAATGCGACGGCTGTTAAGAAGAAATTATTGTACTATCCGACCGTAGCTAAGGTAGATTTGACCAAAGGTAAAATTTCAGACTTTACTCCATTGGGACAAGATGAAAAAGGCAAACAACTCTACTTTACCAACCCTGAATTCCCACAACTATATGTTCCTGGGTCTCACTTAACCTTTATTGGTGAAGATAAAGCAGGAAAACAAATTTGGTTTGCTCGCTTAGATTTGGAATAAAACCATTCTGTTTAAATTCATTTTTTAGAGCTGCTGATCGGGTCATCTTATTCGATCAGCAGTTTTTTTTTCAACGCAAAAGAGGCAAGAAAGCGTCAAGTAAATAAGCTAAATGAACTTAGTCCCTCGTATTTTATCCTTCACAAGCTTAGAGGCTATGGGGAAGAAATTTTATTAAAAAAACAAAAAAAATGATCTACAAGACAGCCTTATAATAGTAACTTTAAAGCAAGTATCTTTTAAAACAATCCACATTGTTACTCATTCTACATGCAAAAGGTTCTTGTCCTCATTTGATTGCCTTTTGGATTAATACTCGATTATGAAGACTCCATCAAACGCACTATTCAAGTTGATCCGTAAAATGACTCCTAGTGAAAAACGTTATTTCAAACGTTTTGGCTTGTTACAACAAAAAAAAGATTCCAATAAATACACCTTGCTGTTTGACGCAATCAATGAGCAAAACGAATACAAGGAACAGGCACTACTCAAACAATTTAAAGGCTATGATTTTATTAATAACTTTTCGGAGATAAAAAAATACCTTTTTAATCAAATTCAGAAAGCACTCCGCAATTACCATTCTCAAAGTTCTATAGATATCATTTTGTACAACTACTTGAGTGACATCAGTGTCCTTTATGGCAAAGAACTTTATATAGAATGTAGCCGCATTATTAAAAAAGCAAAAAAAATAGCCACCAAGCACGAAAAGTTCAGCATCTTATTACTGCTCAATGAATGGAAACGCAATGTACTCCGAATCAGTCACCATGTAGATGGCATTCAAAATTATTTGGACCAGGAAGTAATCAAAGATCAAGAATATATTGCTTGTGTGGAGAATGAATCCATTTTTTTTAACAAGAGCCTAGAACTCACCTTGCACTTACGTAAAAAAGGCCCCGATCACAAAATTACGTCAGGGGTTAAGCTCCCTACCGAAAACCCCAAAACATTTAGAGCCAAACGTTACGCTTTCTTACAAAAAAGCATGGAAGGGTATATGGAATTTGATAGTGAAAAAATATTTGAGGCGAGTAGCGGTGACGTGACTATATTTGAAGAAAATCCTCATTTCATAAAAGCGCTTCCAAAGCAATACATCATTTCTCTAACCAACTTGCTAGATTCTTGTGCCAACAAAATAAAGTACAACGACGTTTTTGACGAGTATATGTTCAAAATCACTGAAGTCTTAGATGCCTATTCTTTTGATGCGGAATTTATTGAGAAAGAACGCCTCTTGGTACACATTATAAAATGTAAAGTATACAGCTTGCGGGGCAATTTGCCCAACTTAAAAGTCGTTCGCCAAGAGTTAAAAAATCAATACGACCTAACCAGCAAAAAAGGCTATAAAACACCAGATTTAGATATTTATGTACACGACAACCTCATGCGCTCGGCTTTGATTACAGAGGACTTTTCTTCTGCCTTGGAATCTTACAATGATATTTTGCAACTCAACTTAGGCAGTTATCGAGAAGATTTACAAATGGAAACTCGCTTATTGGGCTTAATTCCTCATTTTGAATTGGGTAATTGGCTGCTGTTAGAAAGTATGGTTCGCTCTGCGCTGCGGTTGTTACAACGCAAACACAGCCACTTCAAATTAGGTAAATTATTCTTAGAAGCGATCAAAAAATGTATTTGCATCAAGCAACAACCCAAGCATCAAACGAATGACATCATACTAGTTCTCAAACAATTAAAAGTAGATGCCCTGTCCATCACCGCTAAACGAAGGCTGGCTGATTACATTTTATTTATTGGCTGGATTGATAGTAAATTAACCCAAAATTCTATTGCACAATGTGTTTTTGAAGCGACAAAGGCAGGGTATAAGCTTTAACATCCGTGCTTCAACTCTCTGTTAAGACTTAGCGCCGATTAGGACTTTAAGTACTGACACAAAACGTTTAATTTTGAAGGCACGACGACCACAATAGCAGCACATTCAAAATCAAACATTTAGAAGCTTTTTTTGTGTAGCAGGAGCTAGTAATTATCCCAACATTCCAACAATACCTCCCATAAGCGAGATCGTTATCAGCCAGTACAATACCCTGCTCAAAATCGCTTTTAGACCTTTACCATCTAATAATGCCGTAATGATTAAAACAGAAATAGCACCATAAACTAAAGAATCCATAGCCCCATGAAAAACACCGTGTAAGAAAGGATTTGAAACATTCTCTCCAGCAGATGCTCTAAGAGAGCGTATAAATTGATGTAAACCAACCACCTGTCTATGTAAACCGTAGGCAATTAAAAGGTTTAAAATATACGATACAAGCATAAAAACAGGCGGTGACAGTTTGTTCTTACTTGCATTTTCATCTGTATCTTTAAAGATAAAATTATGCCATACATAGCCTAGAATTACGGCTGCTAAAGCTGCAACTGCTATTGAAATCCATTTCATTTCCATAATTGAGTTTTTTTTTAATTAAATGCAATATAGCTTGCTATATAATTAATAAGTTTCTGGAATGTTTAAAAGTGGAAAACTTTAGGAAAACCCTAACCTTTTTCGCTTTCTATCCTTTAAAACAGAAGCCGCTACCTGATTTGAAGCGCCTGCATTGCAAAAGAGCCTTAACAACCTCCATAAGGGTTCCCTACCTCAAACTCAAATTGCTGTTTGACAGGGATTCCTTTTCCTGTTTTTGCAGGCTTCCATTGAGGCATTGTCTGAATGGCTTTGAGTAATAATTGATCTACTGCTGGCTTGCCTGTTTTTTTTATTAATTGAGTTGCTTCTACTTGCCCCTTTTCATTAATCGTAAATTCAATAGATCCTCGATTGAGTACTTTCAAATCGGCATCTGAAATACGGTCCAATACATTCTGTTTCAGATATTGCTTTAACGCTTTTCTTCCACCAGAATAGGACGCTTCTGTATCTGGAACGACGGCAAGCAAGTAGTCTAAATTGTGCGTTTCAATTTTCCGAGTCGCAGCATTTTCTTGCTCATATTGTATATTAATAATTACTTTAGTATCAAAATCAGCCGCTTTCAAAAGCGATCTTTGTGCTTTCGTTAAGGTTCCATCAATCCCTTTTGCTATTTTGGTTTCGCCATTGGATACCACCGAAATTTCGGTTGAAACATAGTCAGAAAGCCAAGAACTAGGATATTCTTTCATAAGATCTGACATCGACTTAGCGGCAGCCAGTTTTGTTTTAGAGCTTGGATGTGCAGGAATATGAAGTGGATAGACCTCATATCTAAAATTTTGGCGAATTGATTCCATAGAAGGGCCTTCTGGAACATGCTCAAACTTGACTTTCAAAAATTTTTCTGTGAAATTTTGAGCAAAACTAAGCGTAGAAAATAGCATCAAGCTAACAATAAGGCTATACTGTTTCATGTTTTATGTTTTTTGAGGTACGAACAATTTACATTCTTTGTATTTCAAAGATAAGCTTCAAGATAGAAAAGACCTGTTAGTCAATAGTTATTAACTTGTTATTGACTTGTTAACAGCCCTATATCTCTACCCCAAAATACCTATTTTAAGATAATTTAGAGCCTATGAATAGAACGTATTCCTTTATCGCCTTTTCTTCCCTCGCTTTATCTGTCGTCTTAATTATACAAATCAATTGGATTTTTCAAACGGCAAAAATCAAGGAAGAACTCTTTAATGACAAGGCAAATATAGTGCTTTCCAAAACAACTGCTGCACTGTATGCTGACGAGGCAACTTGCTTAAAAATAGAAGAATATGCCGAGTATAACACCTCGGATATTGTTACTAAATTAGGAGCGCTTGAAATGCAGAAAATTGATTCTCTTTTCTCGCATTATATGGCTTTTTATAATTTTGACATTGATTATTCTTTTGTCATTTCTAAGCCAACGCGCTTGAAGAGCAACAACAACTCTCCTAGTTATTTTAATACGATTTATAACAAAAGCTTAGATGAATTTACGTCTAAAAATCAATTAGAATTGAAGTTGATTTTTCTAGATAAAAAGCAATTTATTTTGGCTGAAATGGGGCTTTTATTTATCACCTCGGTTCTTCTGATTTTAGTGGTCTTAATCTTATTTTGGCGAACGACTTTATCCTTACTCAAAGAAAAAAGAATCTCAGAACATACGGCTGATTTTTTGAACAATATGACCCATGAATTTAAAACGCCTTTGACCAATATTGCGTTGGCTAGTAAGCTGTTGGGAAGGGATGCTAACTTTGAGAAAAAAGAAAAACTAAAACATTATACGGAAATCATCTTAGCCGAAAATCAAAAACTAAGCCTTCAAGTAGAGCAAATGCTAGGCATGACGGCTCTGGAACGAGGCGAAATTCCGCTGCAAAAAGTAGCCTTAGATTTCCATCAATTAACAAAGCTTGTCTCAAAATCTATTCGCTTGCAAATTGAAGATAAACAAGGGCATTTAGACCTTCATTTAGAGGCAAAAAATTCGATCATTTTAGCAGACAAAATACACTTGACCAATATGCTTTGCAGCTTAATGGACAATGCCATCAAATATTCTACAGAAACGATAAATCTCTCTATTCAAACCACCAATATTGGTCAAAATTTATGCATCAAAGTCTCCGACCAAGGCATTGGAATTGCGCCCAAATATCAGAAAAAGGTTTTTGAGAAGTTTTTTAGAGTTCCAACGGGTAATGTACATAATGTGAAGGGCTTTGGGCTTGGCTTAACTTACCTTAAAAGCATTGTTGAATTACATGAAGGGAGTATTGAATTGCAAAGCAAAAAAGGAGTAGGCACTACGTTTACCATTACTTTACCTCTGGGAACAGGGCAAAAGCCTTCTCTTAATAATTTAGAGTAAGAATCTATTTAAGAGTACGTTTAGATCGCTTCGCTTTTAGAT
>CACVAQ010000141.1 GCA_902727865.1 uncultured Aureispira sp. | reverse complement strand
TTCAAAAGTGAGTTAAATAA
Organism: uncultured Aureispira sp.; assembly: GCA_902727865.1. Taxonomy (GTDB): domain Bacteria; phylum Bacteroidota; class Bacteroidia; order Chitinophagales; family Saprospiraceae; genus Aureispira. Next base: position 7,102 of record CACVAQ010000141.1, on the reverse strand, counting down.
AGTATGCCCTGAAGGTTGGCACAATGCAACTACTTCTGAATGGGAACGATTGTTTGAAGAAGTAATAGCTGAGTTTCCAAGTGATGAACATGAAGAAGATAATAAAATCATGAAGGAGGAACGAAGGTTAAGGTATCTTGATGAAGAAGAGCCTATGATTAGTTTTGATGTTTATCTGATTAGTAGTTATCCTATTAAATGGTACCTTAGTGAACCGAATGCTAATCGAATAAAAAAGAAAGGTATTTATAGTAATTTTTATGGACTCAATATTCAACTTTATCCCAGCAAGTTCCGCTTCTCAAGATTTGGGGCTTATGATACAGATGGAAAATTTGTAGTTATGTATTATGTTGGGTATACACAATCAGTTAAAGAATGTTATTTGACAAAAAGAGGCAGTAAGTTCTTTTCGGTTCGTTGTGTAGAAGGTTGAAAAAGTGAAACCCTGACGGATTGAAGTTCGAACTTAAGCAATTCTTTGGTTCTTTGACAACTGTTCTCACGAAGTAATTTTTGCATTCATAAGAAAAAGTAAGGTACGACCAAAACGCTTTATTTATTATTTTGTGGTAGATAAAATAACAATCCAACAGCAATTAATTTTGCCTTTACCAAGATACTTTATTTCTTTGTAGTAATTAGCAGTAATCGGTTGGATGATTTTTTGAAAATCAGCCACTATTTACAGCTGCAAGGGCTTGAAGAGCATTAAGAATACAATTAAAAAATAAATAGATTATGGCTAATAAATTAGACAACTACATCTTGGGGCAATGGACACCACATGATGGAGCAGGAATTGAACAATATAATGCAGTAACAGGAGCTGTTATTTCAACAGTGAATGGAGATGGAATGGATTTTTCGGAAATATTAAACTACGGCCGAAAAGTAGGAAATAAAAATCTAAGAACCATGACTTTCTTAGAGCGTGGTTTGATGCTTAAAAAATTAGCCTTATTTCTACAGAAAAAACGCAAAGAATATTACCCAATTAGTTATTTATCTGGTGCAACTAAAACCGATAGTTGGATTGATATTGATGGTGGTATCGGAACCTTGTTTGCCTATGCAAGTTTGCGTAAAAAATTCCCAGATCAACCCTATGTTGTAGACGGAGAAATGGTTGGTTTGTCTAAAGAAGGAACTTTTGTTGGGCATCATATTATGGTTCCTAAAGCAGGGGTTGCGGTGCATATCAATGCCTTTAACTTTCCTATTTGGGGGATGTTGGAAAAACTAGCGGTCAACTTATTGGCAGGAATGCCAGCCATTGTAAAGCCAGCCGAACAAACGTCTTATTTAACGCAAGCAATGGTGCAAGATATTATTGCGTCTGGAATTTTGCCTGAAGGAGCCTTGCAATTAGTTTGTGGTTCTGGAATTGGAATTTTGGATACGGTAACGTCTCAAGATGTCGTTACTTTTACAGGGTCGGCACATGTTGGACGGATGTTAAAATCTATGCCACATATTATCAATGAAGCCGTTACTTTTAACATGGAAGCAGATTCTCTGAATTGCTCGGTGCTAGGACCCGATGCGACGCCAGATACTGAAGAATTTAAATTGTTTGTCAAAGAGGTACATCGTGAAATGACCGTTAAGACAGGACAGAAATGTACGGCAATTCGTCGTATTATCGTTCCTGAAAACTTAGTAGAAGACGTACAGTTTGCTTTAAGTGCTCGATTGAAAAAAACAACGATTGGCGATCCTCAAGCAGAAGGCGTCCGAATGGGGTCTTTGGCAAGTCACGAGCAAATGAACGAGGTTTTAAAATCAGCCAAATTATTATCACAAGAAAACGAATTGGTTTACGGTAGTTTTGAGCGTGATTTTGAAGTGATTGGAGCCGATATAAACAAAGGCGCTTTCTTAGCTCCGATGTTGTTCCTGAATGACAGTCCTTTCCAAAAAATAGAGGCACATAGTATAGAGGCTTTTGGTCCAATTAGTACCATTATGCCCTATAAAAATATAGATGAAGCAGTCGAATTAGCCAACATGGGGAAAGGTTCTCTGGTCAGTTCTATTGCCACGTATGATGATACCATTGCTAGACAGTATGTCTTAGGTGCTGCAACGCATCATGGACGTATTTTAGTCTTGAATAGAGAGTCGGCTGTAGAAAGTACTGGGCATGGTTCTCCGATGCCATTGATGTCTCATGGAGGCCCTGGCCGTGCTGGTGGAGGCGAAGAGATGGGTGGCTTGCGTGGTGTAGGGCATTACTTACAACGTACCGCCATTCAAGGAACCCCAACCACTTTGACGCATTTAACAGGCGTTTTCCAATATGGAGCCAAAGGCATCGACCATCCTGTACATCCTTTTCGCAAGCACTTTGAAGAGATGAAGGTGGGAGAGCAGTGGATCACGGCTAAACACACGGTTACGGTAGCGGATATTGTGAATTTTGCGAACGTTAGTGGCGATCATTTTTATGCACACACCGATGAAACTTCTTTGGAAGGGACTATTTTTGAAGGGCGTGTCGCGCATGGCTATTGGGTCTTGGCAAAAGCAGCAGGTTTGTTTGTCGAAGCTAAAAAAGGACCTGTATTGTTAAATTATGGCTTGGATGAATGTCGTTTTACAAAGCCTGTTTATCCTGGAATGACGATTGGTGTTAAGTTCACGGTTAAGGAAAAAGTAGATCAGGAGAAGAAAAGTGAGGATGATATTGCCAAAGGAATTGTGAAATTTATGGTCGATGTTTATGATGAAACTGGAGAAACCTGTGCCTTGGCAACTATTTTAACAATGGTGCGTAAGTTGGATCAAGATGGCGAGGTGATTTCTATGGATTAAGCTACCTAGACCAAAAAAATAGAGGTTCTTTGACCCTTTTTGCCAGCCCATAAAAAATAGCTTAGGCTTTACTATTTTAGTCGTAAGTGAAAAGTCGTAAGTTAGAATACTAGTAGTCATCGACTTACGACTTACGACCAAACACCTACTGTTATAAAAAAGAAAAAGAGTCCGCTGTGGCAAAAATTAGCTGCGGGGAGTCTTTGAGTTGTGAAAGAACCGAAATAGATCATTAAAAAAGAAAACAATAAGTATAGATAAAATGGAAGATAAAAGACAATTAGGCTCTGTAGAATTGAGCATCGAAAATAAAATTGCAACGATTGAATTTTTTCACCCATCACACAACTCCTTGCCAGGAAATTTATTGGCTAAATTGGCGGATACAATTACCGAAGTAGGGGCAAATGATGCTGTTGTCGTAATTATTTTGAAAAGTACTGGAGAACGCACGTTCTGCGCAGGAGCTAGTTTTGATGAACTAATCTCGATTAAGGACTTTGAAACAGGGCATGCCTTTTTTATGGGCTTTGCGAATGTGATCAATGCTTGTAGAAAATGCCCTAAAATTATCATCGGAAGGGTACAGGGAAAAGCTGTTGGTGGTGGTGTAGGAGTGGCTTCGGCAGTAGATTATTGTTATGCGACTCGATATGCTGCGGTTAAATTGAGTGAATTGGCGATTGGAATTGGACCTTTTGTTGTCGGACCAGCCGTAGAGCGCAAGCTTGGAACTTCTGCTTTTTCTCAAATGGCAATCAACGCAACGGCTTGGTATTCGCCAGGATGGGCGCAACAGAATGGTTTGTTTGCAGATGTATCGGAAACGGTTGAAGAGATGGATACAAAAATTTTGTTGTTGGCAAATACTTTGGCAAAATCAAATCCTGAAGCACAGCAATTATTAAAAAAAGTATTTTGGACAGGAACAGAGCATTGGGATGATTTGTTATCTGAACGTGCGGCGATGAGTGGACGATTGGTTTTGTCTGATTTTACCGTAAATGCGATCAATTCGTTTAAAGCAAAATAGCCAAACGTATTTAAGTGGCGATCAATAGAAATACCCTAATTGGCAAAGTGCTTTTTAGGGTGTTTTTCTGTTGGAACTAGCCTAACCTGAAAAGGAGTAAAAAACTTGTTTAGACTAAAAATAGAGCTTTGTGAAGCTGTTTTTTTATAAATTTTAATCTTTGTAGCGCATCTTTTTTTATGAATATTGGGCGGTGAAGGAATCTTGGCGGCTTGCAACTTTATGTTTCAAATAATAATTTAATAAAGTGATAGGCTAAGAGTAGATATTAGTTTATTGGTTTGTAAGTCAGTAGTTTAGTTGTTTTTTTAGCCTGTATGTTAATTTCTTTATTTGACTATTGGATGAAGGGTTTGATGTATCTATTTGTTTTAGAGGCAGATAGAACTATATTGAAAGTTAATGTGGAGATATGTAATAAAGTTCATAAGTTAAAGTATAGGGGTAGATTAAAAATATGCTTGCCTCTAAAAGAAAAAAAACGTACTTTTGCACTGCCTTAGAGATAATCGAATAATAGATTGTCAAATAAGGTCAAACTATAACTTCATTTATTTAACCAACAAACTTCTAAAATTATGAAGACAATAACTTTCGCTGCTATCACAATGATGCTAATAGCAGTACTAGGTACTTCTTGTACAAAAACACAAACTGAACCAGCTGAGCCAGGAACGGCAATGGTAACACTTCATTTAGGAATCAACACTGATGAGACCAATGACACTACTTATAATGGTGCTACTATGACTCAATGGGAAAATGTTCCTGCTGGAACTGTTGTGAAATTTGTAGTGGATTCAGAAAACTTACAGGAAAGCCCTGTTTCTGGATATGCTTATGACAAATTAACTTACGACGGAACTGTAGATGCTTCTGGAGATGTAATGGTTGAATTGCCAGCTATTGGTACTGCTTATGATGTAGATGTTAAATTTCCTGATCTAGAAGTAGGTATCAAGAGAGAAAGATATAACACTGTAACAAATAATGATGAGGTAATTACAGAAACTGAAATCATTACTAAAGGAGATGAAGTTATCTCTGTTTGGGATGGTGCAATCATTATCCAAGAGCACAACTATTAAAAAGAATCTTTTAGTTTTCGTTTAGTGCATGGTCTACGGACTTTTGCTCTGCTTTCTATTGCTTAGTTTAAACTTGGGCAATAAAATTACGCAAACTATTAAAAAAACTTATGTAATGAAAAAAGTATTATTATTAGTAGTATGTTCTTTTTTATTCTTTGGTGTAAATGCACAAGATGAGCCATTGATTGGCCAAAAAGGACAACTAATTCTTCCTGAATCTGGTGATATTGGATTAGGAGTTAACATGATTCCTTTCTTTAACTGGTTTGGAAACTCTTTTAACAACAGTACAAATAACACATACGCTTCTACAAACAAGTTTTTCAATGTATTTGGAAACTCTGTGATTATGGGTAAGTATATGTTGTCTGAAAAAACAGCTGTTCGTGCACACTTTGGGTTTAACCTAACTTCTACGACTCAAAACGAATATATTAGAGACGATGCCTCTAATAATCCAATGGATATGGTTTTTGATTCTAGAAAAACGGACGTAGGACATTACACATTGGCACTAGGTTATGAAATGAGAAGAGGTAAAGGACGTATCCAAGGATACTACGGTGCTGATCTTATTTTCAGATTACAACAACTTAGTAATGCTTATTCTTACGGGAATGGCTATTCTACAACAAATGTTGTACCTTCAAGTACTAACTTTGGTTCAAACCTTAACGGTTTAGACAGAATGTTAGTGGATGGTGGAAACACTACTTTTGGTGTAGGTGTTAGAGGTTTTGTTGGAGTAGAATATTTCGTAGCACCTAAACTTTCTCTAGGAGTAGAGTTTGGTTGGGGACTTGCGTTGAACTCTACTTTCGAGTCAACTTCTTCTTCTGAGTATTTTGATGTTACTACTGGTGAAGTAGGCATTAAGAACGAAATGGAAGGATCTGTAACTACTTTTTCTGCGGGTGTTGATAACATGAATGGTGCAGTATTTATGAACTTTTATTTCTAAGATAGAATAGAAGCTAAACATAAAATAAAAAAGAGGTTACCTTATCGGGTAGCCTCTTTTTTTTTCTAGTAAACAATGGCAAGTGATGCCTCTAGTTTTATAAAATTAGAATAAGAATGAAGACAATAGTTATACTCCTATTTTTATTGCTTGGTTTGAATCCCCTTCAAGCGCAAGATTCGAACGATGAACCACTCACTGGCAAAAAAGGAGAAGTCATTTTACCTCAAAAAGGAGATATTGGGGTAGGAGTCAACTTAGTGCCTTTCTTTTATTGGATGGGAAATTCCTTCAATGCCAATGCGAACAATACCTATGCTTCGGACGATAAGTTTTTTAGTGTTTTTGGAAATTCTGTGATTATAGGCAAATATATGTTAACCGATAAGGCTGCGCTTCGTTTGGCTTGGGGGATTAATTTTGGAAATACAACCAAAAGCGAATATGTACAAGACGATGCCTCTAACGATCCTAGTGTAATGGTTGAAGATAGTTACACCCTAAATTGGAGCCGAGCAAGCTTGGCTTTGGGCTATGAAATGCGCAAAGGAAAACGTCGATTGCAAGGGTTTTGGGGCGTTGATTTAAGAATTAGCTACAATAAAGAGAACGATCATTCTTATTCTTATGGAAATGGCTATTCTTTGTCAAATCTTGTTCCTACATCTTATGATTGGGGAACGAACCTGAATTCAAACAAAAGAACGCTATCGCACACAGGCTCTAATGTCTGGGGTGTTGGTCTAAGAGGCTTTGTTGGATTTGAATATTATATAGCACCTAAAGTATGTATTGGGGCTGAATTTGGATGGGGCCTTATGTATCAACATACCCTTGCGGCTACGGTGAGTGAAGAATATTACAATCCTGTTTCTCAGGAGCTTGCGATAGAACAAAATTACATTGCTGCGACGAATGCCGTTTCTGCTGGAGTAGATAACTTTGATGGCACTGTTTATTTAATGTTCTTTTTTAACCGTGGAGATGGAACAAACTCTAGTTCTAAACCAGGAAAGAGCAAACCTAAAAAAGAAAAATCTGGCAAAGAGAAATCTGGAAAAGAAAAGACAGACAAAAACGCAGGAAAAAAATCTGGAAAAAGAGTAATTGGCAACAGTCGTTTTTAGAGCCATATAGAAAAATAGAAGCGAAAGCTTTAGATAAAAAGTTGTTTGAAAATATTATTTTCAAACAACTTTT
>CACVAQ010000140.1:1653-7178 GCA_902727865.1 uncultured Aureispira sp. | reverse complement strand
CAAAAACAAAAAAATGAACATCCTAAAAATAATCCACGGTTACCCACCCAAGTACAATGCGGGTTCCGAAGTGTACAGTCAAAGTATTTGCAATCAGTTTGTTGGAAAAGGACATTCTGTGACCATCTTAACAAGAGAAGAAGTGCCTTATCGAGTAGACTTTGAATTTCGACAAGAAAAAATACACGACAACCTACAGTTTTATTACATCAACATGCCAAGAGACAAGGACGGGTATCAACACGATGAAATTGATCGGCAATTGGCTCAATTAGTAGAAAGAGAGCAACCAGACATTGCCCACATCGGGCATTTGAATCACTTATCAACAGGTTTGATTACAGTCCTCCACAAGGCAAAAATTCCGATTGTTTTTACCTTACATGATTTTTGGTTGATGTGCCCTAGAGGGCAATTTTTGCAACGAAATTACGACGGGTGTAACACCTATGCCTTATGTACAGGGCAAGAAGATCAAAAATGTGCAAGGTCTTGTTATCGAATGTTTTTTTCAGGAGAAGCGGATTTTTATGAGGAAGATCTAAACTATTGGACGAATTGGATTGCTCGAAGGATGAAAACGATGCGAGATATAATGGCCCAGGTTGATTTGTTTATTGCTCCTTCTCAATATTTAAAGCGTCGTTTTATAAAGGATTTTCAGTTGCCAAAGGATAAGATTATTTATCTAGATTATGGTTTTCCGACGCATTACCTTCAACCAATTGTTAAAAAGAAAAAAGCGCCTATTTTTACCTTTGGGTATATTGGAACGCACATTCCTGCTAAAGGAGTCAATTTATTAATTGAAGCTTTTCAGCAACTAAAAGGCTCTGCAAAATTAAAAATATGGGGCTGGAAAGATACGCAAAGCCAGAAAGCATTGATAAAGATGACCGAAGAGAGTACAAATGCAATTGAATTTTGTGGAGGATACATCAATGAAAATTTGGCGAACGTCGTTTTTAGTCAAGTAGATGCGATTGTAGTGCCTTCTATCTGGGGCGAAAATTCTCCCTTGGTTATTCACGAAGCGCAGGCTTGTCAGATACCTGTGATAACAGCGAATTATGGAGGGATGGCGGAGTATGTTCAACATCAAGTCAATGGTTTGTTGTTTGAACACCGAAATGTATTGTCTTTGAGCGACCAAATGCAATGGGCGTTGGAGCATTCAACAGAGATGCTTGCTTTGGGCAAGAAAGGTTATTTGTATTCTGAAGATGGGCAAGTACCCAACATTCAAGAACATTGTTCACAATTAGAGAAAATCTATCAAAACAGTATATCCAATTATGCTTAATCAAGAACTATGGCGTGTCACGATTGACACCAATCCAGAAGATTGTAATTTGAAATGTATTATGTGCGAAGAACATAGCCCATATAGTAATTTTATAGAAAATTTGTACCAAGAGACGGGCGTAAAAAGGAGGCGAATGCCTTTTGATTGGGTCGTAGATATTTTTAAACAAGCGCATGAATTGGGGGTCAAAGAAATTATTCCTTCTACGATGGGAGAGCCGCTTCTTTATAAAGGTTTTGAGCAAATTTTTGACTTGAGTGCGCAATACGGTATTAAAATTAATTTGACGACCAATGGGACTTTTCCTAAGAAACCTGTAGCAGTTTGGGCAAAAATTATTGTGCCTCACACGACGGACGTAAAAATATCTTGGAATGCGGCAACCAAAGAAACCGCAGAAGCGGTCATGGAAAAAATTGATTTTGAACAATGTGTCGAGAATGTCAAAGCTTTTGTAAAGGTGCGAGATGCGCATTATCAAGAAACAGGCTATTTTTGTAGGGTGACTTTTCAGCTTACATTTATGCAAAATAATATGCATGAGTTGGCGGATATTATCAAATTGGCAGCAAAACTAGGCGTCGATAGAGTGAAAGGACACCAATTGTGGGATCATTTTGATGAAATAAAGGATTTGTCTTTTAGAAAAAATGCAAAGAGCATCGCACAATGGAATGAATACGTAGAGGAGGCTTATCTTGCAAGAGATACTTATTTAAAACCGAATGGGGAGAACGTTTTATTAGAGAATATTATTCCGCTTAAATATTCAGAATCAAAGGAGGTGCCAACAGCTTATGTTTGCCCTTTTCTAAAACAAGAACTTTGGATTTCTGCAACAGGAACTATTTCTCCTTGTTGTGCGCCAGATCAACTTCGACAAAGTTTGGGTGATTTTGGAAATATTGAAACATCTAGTATTGGAGACGTTCTAGAGAGTGCTAATTATCAAAACTTAGTGGATAATTATAAAAATATTGAATTGTGCAAGTCTTGTACGATGCGAAAACCGAGCTAAATTTTTTTTATGAAAATAGAAGAAGAACAAAAAGAATTAAAAGATCTTTTTACTACATATTGGCAATATTTAGCATTAAAAACGACCTGTACATTAAATATATTTGACCATATTGAACAGGGGGAGAACTCTATTGATCGTTTGAGCAAGGTTTTAGAATTAGATCGTACTGCTTTATCTTTCTTAATAGATGGGCTCTGTACTTTTGGCTTTATAAAGGGTAAAAAAGACGGATTGTCTTTAACTCAAAAAGGAAGTTTATTGACCGAGGAGCATCCTCAGACATTAAAATACGCTTGTATGTTGTGGGGCGAGGAGCATTTGACCGCTTGGCAACATTTGGAACATACGCTAAAAACGGGGCAACCTTCTTTTGAATTTTGTTTTCAAAAACCTTTTTTCGAGTGGTTGGCTAAAGAAGAAGCCGCCAATAAAATTTATCATAAGGCGATGTTTGAATATGCTAGAGATGACTATGCCTTGATTACCAATTTTATCGACTTTTCAACGCACAATGTTTTGATGGATGTAGGGGGCGGTTTGGGCGCTTTGTTAAGAGCGGTAAGAAAAAAAATGCCGAATCTATCTATGTATTTGCTGGAAACGGAGTCTGTGATTAAATTACTACCCGTAAATTATTCCAATTTATTTTCAGCAATCAGTGGGGATTTTTTTAAAGAAATTCCACCTTTGGCAGATGCCATTACGATGAGCCGAGTCATTCACGATTGGAATGATGCAAAAGCGGAGGTGCTCTTGAACAATGTTTATAACGCATTGCCTAGTGGCGGGAAATTATATTTAATTGAAATCATAAAAGAAAACCTAAAAGATGGCGCTGCTTTGTTGAACCTCAATATGCAAGCGATTTGCAACAGCTATGAACGGACCTTGGATGAATATAAGGTGCTGTTGTTCGCTGCTGGATTTAAATTTATTTGTACAAAACCATTAAATAGCTTACAATCAATAATTATTTGTGAAAAATGAAAAAGTGGAAAAACATAAAGGTAAACCAACAAAATAGAGGCTTTGAACTCGATGGACTTGCTTTATTTAAAACTTATATAGACGTATTGAAGTTTCACGCTCCTGGGATTGCTCCCGTTTGTGACGAAAGCGGGTGGCATCATATCAATGAACAAGGAGAGGCGATTTACAAAGAACGCTACCTTAGAACTTTTGGGTATTATTGTAATTTGGCTTCCGTTTGGACCGAAGAGGGTTGGTTTCATCTCTCAACAAAGGGACAGCCTATTTATAAGGAAAGGTACAGTTGGTGTGGTAATTATCAAGATAATCTTTGTACTGTACGAGATTTGGAGCACAATTACTTTCATCTGAATGTCGAAGGACATCGTTTGTATCTAGAAAATTACCGTTATGCTGGTGACTTTAAAGATGGGGTTGCTTGTGTTCAAAAGCAAAATGGTTTTTTTACGCATATCAATACGAAAGGCGAAGAAATCCATTCTATAGAGTATTTGAATTTAGGGGTCTTTCATAAAGGCTTTGCTACGGCTAAAGATGCAGCAGGTTGGTGTCATATCAATCGACAAGGCCAACCGATTTATACTAGACGATTCGCTTTAATAGAGCCTTTTTATAATGGATTTGCCTTGGTGGAAGAAGCGAACCATCAGAAACAAATCATTGATGAATCTGGGAAAACAACGCTTGCCTTATGAACCTATATTTAGTTAGACATGCCGAACCTGAAATAAAAAGTTATAAGGGTTTTCCTGGTCCTTCGCTAGGCGAAAAAGGGCAACGACAAGCAACCGTGATCGCAGCGTATTTGAAAAATGAAAACATCCAACAAATTTATACCAGTGATTATAAAAGGGCAAAGGAAACACTAAAGCCATTTCAAGCATTGTTCCCTCAGATAAAAATAGAGGAAGTGAAGGCTTTGAGAGAGCGAGAAAATGAGTCGGAGTCCCATGATTCATTAGTGCATCGAGTCCATACTTGGTTTGATTTGAATAAAGAAACATTGCTTCAATCTAATACAGCAATTTTTAGTCACTGTGGACCAATTAATATGATTTTAACCTATTTAGATCCTAATAAGACAATTTTAGACTATCCCTATGAAGATAGTTGGGGCTGTCATACTCCTTTAGGGCAAATTTGGCAACTGAAATTTCAAGAAGGCACTTATTCTGGTTCTTTGAAATTGATTTAGAATAGGCTAGCGTTCAAACGAAAACAAAAAAAGAGGGAGGCAAAAGCATTGTTTTTACTTAAATTGTGTTAAATCTTGTTCGTGAAGCATCTTTTTTTCTTCGATGAAGTTAATCTAATAAGCCATCGACTATCGTAGGATTTAGGGATAGATAACAAAGGACGGAACAAGGTACAGCGACAATTATAAAACTTGAAAAAGTAGCAACATGCATCTGAATAGAACAGAGATAAGACCCCTAATTAAAGGGATTGATATGGGTTTAAATAAAAGCCTGGAAGAAGATTTTCAAAATAAAACACTGCGCCCAATTATAAAAATGCAGCATGATTTATTAGTGGCGTATTTCAAAGACTACCTTATTTCAAAAAAGTGTAAATTTGAGCCCCTTTCGAATTCAAAAAAGCAGGACTATATAAGCACCCTTTTTAAAAAAGATCATGCGTTTAAATTGGAGCTAAGAGGGCTTATTGTTGGACATTTTACGACCGATGAATTTGCAGTTTATTGCCAGCGGAAAAGCGATTTTAATAAGAGAATCGTAGGCATGATACAAGAGCGAATTAGCAGTGTCCTAGATGTTATTTAATTTGGTTGGTTGACAACTCAAAGAATCTTTAATTTTTAAGCGCCAAGAGGAGCGAGAAGTCAAGTGCTGTAAATAGACCTATTTTACTAAGAAGACCCGCAGAACTCCTCCTAAATTAAGGGACAAATTTGAGGTAGAACTCTCAAAAATGCTTAAGTTTGCTGGACAAAATTAAAAAGATGCAATATTTGAGTTTAGTAGATGCAATGGGCTGGGTAGGAGCGATTATTTTATTGACGGCCTACACCCTAAATATCCTTCAAAAGCTAGAAACGGATTCTAGTTATTTTCTAAGTATTAATTTAGTAGGTGGATCCTTGCTAACCATTAACGCTTACATTACGGAAAGTTATCCGTTTTTTGTGGTGAATTTGTTTTGGGTTTTGGTCTCGATCTATCAGTTGTCTAAAAAAGTAAACGGGCG
>CACVAQ010000140.1:0-1553 GCA_902727865.1 uncultured Aureispira sp. | reverse complement strand
ATGAAAGTTTGGGCAACCTCCGACCTGCACGTCGATTATCAAGAAAATTGGGATTGGTTTATGCAATTGTCCGAATTAGAATATCAAGAAGATATTTTAATTTTGGCGGGCGATATTATACCCAATATGCAGAAAGCAGCGGCACTTTTAGAAGCTTTGTCTAGAAAGTTTTTCAAGGTGCTTTTTGTGCCTGGAAACCACGATGTTTGGTTGACCAAAGGAGAAGCCATCAACTCCTTGGATAAATTCCATCAACTCTTGGAATTAGCTGAAACTTTAGGCGTACAAACAAGCCCTTTTGTTAGCCCTGAATTGAGTATTGTGCCTATCTTCTCTTGGTACGATTACTCTTTCGGAAAACCGTCCCTAACGATTCAAAGAGCTTGGGCAGATTTTAAAGCCTGTAAGTGGCCGATGGAAGTGGATGCCTTGACGGACTATTTTTTAGCCTTAAACGAGCCACACTTACATCAAACAAGCGAGTCTATTATTTCCTTCTCTCATTTTGTGCCTAACATGGATTTAATTCCGTCGAGAGTTCCCAAAATAGTTAAAGCCTTATTGCCTGTTTTTGGGTCTACTAAAATCGAAACACAACTGCAAGCGCTTGGTACAGATATGCATGTTTACGGACACAGCCACCTCAACAGAAGTGTTGAAAAAAATGGAATTTGGTACTTAAATAATGCGTTTGGTTATCCACAGGAAGCGCAAATTTGTCGTAAAGTCTTGATGTGTGTCTATGAAAATGGGGCGCTTGTAAAAGGAATTAAGCAATGGCCTGATGCGCCAAGAAATTAAATTCGGAATCATTGGGTTTCTTTTTTAGCTAGAAATGATAATAGTTGTTTAAACTGGAGGATTGATTCTTTTAACTTTGATATAGATAGCGACTCATTATTTTTGTGTATTCTACACTGTTGGTCGTTTGGGCCGATGGCAAGGTAAATGCCCTCTTTAGGAATTGCACTGAGAAAGGGACAGGGCTTATTGGCATAGGATTTATTTAAGTGCCGTTCTTCTATCAAAGGCCGTTTAATGTCTAAAGCATGAATTATTTGGGGGATAATTTCTTTAGATTTTGAAGAATAAGGCTTTACTAATAGGAGTTGCTGATTTTCTTTGTGGTAACCTGTTTCCTCTAAATAGAGCTGACTTTGGAAGGCATTAATGGCATTTTGGAAGGGTTTATAAGCGACTTCTGCTCCAGCTTCTTCTTCTCCTTGAATCAGCCAAAGAATAGAAGGGCTTGCTAGTTGTTGCTCCCAAAGGTATTCAAGCGTTAAAATTCTTGCCCAAAGCACACCTTTATTATCCGCAATCCCTCGTCCAAAAAGCCTTTCTTGATCTTCAGATAGTTCGAAAGGAGGATAATTCCAATCCTTCCGATGAATTGGCTCTACATCATAATGATTATAGATGCAAATTTTATTTTTTCCCTCAAAGGTGGCGTTTCTTTGAGCAACAATTGCAGGTTGATGATAGGGACTTCCTTCGTGAAGGGTACATTTAAATCCGATCGCTTCTAATTTTGAAATAATGTATTTTACTTC
>CACVAQ010000139.1:30174-37272 GCA_902727865.1 uncultured Aureispira sp. | reverse complement strand
TTATAAGTTAATAACAATATTAGGTGCCGTTTTACCGTTTTATCAACAGAAGTTCATTTAAAGGGCATTTTTTTAACCCAAACCAAAAACCATTATATCTTACGTATGAAAAAAGCAATGCTATTTCTTGCACTATTATTAGCTGCAAGCACGACTTTCGCACAAAAAAAATCTGACAAAACATTAGTCAAAACAATGGATCCTAAAGGGACCTCTTCCGTTAACTTTGAGTTTAGAAACAAAGGTATAGAGTTCGCAACTTGGGATGAAGCTTTTATTCGTGTAGAATTAGAAGTCACTGCAAATTTTCCAGAAGCTGTTTTAGCACAATTGGTAAAGGCAGGACGTTATACTTTATCTTCTGAAATTGACGGTGAAAGCTTTAAGGTTAAGGCTGCAAACTTAGACAAGTCCGTTTCAATTGGTGGAACAGATTTAGACGATCAAGTTCGTGTTTTTATCAAAGGACCAGCTTATTATGCTGTATCGGATGATGTCCTTCAAAAAAGTTTCTCAGGCGATGATGTCGCTAATGTAGTTGCTAGATCAGGAACAATGGAAGAGGCTTCTAAGATAATTCAGAAAATGCGTCAAATTGGAGAAAAAGTAGACGTTCAATACCGTTTTGTATACAAAAAAAGTAAAAATACTCAAGATCCTACAAAAACGGATAATAGAGCAAGTGCTCAAGGATCAAAAGAAGGGGCAGAAGGAAATTCAGGTTTAATTCCAAGTAAGAAAAAAGCCTTAACACCTAATGCTACTTTAAAAGAAGTGAGAGCAAGATATGGTGACATTATCATTGGTGGAATGTCTATGGAAGGGTATGAAGATTAATTAAAGCTTTGCCAAAATAATACTCCGTTGATTACTTCGCTACGCTTGTTTAGCTGCGCTGAACCTTTGGCTTTTTAAGGGAGTAAGGCCAAAATTAACAAAATAATTTTTCAACTCATTTTTTTTTTCTATTTTAAGAATCATTGAATGCTCTAGCGATTTAGATTAGCCCTAAAAACTTGTTTTTTAACTTATTCTAAATAAATTCTTACACCTAAAAAATAAAATTTCAACAACATGAAAGTATTTTCTTTTTTATTCGCACTTCTTTTAACAACATCTACTGTTTTTGCTCAGGAATCTGATAAAACTTTAGTGAAGACTTTAAACCCAGATAATTGTCCTAATGTACAAATTGATATTAAAAACAAAGGTATCGAATCTGCGCCTTGGGATGAGGGGACTATCCGAGTAGAATTAGAAATCAAGGCAAATGTGCCTGATGCTATTCTAGCACAGTTGGTAAAAGCTGGACGTTACTCTATTGGTGGCGGAAAAGATGGTGAAACATATATTGTTTCTGCTCCAAACTTGTCAAAATCAATTACAATTGGAGGAAAAGACTTGGAGGAAGAAATTACAATTATAGTTAAAACGCCAGGTTATTTTGCTTTAAATGATGCAGGGGTATTGTCTAAAAATATCAATGAAGAAACGATTGCTGCTCGTTCTGATAATCCTGAAGCTGCTGCTGAAATGATTAAAAAGATGAAAGGAATCCAAGAAAAATTAAACATGGAAGTAACGGTAACTTCTACTTCTAAATATAAAGGTGAAGTAGATTTGTCTAAATACAAAATGGTGATTGATGGTAAAGAAGTTACTGCTGATCAAATTGCATTTTAATAGACGCTAAATGTCATTGAATGTACAAACGCTAGAACTAGTCTAGTACTAAAAAGTCATTTTCAATACTATATTGAAGATGACTTTTTTTATAGTTTATATAGAAATTTCCTCTTAGCTGCTTATCTTTACAAGCTTTTAAAAAGATCAATACTTAGTTGTGCTGTTAAGGAACAGTAAAAAAATAAGAGGAACATTTACTTAGCTGCGCTGCTTCTTCGAGGTCGTGAGAGCTTCGCCGTTGAATAATCTTTTTGCCTCAACCACGAAGTAGCAGCGAAGCTAACAATAAGCGTAGCGCTCATGAACGTAGTGAACTAATCCCACGAAGTATTATAAGTATTAAAAGAGATGATTCCCTACTAAAATAAAAATATTTAATAGAACTCAATGCGGTTAAAAAGTTTAGATATAAAAGGTTTCAAAAGTTTTGCGGATCGTACCGTAATCAACTTTGGAGAAGATGTGATTGGAATTGTGGGATCTAATGGTTGTGGAAAATCGAATATTGTCGATTCGATTCGTTGGGTATTGGGGGAGCAAAAAACCAGTCAACTGCGTTCGGAAAGTATGACTAGTGTCATTTTTAATGGGACAAAAGGTCGGAAAGCATCTGGATTGGCAGAAGTGAGCCTGACTTTTACGAACGACAAGGGAATATTGCCTTTGGAGTATCAGGAAGTTACCATCAAAAGAATTCTTTATAAAGATGGTTCTAGTGAATATCAATTAAATGGAATTAAATGTCGGTTGAAGGATATTTCTAACTTGTTGGTTGACACTGGAATGGGCTCTGATTCCTATGCAATTATTGCTTTGGGAATGGTAGATGATTTGTTGCAAGACAAAGACAATTCTCGACTTAAGTTGTTTGAACAAGCGGCTGGAATTTCTAAATATAAATCACGAAAGAAAGAAACCTTTAGTAAGTTAAAAGCAACAGAATCGGACTTGTCTAGGGTCGAGGATCTACTGTTTGAAATCCAAAAAAACTTAAAAAGCTTAGAACGTCAAGCCAAACGTGCCAAGCGATATTTTGAATTGAAAGAAGAGTATCGCCGATTAAGTTTGGAATTGAGTTACTTCAGAATCTCAGAATATAAAGCGGCTTATAAACATTTGGATAAGCAAATAGAGGAGGAGAAGAAGAAGAAGAAAGCATTGGATGAAGACGTTGCTCGCTTGGAAAAACGAGTGGAGCGTGGACGAAATGGCAATTTAGATAAAGAAAAAGAATTAGCAGAAGCACAAAAGAAACTCAATAATTTAGTTGGTAAAATAAAAGGGAAGGAGAATGATCAAAAAATTCTTACCCAAAAGTCGTTGTTTTTACAACAAAATAATGAAAAATTAGACGAACGTATTGCTTCTAACCGAAAACGTATCGCCGAAACGGAACAAAATATAGAGCTGCAAAGCGATCAATTAGATGAACAGTATAAACTAGGAAAGGAGTTGACGAGTCAGTTGTCCGAAGCAAAAGAAATTTTGGAAACGATTAGAAACAAGCACGGTAATGTCAAAAAAGAATTGGAAGATTTTTTGATTGAACAACGAAGCTTGAATAACGCTGTTTTTGAACAAGAAAAACAAGCTGCGGTACTTCAAAACCAAGAAGAGTCTGCAACAAAAAATATAGAACGCTTGGCACGGGTCTTGGACCAACGAGCATCGGAAGTGTCTGGAATTACAAGTCAAGCGAGTCAGCTGGCAAGGGCTCAACAGGAACAGGAAGTTACTTTAGTCGATTTGAAAAAATCAGAAGAACTTCGAAAGAAAAAATTAGAAGAGACAGAGCAAGCCTTGGACACTGCTAAAGAAAATTTAAGTGTTAAAAATAGAAGCTTGGATGCTAAACGAAATGAATACAAATTACTTAAAAGTTTGGTGGAAAACATGGATGGTTTTTCCGAATCGATTAAGTTTTTAAGTAAAAATCGTTCTTGGTCTGATAATGCGCCTTTATTATCAGATGTGTTTTATTGTCAACCAGAATATAGGGCGGCCGTTGAAAATTACTTGGAAGCGTATTTGAGCTACTATGTAGTTCAGAATTTTACAGAAGCTTTGCAAGCGATTGACCTCTTGGACGAACACAAAAAAGGAAAGGCAAATTTCTTTTTGATGGAACAGTTTCCCAAAGAAAAGAAAACTCAAAAGAAAGCGGATAAAGGAATTCGAGCATTGGATGTTTTAGAGTACGATGCAAGGTATCAGGCTTTAGCAGAGCATTTGTTGGGCGAGGTGTATATTGTAGCTGAAAAGGTAGGGGTAGAGGAATTGGATAATGAGCGGATTTGGTTGACCAAAGACGGTAAATATACGCAGCGTGGCTACTCGATTCGAGGTGGCTCGGTTGGTGCGTTTGAAGGTAAAAAAATTGGGCGTAAGAAAAATTTGGAGTTGTTAGAAACTCAAATCGAAGGCTTGAGAGAAACCGCACAAATTTTAGACGATGAGGTGAAGGACTTGAGGTTGACGCAACAAGGTTTGCGTCAAAACAATCAACAAGGAGAAATTCAAAAGCTAGAAAAACAACTCAACGAAACGGTTCGCCAAGCCATTACGATTAAAAGTAAATTGGATAGTTTTGAGCAGTTTAGAAAAGAAAACGAAGAACAAAAAATAGCTTATTTAGAGCAGATCGATCAATATAAAGCCGCACAAAAAGCCGTTCAGATAGAATTGACGAAGGTGCAAAAGTTGTTGAAACAACTCAAAGAATCTGTTTCTGAAAAAGATGCTTCCGCACAGGCCATAGCGGATGACATGGCAGATGCGTCCTCTAATTACAATAAAAAACACATTGAACAAGTGCGCCATCAAAATGGCATGGCTTCGATAGAAAAAGAGCTAGACTTTAGCCATCGCCAGTACAAAGAACTAAAAGATCAACGAAAACAGGATGAAGCAATTCTAAATGAATCTGGCGGGGATTTGACGACGACTCAAAAAGATATTGAAAACGGCAAGGTGCAGCTGCACGAATGGTATGAAGTGAAAAGAACGTATCAAGAAACGGTTGGTATTGCCGAAAAAGCCTATTTCGAGGCGAGAGGGGATATGGCTGACACCGAAAAAAAATTAAGAGACCAACAAAAACAACAAACACAGGGCTTGGAATTGATCGGGAAGTTGGATCATAAATTTAACGAAGTAAAGCTCCAACTAACGTCTATTGCAGAACGCTTGAACGTAGAGTTTGAGGTTAAAATAAATGATTTGGTGAACGAATCGCCTAATCCTGAATTTGAGGAAGCTGTTTTGGAATCTAATGTAGAGCGATTGCGGAAGCAGTTAGCCAATTATGGCCCCATTAATCCGATGGCGATTGAAGCTTATGACGAAATTCAGGGACGTAATAAACTGATTATTGAGCAGCGAGATGATTTGTTGGAGTCCAAAGAAAATTTGTTGGCAACGATTGCGGAAATTGAAGCAAAAGCAACCGAGCGTTTTATGGCGGCTTTTAATCAAGCTAGAATCTATTTTGTAGAGGTCTTCCGAAGCTTATTTCACAAAGACGATACTTGTGATTTGAAATTGACCAATCCAGAAACGCCTTTGGAATCTAAAATTGAGATTGTTGCCAAACCAAAAGGCAAGCGCCCGTTGTCGATTAACCAACTTTCTGGTGGGGAAAAAACCTTGACTGCAACGGCTTTACTCTTCTCTTTGTATTTGCTAAAACCTGCACCATTCTGTATTTTTGACGAAGTAGATGCGCCTTTGGATGATGCGAACATTGCAAAGTTCAACAACATTGTGAAGGATTTTTCTAAAAATTCTCAGTTTGTGATTGTGACACACAACAAGAAGACGATGGAAGCGGTTGATATTATGTATGGCGTGACGATGGTGAAGGGAATTTCGAGGGTAGTGCCTGTTGACTTTAGAGAGATGGAAATGGTTACTTAGCTCTTGTTTTTATTTCAGATTTGGGCACAAATTTTAAAATGCAAAGGATTAGGTCTACTTCGAACTTCTATTTATTGTAAAGACTAGTTGTCTTTAGGAGGTAGGAAGTAGACCCCTCTTTTTTTTGAATTTTTTGTCTTTTACATTCAGGAACCTTCCTATGCTTTTAATTGATCGGCAAATTTAGTGCGAAACTTCCTTACTTTTGGACCGACAACAGCACTACAATAAGGATTTTCTCCATGTAGATTAAAATAGTCCCTATGATAATCTTCTGCTGGATAGAAGATGTCAGCGGCTGTGATTTCTGTTACAATAGGTCGACTAAATGTGGGGGCTATTGCTGCTTTAGCTGCAATTGCTGCGGCTTTTTGTGCTTGATTATGATAATAAATAGCCGAGCGATATTGTGTGCCAACGTCATTGCCTTGGCGATTGAGTTGAGTGGGGTCATGGGCATACCAGAGTGCTTCTAGCAAGGTTTCATAGGTGATTGTATTGGGATCAAAATGAATTTGAATGACCTCTGCATGACCTGTTGTTCCTGTACAAACGGCCTTGTAGCTTGGATGTTCAACCGCTCCACCCATATATCCAGAAAGTACTTTGTCTACCCCTTTTAAATCTTGAAACATCGCTTCTGTACACCAAAAACAACCTGCTCCAAAAGTAGCTAATTCTAAGTTTTTCATTGTATTATTACTTTTGTCCATCTACCTTATTATTTTATAGTATTTAACTGCGCTCTTCTTTCCTTTCAAGCAGCCAATTTATGAATTAAACCAGACTACAAATTTACGTTCTTCTTCTCCCATCCAATCTTCAGCAGCTTTCATGACTTCAAGAGAACGATGTAGGACCGTATAATCTGAAAAATCATAGGTCTTAAAAATGCGTTTGATGGTTTTAAAATATCGTTCTTTTAAAACGGCTAGAGATTCGGTTTGTTCAAAATAATTGAGCCCATAATTAATCAAGAATGCTGTCCAATTGTAAACCCCCTTTTTATGATTTTGTTCATGGGCCTCTTTGATAATTTCGAAGCCAAGATCGTAAAGATCGAATTCTTGTGGCGTTTCAGCTTCTAACAATTCCCATAAAGGAGTACCCAAGTCATAATAAATGAAGTGAGTTTTTTTGTCCCAATACGCTGCTACGGGATTGTCAGCACTCCACTTCTCGGCAGGTTTCGTATTAATAAACTCAAAGTCCTTTGTTTTTAAGGCCTCAAAATAAATGGTGCTCTTTGAAAAGTCGGGATGTTCCTCTATAGGCATGGTTTTAGTGTAACCTGTTTTAAGTAGTAATTTCATGACTCTAAAATTGGTGAAACTACAGTCAAATTGCCCCTGAATTTCATATAAGTTCCAAATGATAGAGCGTTTATGGATCGGCTTTTTTTCTGAGGTAGAAATTAGCTGAACGGCATCTTCTATTAATGCCTCAATTTCCCACATGGACATAGATCATGGTATTTTAGGTGAACGTTAAACTACT
>CACVAQ010000139.1:0-30074 GCA_902727865.1 uncultured Aureispira sp. | reverse complement strand
AACTACTAGTATAGGAATAATATTAACAAAGAAGCAAAAAAAAGAGGTATACTTTTAATAAAAAAGCTGGGTCTTTGACCCTTTTTGCCAGCCCATAAAAAAATAGCGTAGGCTTTGCGACTTACGACCAAATACCTACTGTTATGAAAAAGAAAAAGAGTCCGCTGTGGCAAAAATTAGCTGCGCTGAGTCTTTGTTACTTGCGTGCCGTCGCTTTGTTAGTCGCTAAGCTCCTGAGCGCTGCGCTTTAGTTCGCTTAGTTCGTTTATCAAAGACCCACAAAGCTTTAAGTTTGAGTTTACAAGATAAAATATTTGAATTTGTAATTCAAAGTTCTTTTTGTTATTAAGTGCTTACTTATACGTTAGAATATACTTACAGACAGAGCTTTAATCTATGGGCTGTATTTTTTAATTCTAAACATTAAAAATGTATATTTGCCACAGTGCCCCAATAGGAGCATGATTTAGGATAGAAAAATCTTACTTTGCATAAAAAAAAAAAAGAATGAATATAGCGATTATAGGAACAGGGTATGTAGGTTTAGTAACTGGAACTTGTTTTGCAGAAACAGGAAATCATGTTATCTGTGTAGATATAGACGAGGCAAAAGTAGCCAAGATGAAATCGGGCATTATTCCTATTTTTGAGCCAGGATTATCTGTTTTATTTGAGCGGAATACGAAGAATGGTCGTTTATCTTTTACGACTGATTTGGCAAAGGCCGTAGAAAATGCCGAAATTATCTTTTTGGCATTGCCAACACCTCCTGGTGCAGATGGTTCTGCCGATTTGTCTTACGTATTGGGCGTCGCCAAAGACTTGAGTAAAATTATTACAAAATACACTGTTATTGTAGATAAGAGTACTGTTCCTGTTGGAACTGCGGAGAAGGTCGAAACTCTTTTATTAGAAAACTTGGACAGAAGCTTGTTTGATGTTGTTTCTAATCCAGAGTTTTTGAGAGAGGGGGTAGCAGTAGATGATTTCTTGAAGCCTGATAGAGTCGTTATTGGAACTTCTTCGGACCGTGCTCGTCAAGTAATGGAGCGTTTGTATCAACCTTTTGTTCGCCAAGGAAATCCTATCTTTTTTATGGATGAACGCTCGGCAGAGGTGACTAAATATGCAGCAAATTCTTATTTGGCAACTCGTATTTCTTTTATGAATGAGATTGCTAACTTGTGTGAGTTGGTCGGTGCGAATGTAGATAACGTAAGACGAGGAATGGGAGCAGATGGAAGAATTGGAAAACGATTCTTGTTTGCAGGTATTGGTTATGGAGGAAGTTGTTTCCCTAAAGATGTGAAAGCTCTGGCAAAGACAGCAGGCGATTATGGTTATGATTTCCAAATTTTAAAATCAGTAATGGATGTCAATCAAAGACAAAAGTTGCGTCTAGTAGAAAAAATGAGTGCGCACTACAAGGGCGACTTGTCGGGCAAAGTTGTTGCGATGTGGGGCTTGGCATTTAAGCCGAATACAGATGATATTCGTGAAGCGCCAGCCTTAGAAGCAATCGATCAATTGTTAGAAGCTGGAGCAACCGTAAAAGCTTTCGATCCAGAAGCAATGGCAAATGTTAAAGCAATTTATGGCGACAAAATAACCTTTGTCAATTCAAAATATGAAGCGACTGATGGCGCAGATTGTTTGGCTATTGTTACAGAGTGGAATGAGTTTAGAACGCCTGACTTTGGGGAACTAAAACGACAGTTGTCTGATAGTGTTATTTTTGATGGACGTAATTTATATGACTTAGACATTGCAGAAAAATCTGGTTTGGCTTATATGAGTATTGGTCGTTTGGATGTAAATACTTCTGAGAACGAAGGGTAGTTTTATCATAGACGGTAGTAGAATCACAGTCGTAATTATTGCGATCAATATATTTAGTATAGCGTAAATCATTAGTTCGGTAATTTTTTGATTTCTATTTGAAAATTAAAAAATTACCGAATTATTAGTAAATGATATAATATGTTAAAACGAATTACACTAGAGAATTTCTTTTCTTTTGGTGAGCCGACAACTATTGAGCTGAACCCTGGTGCTAATCTCTTAGTTGGGATTAACGGAAGTGGAAAGTCGAATTTCTTGAAGGCGATTCGTTTGCTACATGAAGCTGTGGTCGGAAAGGGCTTTGAAAAAACTTTTTTGCAGGAATGGGGTGGTTTTGGTAATGTTGCGAATGTGAGTGGAGGAACGAAAGATTATATTAAGTTGAGTTATACGTTTAGTGATGATGTAATGAAGTACAAGGAGAATATTCCTAAACGAAATTGGGAAGACGCTTCTTTTGATACCATTTATAACATTGTTATTCACAAGATAGGTGCTACAAGTTATTATCTTGAGGAACATTTAAGTTCTAACAATGGATCTCTGGGAAATACAACTTATATAGATGTAAAAAACAACAAAGGGCAGCTATTTGCCTTCGCAGAGGATGAAGCAGAGAAGGTGCAATTAATTAAGTACCCGAATGCGGCCATGTCTTTTTCTGAGTTTGAATTGATTTTAAGGCAACTAAACCAAGGTGTTAAACTTTATTTTTCAATAAAAGAAGCGCTAGAGAACATTGTAACCTACGATTACTTCAACACAGCAGCCAATAGCCTTGTTCGTCAACCAAGCACTTTTGGAACAGAAGAAAAGCTATTACCAACAGGAGAAAACCTAAATTCGATTATTCAAAAACTAAAGAACAAGCATTCTTTAGATTATGAAAAGATAGAAGAGCTATTACGAGATATAAATCCTAACTTTAAGGACATTACTTTTAATTTGTACGGCTCAAAAAGCTATTTATTATTACGAGAAAAAAACTTAGCGAATGCGATAGGGATCGATCATTTATCGGATGGAACACTTCGATATTTGTTGCTCTTAGCAATTTTTTATAATCCCAATAGAGGAACAGGCATCTGTATTGACGAACCAGAAACAGGTTTGCATCCAGATATGATTCATACGATTGCAGAGGCGATCAAATATGCCTCAAAAGAGACGCAATTTTTTATTGCAACGCATTCTCCTTTGTTGTTGAATGCCTTTGATTTGGAAGATGTTTTGATCTTTGAGAAAGACAAACAGAATCAAACCAATGTTGAATATAAATCAGAAGATGATTTTGAGGATTGGAACGAACATTCCTTGGTCGGGCAATTGTGGTTAAATGGAGAATTGGGAGGCAAGCGATGGTAACCATTACAATTTATTTGGAAGGTGGTGTCTTACCCAATTTAAATGATGCGGCACAAACAAATAGTAATACGAGTCGTTTGCGAGAGGCGTTTAGTAAATTGCTGCGACAAGTATTTTTAGAAGAAGATTATAATTTAGAAATCAAACCTAGTGGCGGTTATAAAAGTGCCACAAAACGATTTAAGGAGTTAAGAGAAAAAGAACAAGAGACGGTTTTATTGATCGACTTGGATGGCCCCAAAACAGAAAAACCGAAGCGCCTAGAAGCGCTAGATTTGGTGGAGCATGTTAAGGAGGTTTTTTTTATGATTCAAGAAATGGAAGCTTGGATTTTGTCGCAGCCCAGTAAAATCGAACAATTTGCTCAAAAGGAGCAATTTATTATAAAAAATGAAGAAAAAAGAGTTGTTGATAATACTTTGATTAAAGGAAAAAATATCGGCGATATTAAAAAGCCTAGCGGTCGATTGTCTACGATTTTTGAGCAACATTTTCAAGTGATTAAACAACGAAGAGGGCAAAAATCTAAGGCAAAAAAAAGAAGCTATGGGAAATTAAAAGATGCGCCCAGTTTACTAGAACTATTAGATTTAAGTCGTTTAAGAAAATCCTTCGAGGATGTCGAAAATCTAATCCTTTATATAGAAAGCAAAAAATAAGAACAAGCAAAAATAACTATGAAAAGAGTATTAATAACAGGAGCAGCAGGTTTTTTAGGTTCTCATTTGTGTGACCGATTTATAGCAGAAGGTTACCATGTAATTGGAATGGACAATTTGATTACAGGAAACATGGACAACATCGAACATTTGTTTAAACTCAAGCAATTTGAGTTTTACCACCATGATGTAAGTACATTTGTACATGTGGCTGGAGATTTGGATTATATCCTTCACTTTGCTTCTCCTGCAAGTCCTATTGATTATTTACGTATTCCAATTCAGACCTTGAAAGTAGGTTCTTTGGGCACGCATAATTTATTGGGATTGGCAAAAGCTAAAAATGCTAGAATCTTAGTTGCTTCTACTTCGGAAGTTTATGGAGATCCTTTGGTGCATCCTCAGCCAGAAGAGTATTGGGGAAATGTAAACCCAATTGGTCCAAGAGGCGTGTATGACGAGGCTAAACGTTTTCAAGAAGCGATTACGATGGCTTATCACACCTATCATGGTTTAGAAACCCGTATTGTTCGTATTTTTAATACATACGGGCCTCGGATGCGTGTAGACGATGGACGTGTTTTGCCAGCTTTTTTCTCACAAGCAATACAGGGGAAAGAATTGACCATTTTTGGAGATGGTTCTCAAACTCGTTCGTTCTGTTATGTAGACGATTTGGTCGAAGGAATTTATCGTTTGTTATTGAGCGATTGTTCTATGCCTGTGAATGTCGGAAATCCAGATGAAATTACGATTGGAGAATTTGCAGAAGAGGTCATTAAAATGGTTGGGAATGGAACGGTATCTTATCATCCATTGCCAGAGAACGATCCAAAACGTCGTCGTCCTGATATTACTAAAGCAAAAGAAATTTTGAATTGGGAACCTAAAGTTGGAAGAGAAGAAGGGGTTCGTAGAACCTATGAGTATTTTAAAACGGTTGTTCCTGAAGCTAAAATATAGCATATAGTAGGCTGCAAGATGGTTTTAAACATTAAAAATAGGCTAGTCTTTAGCTTTTTTAATTTTTTAAATCATCTTGCAGCACAAGCAGTTAGATATTAAAAATTATAAAAATATTACTTCGTGGAGTTTTTAGTTTTTTACAAAAAAAACATAAAAACCATTGTATGTGAGTTTGAGGATTAGTTTAGTAGTGTTTTGAGGCTATTTTGCTGGTAATCAAATTGATACAATTCACCTGCAACGTAATAAAAAAGAGATTATAGCTAAACAATGAAGCAAACAATATTAATTACTGGAGGTGCTGGATTTATAGGTTCTCATGTCGTGCGTTTATTTGTAGAAAAATACCCTGATACGCAGATTGTTAATCTAGATAAATTAACCTATGCAGGCAATTTAGAAAACCTTTCAGATGTTGACCAAAAGCCGAATTACACGTTTGTAAAAGGCGATATTGTTGACCGTCAATTTGTACAAGATTTATTTGAGAAATACCAGTTTGATGGAGTGATTCATTTAGCGGCAGAGTCTCATGTAGATCGTTCGATCACCAATCCAATAGCTTTTGTAGAAACGAATATTTTGGGAACGGTTAATTTATTGCATGCTGCTCGCCAAGTTTGGGACGGCAAGATGGAAGGAAAGCGTTTTTACCATGTTTCAACGGATGAGGTTTATGGTACGTTGGGGGCAACAGGCTTATTTACAGAAGAAACGTCTTATGATCCTCGATCGCCTTATTCCGCCTCTAAAGCTAGTTCGGACCACTTGGCTCGGGCCTATTACCACACCTATGATTTACCCGTTGTTATTTCTAATTGTTCTAATAATTACGGCTCGCATCAGTTTCCCGAAAAGTTAATTCCTTTGTGTATTAATAATATAAAAGCAGGAAAAGCGTTGCCTATTTATGGCGATGGTAAATATACTAGAGATTGGCTTTGGGTCAATGACCATGCAACGGCAATTGATACCATTTATCAGAACGGTGTTCTGGGAGAAACCTACAATATTGGCGGACACAACGAATGGAAAAACCTTGATTTGGTTCATTTACTTTGTGATGTAATGGATGAAGAGTTGGGTAAGCCTCAAGGAACGTCTAGAGAATTAATCACTTTTGTGAAAGATCGCCAAGGGCACGATCGTCGTTATGCGATTGATTCGTCTAAAATTGCTCGTGAATTGGGATGGGAACCTTCTGTAACTTTTCAAGAAGGTTTGAGGGCTTCTGTGAAATGGTACTTGGAGAATGAAGGTTGGTTGGATAATGTTACCTCTGGAGCTTATCAAAAGTACTACGAGACGCAATATAAGGATTAATTAAGCTCAAAAATCTCCAGAAAATAAAATATAGCGTATTATGAAACTTCATCCAATCAAATTATTGGGAACACTTTTAGCCCTTTTTATGGTTCAAATTTGTTTGGCCCAAGATCCACCTACTCCTGTCGAGCCACTATTAGATCCTGCCGTTCAGAATTCTATTAATAAAAATAACCCGACAACGAACATAAAAACAAATGGTAGTGGAAATGATGGAGTGAAAGAGGATACTGGGGATACGAATACGGAGGCAATCAAAGAGGAAGTTGATACTAAAGAGAAGGAGGATGAGTCAAAAATAAAGTTTGATTTACGCCAGTCTCAGTTGCCAGAAGCTAAAATTTGGGGACAGCAATTTTTTAGAGATCAGAGCATTACTATATTTACGGCTTCTAGAGACATTAAAGCGATTGATAGTTATTTATTAGGGATAGGAGACGAGTTGGCCATTACGGTTTGGGGAGCTTCTTCTTATAGTGCCAGCATCGCTTTAGACGAAGAAGGGTTTATTAATTTGACGAACCCCAGTCGAGGAATTGATATTCCTAGATTATACATCAAAGAGATGCGTTTTGGAGATGCTCGGAAAGCTATTATCAATCGTTTGGAAAACCATATGAACATAAAAAACTCTCAAGTTTCTATAGAGTTGAATTATGCGAGAAGTCTGACGGTGAACATTACAGGAGAGGTTTTTAATCCAGGATCTTATACTATTCCTGCGGTTAA
Organism: uncultured Aureispira sp.; assembly: GCA_902727865.1. Taxonomy (GTDB): domain Bacteria; phylum Bacteroidota; class Bacteroidia; order Chitinophagales; family Saprospiraceae; genus Aureispira. The sequence goes on along the minus strand of CACVAQ010000139.1, from coordinate 23,187 downwards.
TACGGCGTTTAATGCTTTGGTCGTTGCTGGAGGACCTTCGCAAATTGGTAGTGTTCGTAGGATTAAAGTGGTGTCTTCTCGAATGGAAGAACGGGTGTTGGATGTTTATGAATTTATGAATAATCCGAATATTTCGAATGAGTTTTTTTTGCATAATAATGATTATATTTATGTGCCTTTGGCAGGGCGAGTGGTAGAAATTGAAGGCGCAATTGAACGCCCTTTTTTCTACGAACTAATTGACACAGAAAATTTGACGCAACTAATTGAATATGCTGGAGGTCTTAGGCCAGATGCTTATCGTCAAAATATACAGATTGTTCGTTATGAAAATGATGAAGAAAGACTCATTGATGTCAATTTAGCCGAACTAATGGAAAAAGGGCTTAATTTTGAATTAAAGGATGGTGACCGTGTGAAAATCAATCTCATTAAGCAAGCTTATGCCAATTATATTACGGTAAAAGGAGCTGTGAAATTGCCAGGAACGTATCAGCTCGATACGAATACGACGGTTTACGATGTGTTGATGAAGTCAGGAGTGATTCGTTCTGCGGTTATGGAGCGTATTTATATCAAGCGTTTACAAGAAGATTTGTCTCTGAAATACATTCCAATTAATGTCTATGAGCTATTGAAGGACAGTAAGTCACCAGAGAATAAATTGCTTTTTCCATTTGATGAAATTGAGGTAAAATATAAATCAGAATTTATTGATAAGTACGAGGTGAAGGTGTATGGAGCTGTTCGAAAAGAAGGTTCTTTTGAGTATAGTACTAATTTAGTCTTAGCAGATGTTCTTTATTTAGCAAATGGTATAAAACGAGAGGCTTCGAATAGTCGTATAGAAATATCTCGATTGGTCTTAGACGAAATGGGGAATAGTACTTATATAGTTTTTAAAAAATTCGACATTAGTAGTTTTGAAGATAGCTTAAAAGTTGCAGGTGCGGTAGATTTTAAATTAAAGCCTTATGATCAAATATTTGTGCGGACTTCCAAAGATTTTAAAGCCCCGGGAAATGTAGAAATACAAGGTGAAATCAATTGGCCTGGAAAGTATACCATGAAAGATGAAAAGGAACGGGTTTGGGACCTAGTTCAACGAGCAGGAGGCTGGACGGATATTGCTTTTCTGAAAGGGGCTAAATTGATGCGAAAAGAAGAGGGATTGGTTTTGTTGGATTTAGATATTTTGCAAAAAGAAGGTGAAAAATCTAGATATAATTATATTTTAAGAGCAGGAGATGTAATTATTTTGCCAAAATTAAAAGATTTGGTTTCTATTGCAGGAAAAATTAACCACCCAGCGATTAAGGACCATGGAGAAATTGCCTCTAAAGAGTTGGAATTAGAATTAGAAAAAGCAGAAACAGAAATTGAAAAAAAGGAATTGCTCTTAGCACTTTTTAAGGAAGAAAAGTTGAATCCAAGAAAGATTAATATTCCATTTCATAGCAGTAGACGAGCCAATTTTTACATCAAAGAATATGGTGCTGGAATAGACTGGAAAGAAGGCGGGAGAAGACGCTTTGTCTATGTTCGCTATGCAAATGGAATGGTTAAAAAAACTAGGCATTTTTTGTTTTTTAAAGTATACCCTAAAGTAGAAAAAGGCGCGATGGTATATGTTGGAGCAAAAGAAAAGAAAATAAAGAAAGATAGAGAACCGATTAGTTGGTATAAAGTTATTACAGATACCTTAGCGATTGGTTTTTCTGCCTTATCTATTTACGCCATCGTTCGAGCTATACAATAGACACATAATGAATAATCAAGCCCCCCATGATCGAATGCTTGTACCAGAGGAAAAACAACAATTCGATATGGTACATGTATTAAAAATTGCAAAAGAATATGGGATCGTAGTCTTCAAGTATTCTTGGCTCATTCTTTTAGTTGGATTTCTTGTAGGGAAGTATATGCGGGATAGAAAGTTGAGTGTTCCAACAACTTATACCGCAAATTGTTCTTTTACCGTAAACGAAGTGGCTAGCCAAAATCAACAGGATATTGCTAGTATATTTGGAGGGGCAGGAGTCGGAAATAATGTAAGTTTTAAGCGCTTGCAAGAACTTATTACGACTCGGAAAATCATCTCAAGAGTATTGTTTCGTGAAATTGAGTTGCAAAATGAAGCGGATGTTGGAACAGACTATTTAATCAACCACTATTTAACGAAGTTTTATTATAAAAGAGCTAAAAAAGATACAGCGAGTAAGAATGATTTTTATTTCGATGTAGATACGATTGATCCTTACAATCGAAAAGCAAACTACTTATTGATGTATGTGTATAATAAAATTATACGAAATCATTTGATTATAGAGCCGACTTCGGGAGGAATTATGTTGCTAAAAACCATTTCTACCTCAGAAGATTTTTCCTACGAACTAATCATGGCTTTGTATGAAGAGTTGGATCATTATTATAGTGAACAAGCATTAGAGCAGAAGGAGCATTATTATGAAATGGCAAAAAAACGGACCGAGCAATTGCGGAGTAAGTTAAATGGTGCAGAAGCAGCTTATATCAAACATGCCAATACACATACGGCAGAGGCTGGTGGTCGAAACAATACCTTGATTAAAACGCAATTTTTATCTACGGATTTAAAAAAAGCAACACAGTCTTATTTTTCTGCACTGGCCAATAAAGAGGCCGCTTGGGTTTCTTATGAATCTCAAAAACAAACTCCTTCGATGTCTATTCTGGATCAACCATTATATCCTTTAAATAAAGCGGTACCAAATCCCTTTTTACACATGATTGTAGGTGCTGTCTTGGGAAGTGGTTTTGTTTTTATTCTAATTATAGGCTGGAAGTTTGTTAAAGATTCTTTGAATCCACAGAAGAATTTAAAAACAACAAGGCTACCAAAGGACGAAGAAGAAGACGTCGTGGAGTCTGTATAAAATACAAAGGTTGTTTGACAACTGTTGTCAAATCAATCAGTATTTAACCTTAAAGGAAACATTTTTTGTTCATTTACTTATTTGTAAAAAACGACCTAAACTAACAGACTTATGTTTGATATTAATGCACAGGAATTGTGGAACAAATTTGGGGGAATGCTACTGGAGTATGTCCCTAAATTTTTATTAGGATTAATTGTTTTTTACTTTGGATTCAAATTAATCAACAAAGCGATGCTCTTTTTGGACAAAATGATGCGGGTCAATTCCTTTGACGAAGATTTAAGACCTTTTATCATAACCTTACTGGGTTTATTGTTAAAAGTGATTGTAGCACTTAGCGCAGTTGATTTGTTGGGAATTGAAACAACTTCCTTTGTTGCTATGCTGGCTGCGGCAAGTTTTGCCGTTGGTTTGGCTTTACAAGGCTCTCTAAGTAATTTTGCTAGTGGAATTTTAATCTTATTTTTTAAGCCTTTTAGGACAGGAGATATGATTGGCATTGGTGATAACATTGGGATTGTTCAAGAAATTCAAATTTTTAATACCATTCTAAAAACGATTCACCAACGCTTAATTGTGATTCCCAATTCTATCCTAACAGGAGATGTTGTGGAGAATATTACGGGGGCTGGAATTATCCGATTAAATCTCACCTTTGGGATTGGTTACGGAGATGACATCGACAATGCGCGGGAAGTGGTTTGGAGCGTCATTAAAGGCTGCCCTTTTTTGGTCAATGAAGAAGGAAGGGAACACAAAGTTATTGTTGAAAAACTCAATGACAGCTCGGTTGATTTGGGCGTTTGGGTTTGGACAAAGGGCGTAGATTACTGGGATACCATGTATTTTATGCAAGAATACATCAAAAAAGCATTTGATAAAGAAAATATTTCTATTCCTTTCCCACAGATGGATATTCATGTTAAGAAATAACCATAAACTTAAAAAATGGATTCGCCATCTACTTACAAATACTGAATTATTTAAAAAAAATCTCCTTCTTATAGGGGATTCTTTTTTTTAGACGACTAGTAAGTACATTATTGCTCAGACCGAACACTTTTTGCTAAAGTTATACCATAACTAGATGAAAACCTATGATGGAAAATGACCTAATTAAATTACTTAGTAGTTTTGAGCCAATTTCTTTAAAAGAAATGGACCGAGTGAAATTGATGAATCGGGTCGAAACAAAGTTCCTGTTTGGAGTAGATCGGCTGATGGAAATTCTAGAAGAATTGAAAGAAGATTATCAAGTGGTAAAAATAGACGGAAATATGCTGCCTACTTATAGCAGTCTATATTTTGATGATTCAGATTTCTTTTTTTATAACGAACATCATCGAGAAAGAACCAGTCGCTACAAAGTTAGATACAGAACTTATGTGGATTCTAATTTATCGTTTTTGGAAGTAAAACACAAATACAAAGGACGGACCAACAAAAAGAGAATTAAAGTGGAGGGGGTCTACGATAATATGCCTCCGCTACACCGTGATTTTTTGAAAGAAATGCAGGTTCCAAAATCGGACCTACATGCCGTTATGATGAATCAGTATAGTCGAATTACCTTGGTGTCTAAACACTCTGTAGAACGGCTTACGCTGGATATTAATTTAAGTTTTAAGTTAGGGGAAACCCAAAAAGACCTGAAAAATATTGTCATTGCTGAACTGAAGCAAGAACGTGTCACAAGAGATTCTTCTTTTTATAAAGTGGTTCGACAAAAAGAAATGCGGCCCTACAGACTTAGTAAGTACTGTATGGGAATTATCAAATTGTACGGACAAGAACATATTAAATACAACCGATTTAAACAAAAACTACTAAGATTGAATAATTATGATTGATGTAACTTGGTTTGACGATGATGTTTATAAATTATTGCTAAGAATGTTGATTAATGTCGTCTTTCTTACGGTAATAATACGATTTTTATACTATCCGATTACTAAAAGGAAAGACTATTTATTTACCTATTATTTGATAGGATTTATCACCTTTTTTCTGTGTTTTAGTTTGAAAAAATTAGATATTGATACAGGAATGGGATTGGGTTTGTTTGCTATTTTTGGAATCATTCGATATCGAACCAATCCAATTGCAATCAAGGAAATGACCTATCTTTTTGTGGTCATTGGATTGAGTGTTATCAATGCCTTGGCATCCAAGAAAGTTTCGATGGCAGAGATTGCCATTATTAACGGAAGTATTGTGTTTATAACTTTTGCTTTGGAATATTTGTGGTTGCTGAAACACGAAACAAGAAAGACGATTGTTTATGAAAAAATCAACTTGATAAAACCTTCTAGGCAAGTAGAGTTGAAAGCAGATTTGGAAGAGCGAACAGGGTTGAATATCAATCGTATAGAGATTGGTAAAATTAATTTCTTGAACGATACCGCTCAAATTAGAATCTACTATTTTGCAGAAGAACAGGAGCTTTCTGATTATAATTCAGAAGGAGTTTAAGGGGAGGCTTGAAGAAAATTTGTCGATCAAAAAAATGTGCTAATGTAAACGTTACATTAGCACATGGCTCGATTCTATTAGCTATTTTTTGTTTCAAATACCGAAGGAATGTTAAGACAATAAGTCTAAAAATTCACGTTGAATTGACTTTCCTTTGTCGTCTTTGTACCAATGTAAGATTTCTCCATATTTCTCATCTTTAGAGGCATCTGACCCTTTTTGCGCTTGTGCCAATGCTTGCGCTGCGGCAGGACGAGGCCCCCAAGTAAATAGATCGTTTGCATTGGCATCTCTAACCACTAGTTTAGGAATGGATTGGCCTCCATTGGTCAAGTAATGCTCAATTTCACTCCCCGAATCCCTCAATTGGACCTCAACCGTAATCTTAGGATTTAAGGCCGCCATTTTCTCTATATAAGGAACCGAATTAGCGGCATCTCCACACCAAGGCTCCGTAATCAAAACCCATTTCTGGGGCTGCTCAATTGCCCGAATAGCAGTAGCCAATGTTGGTTCAATAAGCCCCTGCTTGGTCCATCGTTTCATTCTAGAGGCATTCAATTTTATATAATTGAGATAACTCTCTTGGTCATAAGGAGCTGCGGTAATTTTTTTTGCTAGAATATCTGCAAATAGAGTTCTATATTCTTGTAAGTTCATTGGTTTATAATTATCTGTTAGACTGTATTAACAATACTTCGTGAGATTCGTTCACCACAGCGCCTAAGGAACATCCACGGTTAACAAAAGCACCTTTTAAAAAATTGTACAATTTATTGGAATTTTTTGCTGATGTCTTTAGGTATAGCCTGTTTGTGTAATAAAATACCAACTGTTTTTAACTGAAAATAGGCTTGAGACATATACAAATAGCCTTCGAAGGTATTAGAAGCTCCCCAAGAATTCTTTATTTTGTAGTATTTTGTTCCTTTATTATCATAAGCAATACCGACCAAATGCATCAAGTGATCGTCTGTCGTAGATTTACTTTCGAAAGTACTTTGACGCAATTCTTGTGTGACCGTTAGCTCCACATCTGGTTTGCTCCACAAGTTTTCTCGTTTAGCATCTTTAGGTAGAATAGCCAAACCTTCTTTATGATTAAAGGTGGCTTCACTAACATCGCCATCCCATGCAACAGAAAATCCATTTTTAATCGCATTGTCTACCGCTTTTTCCAACTCTGCCATCGGTACATTTTGATAAGAGCCATTGGAATAATTGTCTGGAATTTCTAAAACAAAAGAACGATAAAAAGGGTGGTGGGTATAAGATGTCAAACTGATGTAATCACTTCCTTTGATACCTAGGAACTTAGCAAAACTTTTAGGGCTGTACTCTTTTCCGTCATATTGGAAGGTTTCAGGAGCATTCCCCATGTAAATATCCAAAATGGCTCCCATCGCAACTTTCCACCTCGGACTCAAGGTTTTTCTTTTTTGTAAACCATCTAACATTCCTTTTGTTGCGCTAACCATTTCACTATGATTATGTACTTCAACCCCTTCGGATTTGCCAGAAAATACCGATTCAGGAACAAGTCCCACCCGTTCTACGGCATTGATAACATCATGCGATAGCGACCCTTCACTATAGTTTGCTTTTCCTTGGCGAAGGATGTAATTTTGAGCTTTGTTCATGTAGGTTGCTCGAACACTGAACATTTCAGACAAATCAATATCTATTTTTTTAGTTCGCTTAACTTCTGATTCTAAGAAGGAAGAGGTAGCAAAGCTCCAACAAGTTCCAGTCCGTTCTTGGTTTTTAATTTCGGTACATTCAACATCGTGTTTAGAGGTTATTTTGTACTGCGCAGAAGCCGAGTGCCCCGCTATAATTAAAGCTAAAGGAAGAATAAATTGTTTCATAAGTAAGTTGTGTTTGATAAATTAAGTCTGTTACAGGACAAGGCTCTACGGATCGAAGCGACCACGAAAACCCCTTTTATTAGATCTTAGATCGTGTTGATTCATAAGTATACGCAGTCGTGCCGCTCTTATTTTTAGAACGTAAATTTTAGCCCTATTCAACTGGTCAAAATTTAGGCTACAGTATGCTAAATTCTGCAAAATACTAAAAAGGATACTAAAGTACCTTTAAATACAGAAAATAAAAAAATGCAATTGCCTTCTATTAAGAAAATAAGCGATTTATTTTATACGATTTTACCACAGAATTTTAATTCCTTCTTTCTAAGGAAAAAATGTAGCTAGAACTCGTTCAAAATTATGTATCTTGTTGCCACAAACCAAAGTTTCTATCAGATAAAAAAACATATGATTTATAGAGCACTTATAGTATTTATTTTTTGTTGTTTGTTATTACCTCAAACACAAGGACAAGCTAACTTTTGTAAAACAACGGATTCTTTGGGAGTAAGAACTTATTTTAAAAAAGCTGCCAAAGCTTCACAACAAGGAAACTATACCGAAGCCATTGCTTTTTTTCAACAAGCTGAAGATTTATACAAAAAAATAGGTTGTGAAGGAAGAGCCTTTTTGGTGAATCGAAATATCTTAAAAACCTATCTAAAGGCAGGCGATTTATTGGGATTTAACAAGTTTTTTCAGAAAATTATTCAAGAAGTACGTTCCCCTCAAACAGAGGAAGAATTTATATACAAAGGAAGACTTTACCTATTAAAGTCAGAGTATAATATCATGAGCAATAAGTTAGATTTAGCTTCTTTATCTGCTCAAAAAGCAAGTGGAATTCACGAAAAACAAGAGGCTTGGAAATATTATATTCGAGATAATATACAGTTGGCAAAAATAGCTTTCCGTCAGCATGATTACGAGCGTATGGAGCAGTTTGTGGACAAGTCCTTTATTGCGTACAAAACGTATATAAAGGTTGACAATAAAATTTTGCAAAAAATCATGGGGCTGTATGGAGCATTGTATTATAAAACAGGGGATTATGAAGAAGCCTTGGAGAAAACAATCAATGCCGCAGATGTTGTCCAAAAGGATATGAAAACAAAAGACGATACGCTATTTTTGGCTCGCTTTTATAACAATATAGGACTCTTTTACATCGAATTAGGAGATATTTATAAAGCGGAGGATTATTGTAATAATTCGCTGTCTTTATTCAAAAAGTTAGGCAATTATTTTGATGCCGCAACGACGAATTTGAACCTAGGAGAATTTTTTGCTCGTCAAGGAAAGCTAGAAGAAGCCTTACTGCTGTACAAATCAGGCCTTAAGTCTTTAGTGAAATCAAAGGGGGTGCCGCCTTATCAGTTGGATCAGTCTTATATTAATATTTATAATGGAATTGCCTACGCAGCAATAGAACTGGGAAGCAATGAAGAGGCGTATACGGCCATTCAAAAAAATCTTGAAATTCACAAACGACAAGCCGATAAAAAAGACGAAACCTTTAGTGTTTGTGGCTTGTATTATCGGGCGATTGGAAATTATGATAAATCCTTAACCTATTATAAAGAAGCCCTTGCGATTAGAAAGGAAACCTATGGTACAGAACATCCGCTGATTGCACAAGTCTATTTTGACTTGGGGGAAACCGAGCAAAAGAAAAACAATGGACGACAGGCACAGGTGTATTACGACTTAGCCAAACAAGCGATTAATGTTCCTGTTAAAGGTGATTTGATGTCTTTTTTGATAAACAAGGACAGCGTAAATAGCATTCCAGACAAATCCATTTTATTAAAAATATTTGATGCAGAAGCTCGGTTATTACAAGAAAAAAATGCCTTGGAGTTAGCCAATGAAAAGACTGGAGCAGCCGTCTTGTTGCTAGAAAATATGCGGAACAATTTTAAAGAAGAAGGTTCTAAGTTGTTTATGGTTCAAACGATGATTCCAACCTATGAATTGTCCATCGGAGTATCCTTGGATTTGTATCAACGAACGAAGGATAAAATGTATTTGGAAGATGCTTTTCAATTGGTAGAAAAAAGCAAAGCAATGTTGTTGCTAGATGCTTTGAAGGCAGAAGAAGCCAGAAATTTTGGAAACATTCCTAAAGAGTTACTAGACGAGGAAAGGCGACTGGCTAGGGAGCGGGTACGGTATGAAAAGTTGTTGTTTGAAGCCAAATCGGTGAAAGACGAACAGTTGTTGAATATACATCAAAAAGAATTGTTAAAACTAAAGATTGCTTCTGAAAAACTACAGAATACCTTAGAGCGTGATTACCCCAAATATCATGAATTAAAATACAATACACAGATTGCAAGTTTAGAACAAGTACAAGAAGGCTTGGATGAAAAAACGGCTTTGATTGAGTTTTTTGTAGGTGCTGAAATGATTTACATTTTTAGTATTTATACCGACACCGTTTGGGTAACAGCAGTTCCGATGGACAATCAATTTAGTACTTCTATCCGAGGACTTCGAACGGCCTTAACAGACATTAAAATGTTGGCGAATGACTTAAATTCTTCTTATCTGTTATTAGCTAAAAATGGACGATTAATTTATCAAAAATACCTAGAACCAGCCTTGAAAAAAGAAGGCGGAGAGCGCTTGGTCTTAATTCCTGATGGAATGCTCAATTATGTTCCTTTTGATGTTTTGTTAACAGAAAAGCCGAATTATGAAACCGTTGATTTTAAAAAATTGCCTTATTTAATCAAAAAACAAACCATTAGTTATCACTATTCTTCTACGTTAAAGTTGTTCAGTCGCTCGTCTGTGAAAACGAATGGTAAGATGTTAGCAATGGCTTCTTCTTATGATAAAGCCGCCTTTATTAATTCAAAAGGATTTGGTGCTAGACACTATCGAATTCGTACAAGCGTGGATGATTTGCCAGGGGCTAAGAAAGAGGTCGAATATTTGTCGACGACTTTTGCTGGGGACTTTTTATATGGGGAAGATTCGAATGAAAAAAATTTTAAAACCTACAGCCAAAATACGCCTTATAGTGTCATTCATTTAGCGATGCATGGAATTGTTGATTCTAAACAACCAGAGTATTCAAGTTTGGTTTTTACGCATTCTGCGAATAAGAACGAGGATGATTTATTACATGCATATGAGTTAAATTTGCTAGAAATTAACACCGACTTAGTGGTACTTTCTGCCTGCGAAACAGGTTTTGGAAAATACGAACGAGGAGAAGGTGTGGTAAGTTTGGGACGAGGATTTATGTATTCTGGTGCGCCTTCATTAGTGATGACTTTGTGGCCGATTAACGACAAAGCAACCTCTGTTTTGATTAGTGAGTTTTATAATGAGTTGGCGAGGGGACATGGCAAAGATGTGGCGATGCGAAATGCAAAAATGACTTATTTGAATAGGTCAAAAAGCATCACAGCACATCCCTTCTTTTGGGCTAGCTTTATTAACTTGGGAGATTGCAAACCCATCGAATTAAAAAAACATTGGGCTTGGTGGCAAATTGCTTTGTTGGTGTTGCCTATGGTCTTAATTGTGGGGTTTTTTATTCGACGAAAAAATAGCAAGAATGAAAAATAGCGCAATAGTTTTTGACGAATTGGTCCAGGATAGGCGAGCTGTTCGAGTATTTGAAACACTAGGCAGTTTTGACAAAGACGTGGTTAAGAGAAGCTTAGAGCGTGCCGTGCTGTCTCCTAATAGTAGTAATATGCAGCTTTGGGAGTTTGTTCAGGTGACTAGCCCTTCTTTAAAAGAAAAAATGGCAGCAGCTTGCTTAGGGCAAAATGCAGCTAAAACAGCTAGCGAATTGGTGGTTGTTTTAGTGCGTAGAGATTTATGGAAAAAGCGCTGCGAACAAGTCGTCGCACAACAAGTAGCGGCCTTTAAGGCGGAGACGGATGGAGTCCTCACCGATAAACACAAACGCTTGTTAAAGTATTGGGAAGTTGGAATTCCAATTTTGCATAAAAGCGGTTTTGGCTGCTTGAATATTTTAAAACGAATAACCGCCTTTTTTCAAGGATTCAAAAAGGCAACGCCTCGACAAGTCACCTCGCAGGATATGCGCTTGTCGGCTCATCGTTCTGCGGCGATTGCTGCTCAAACTTTTATGATGAGTATAACCGCAGAAGGCTACGACAGTTGTCCAATGGAAGGCTTTGATAGTCAACGGGTAAGTCAAATTTTAAATTTGCCTTCAAAGGCAGAAATTGCAATGATTATAGCCGTTGGTAAGGGCAGCCCCAAAGGCGTTTATGGACCTAGATTGCGCCTGCCGTTTGAGGAGGTGTATAGAGTCGTGTAGACTGGTCTAATTCCCCCCTTAAGGTCAGCATAAGAGGGCAATTTTTTATTTTATTGCAATCAAATCCTTTATTCTGAGTAGCTTTCAGTAGCTTAGAAGTATTAATTTTTTTTCCATAATTGTTTTTCCGAATGCATCATTAACCCCTTAACAGAGGAACGAAATAAATGACGAAATACAGTATCATATTCACCATTGTACTATTCTTATTTAATAGTACTTTAATAGCACAATCATTTTCTGCAAAAATCAGAAAACTATCTATAGAAGATGGTCTGTCGAATCGCTTTGTTCGCAATACCTTTCAAGATTCGAAAGGGTTTATTTGGTTGGCGACAAACTATGGACTCAATCGATACAATGGCTATTCTTTTGAGTTATTAACGAAAGAAAAAGAAGGTTTGGCGAGTAATAGGATTGATCAAATTTATGGAGATCAAGACAGTTGCCTTTGGCTTACTTTTTTAGATGCAGAAGCTCGACCTTTTGAGAAAATAAGCATTGTAAATACCAATACCTTAAAAGTCGAGCGCCTAGCCGAAAAGTATGGCCCCTCATTTCCCATCAAAGAACAGGATATTTTTGAACTATATCAGGCAGCGCCTAATGTTTTATTTATTGTCACAAAATCAAGAAAAGTCTTTAAGTACGCTGGTCAGGGCAAATGTGAACTCTTATTTGAATTGCCTCATGCCAATCATACGCTGAGCAGTATCCTTTGTTGCAAAAACGCAATTTGGGTTATTGGGATGGGCTATATTTTGGAATATGGTATGGACGGGCAGCTAAAAGAAGAGGATTTGTTGCCCTTTAAAAAGGTCTTGGATATTCATTGTGGCGAGGATGAAATTACTGGATATGCCAAATATATTCAAGGAGATAGCTTGTTCTATTTCTCTAAAAAAATAGCCCAACCCATCGAATACAATCCTGCTTTTTTATCTTTTGAAAGAGAGGTGCTCTATGGCAAAAACATGCACATTCGCCAGTCTACTAATGGGATGATTTGGCTTTACGATGCCGTAGAATCTAAAATATATACTTCTAAAGGAGAGTTGGTGTATGATTTTACGGATTTATTATTGACCGAACAAAACCATAAAATTTTTAGCGTCTTTTTTGATAAGGATAATAATTCTTGGATCTCAACAACGGATGGTGTTTTTATTTTTACAGTAGAACCCAATAAATTCCATAACTATCTAAATCAAGATAAATTTATTCCGAATAGTAAATCGTATAGTATTCGAGGTATTATTGAAGCGGATGGCTTTCTTTATGTGAATACTTATGCTGGACACCAAAGAATAGATTTAGAAACGGGCGATGTTTTTCCTTTAGAAGATTCCTTAAAAATGAAGGGAGACGATGAAAGATGGCCAGAGTTGGATCTTATAAAAGATAAAAAAGGGAATCTTTGGTTCTGTGGTTGGAAAAACGAGGTACAATGCCTCAACCTTAAAACGGGCTTGATAACCAATTACCCCACTAAACATGCCGCTGTTGTTAAAGAAGAGGATGAAAGAAATCTAAATTTAAAGCTATATGAGGACCACCAAGGGCGTATTTGGATGGGGTCTAGGGAAGGCTTGTACTACTTAGATACAAGTTATCAAGCGTTTATAAAGTACCACGCTTATGGGCTTTGTGAGGAATTGAATACGAGTCAAGTTTATGCCTTATTAGAAGATACCGTGACGCAGACCTTGTGGGTGGGGGCAACCTCTGGTTTGTATCAATTTGATTATAAATTAGGGCAATTTACCTACCATTATAGCACAGAAAAAGAAGCCCCTTATTACATCCCGCACGATTATATCCTAACGATTCACAAGGATAGAACAGAAGCGGTATTGTGGTTGGGAACGCATGAAGGTGGTTTGATTAAGCTACATCCAGAAAGCGGCAGTTTAAAGCATTTTACGGTCGCAACAGGTCTTTCTGATAACGTTATTTATGCTATTCTAGAAGATGATAATGGCTTTTTGTGGTTGAGTAGTAATTATGGCTTAATGCGATTTAACAAAAAATCGGATTGGGGTAGAAACACCGTTTATTTGCCTAGAGACGGAATTACAGCAACTGAATTTAATAAGATGGCTTCGTACAAATCTACTTCAGGACGTTTTTATTTTGGAGGTGTAAACGGGATGGTGGCGTTTTACCCCAATCACTTTCAAGAGGAAGCGGAGAGCCAGATTCCTTTGTACATTCTAAGTTATGAATGTTTGAGCGGGCAAGCCAAAGAAATGGAAGACCGAACGGCACAATTGTTAAAAACAAAGGAAATTGTGTTGTATCCAAACGACCATTTTTTTAAATTGAGTTTTGCTTTGCTGGATTATGAAAGCCCTGCTCGGAATCGCTACATGTACAAAATTGAAGATTCTGGACAAGGATGGCAATCTACTTCCGAAAACGAAGTGCGTATTAATCGACTGCCTTATGGTAATTATACCTTAATAATTAGGGGACAAGGGGCAAATGGGGCCTGGTCTAAAAACGAAATTCATATTCCAATCAAAGTGCATACGCCTTTTTATAAAACGTTTTATTTCTATGTCTTTATTGCGATTCTGTTTGTTCTAGCGGTTTTAGGAAGAGCAAGAATTGCGGTTCGGAATAGCAAAAAAAATAAAAATTACCTAGAACGAGAAATTGCCAATCGGACGCAGAAGCTATTAGAGCGAGAGCAAGATTTATTAACAGCAAAAGAAGAAGCAGAAAAATCATCGCATGCTAAGGCAGAGTTTTTGTCGATCATGTCGCACGAAATTAGAACCCCAATGAATGCGGTGGTCAATTTGACCAATTATTTATTGGAAGATTCTCCAGCCGAAAGCCAGCTTGAAAATTTGAATATTTTGAAATTTTCTGCCAATAACCTTTTGGCTATTATCAACGACGTTTTAGATTTTAATAAAATAGAATCGGGGAAAGTGGAGTTTGAAACGATTGAATTTGACTTGTTGGGTTTATTGGATAGTATTCATTATGGAATGTCGACCAATGCTCGAAAGAAAGGCATTAATTTCTTTTTGGATACAGAGGTTGATTTGTCTAAAATGTTAATAGGCGATCCCAATAGATTGACTCAAGTGCTAAATAATTTAATTAGTAATGCGATTAAATTTACAGAAAAGGGCGAAGTAAAAGTGACCTTGCGCGTTGAAGAGGAGACCGAGGAGAACATTGTCTTACAATTTGAGGTCAAAGACAGTGGTATTGGAATTTCAGAAGCAGAAAAAAAATACATCTTCAATATGTTTACGCAGGCTGCTTCGGATACCACTCGAAAATATGGCGGAACAGGTTTAGGTTTAGCCATTATAAAAAAATTACTACAGCTTCAAAACTCCGATATAAAATTGACAAGCACAGTTGGCAAAGGCGCTGTCTTTTCATTTGTGTTGGGCTTTAAAAAAGGCGCTTCTCTTTCTAAAAAACGAATTTTGGGCGCTCCAAAAGAACAGTTGGGCAAAGCCTTAAAAGGCGCAAAAGTGTTAGCGGTTGAAGACAATCTAGTGAACGTTTTGGTCGTGAAAAAATTCTTAGAAAAATGGGGCGTCGATTTTACTCATGCAGCGGATGGGCTAGAGGCGATTGAAAAAATAAAAGAACAAGACTTTGATTTAATCCTAATGGATATTCATATGCCTAATATGGATGGTTATGCTGCCACTAAAATTATTAGAGCAAAAAAAGATGGGCATCATGAATTTATACCAATTATCGCTTTGACGGCTTCTGCTTTGATGGATAATAAAGAGCGTATTTATGAAGCAGGAATGAATGATATTGTTGTGAAACCATTTCAACCAGCAGAACTCTACAAGGTGTTGGCAAAGTATTTAGTAGAGAAAGCATAAAGGCTTCTGTGATAAGAATTGGCTATTGAACTAATTTACTATACTTTGTGGAGCAATCGAAGGAAGCGCAGCGAAGCTAATTTTAGAAAGTACTGAATTTTAATATCTTATAGAATAAAAAAAATGTATTGGTTAACAGAAGAAATAACATTTCCACACCCTAAATATGCTTCATCGGAGGGTTTGCTGGCAGCAGGAGGCGATTTGTC
This sequence comes from uncultured Aureispira sp., assembly GCA_902727865.1. Lineage (GTDB taxonomy): Bacteria > Bacteroidota > Bacteroidia > Chitinophagales > Saprospiraceae > Aureispira. Next base: position 7,542 of record CACVAQ010000139.1, on the reverse strand, counting down.
CCCACAGCGGATACTTTTTGCCTATGAGCATGGTATTTTTCCTTGGTACAACGAAGGAGAGCCAATTCTGTGGTGGTCCCCAAATCCACGCTTTGTCTTATATCCTTCTGAGATCAAGGTGTCGAAAAGTATGCGGCAAGTTTTTAGAAAAAAAACGTTCCGAGTTAGCTTTGACCAAGCCTTTGAATCCGTGATAGAAGCCTGTGCCATTATTCCTAGAGCAGGGCAAAATGGAACCTGGTTAACCGAGGAAATGAAAGCAGCCTATATTAATTTGCACCGTTTGGGTTTTGCTCATTCGGTCGAAACCTGGCAGGGAGATACCTTAGTGGGCGGTTTATATGGCTTGTCTTTGGGGAATTGCTTTTTTGGGGAATCTATGTTTGCCAAAGCATCAAATGCTTCTAAGATGGCTTTGATCGTTTTGGCAAAGACTTTAGAAAAAAAAGGTTTTGGAATGATTGACTGCCAATCAGAAACCAAGCATTTGGGATCAATGGGCGCTAAATTTATAGATCAAGTTGATTTTTTAGCTTATTTAGAGGAAAGTAAACAAAATAGAACCCTTCGAGGAAGTTGGCGTACTTGGATTCCTCAAACACCAATTTAGGGTCTTGGAAATAGCGGTTTGGGAAAAATAAGGCGCAAGAGCAAAGCTTTAGGACTTGTTTTAGGTAAATAAAAGGTAAGTTTAATACATTCATCGTAATAGGCACTCCTTTTTAGTTTAAAATTTCGTACATTCGCACTAGTAAGATTTTACATTCTTTGACAACTCGTGTGATAATAGTTTAAACCACTTTTTTTATTAGACGGTATGAGTCGTAAGTTTTAAGTAGAAAGTCGTCTATTTTTTTTTATAATAAACGACTTACGACTTTCTACTTAAAACTTATATCCCAATTCATAGCTGTTAAAAGTTAGCCTATGGTTTCAACCCCACACGATTTGTCAATGAACCAAATTTTATTACAAAGTGAACATTGAGAATATTCTTAATATTTGAATGCCATAAACAATTATTAGAAAAAAAGATGGGAAAAGTAATTGCTGTCGCAAATCAGAAAGGAGGGGTCGGAAAAACTACTACGGCAATTAATTTGTCCGCTAGTTTGGCAATTTTGGAATACAAAATTTTGCTAATTGACGCAGATCCACAAGCCAACGCTACTACAGGTATTGGCATTTCTGCGGATGATGTAGAATACAATCTTTATGATTGTTTGATTAATGACGTTGCTGTTTCGCAAGCTATTGTAACAACTGAAACACCAAGGTTAGACTTAATTCCTGCACACATCAACTTGGTGGGTGCTGAAATTGAATTGATTAATCGGTTTCGTAGAGAGTTTGTTCTTAAAGAGATTATAAATGAAGTAAAAGATGCTTACGATTTTATAATTATTGACTGTCTACCTTCTTTAGGTTTGGTAACGGTCAATGCTTTGACGGCTGCTGATTCTGTCTTAATTCCTGTTCAATGTGAGTACTTTGCCTTGGAAGGTTTAGGGAAATTAATGAATACCATTCGCCAAGTAAAAACGCAGTTGAACCCAGATCTAGATATTGAAGGTATTTTATTGTCTATGTATGATGCTCGATTGAGATTGGCAAAAGAAGTGGTGCTAGAAGCACGGAAGTACTTTGATACTAGAGTGTTTATAACGGTTATTCACCGAAATTCTAGAATTGCAGAAGCGCCTGGCGAAGGAATGCCCGTTGCGATGTACGATGCCTCTTCTAAAGGTGCCATCAACTTTTTGAATTTGGCACAAGAAGTATTGCAAAAAAACAACATGAAAGTCAATCAGAGTAAAATGCCTAAGGTCAAAAAAAAATCGAAGACAAAGAAATAAAAAAATACAAAAAACTCCTATAAGGAGTTTTTTTTTGCCCTTTTTTACCTTTTTTGCAGCTAAATAAACTTACCTTCGTTGCTTTGTACTGTACAATTAGTATTTAGAGGGCGTTTCTATATTTATTTAGAACAAACCTCATTCATCTTTTATTAAGGCTAACACAAAATGGTATTTAGTAGCATTAGCTTTTTGCTTTATTTTTTACCTGTATTTTTATTTCTCTACTTTTTGAGTAGTAAAAAAAATAAAAATTGGGTCATTCTTGCATCTAGTATTTTCTTCTACAGTTGGGGCGCACCCAAATTTGTTTTCTTATTGCTGGCTTCGACATTTATAGATTTTTATTTGGTGCGTTTTATGCATCAAACAGAAGAGCAACGGAAGAAAAAGATGCTCTTAGGCTTGTCCGTTACGCTCAATTTAGGGCTTTTAGCCTTTTTTAAATACTCCAACTTCTTTATAGAAAATGTCAACGGTTTACTTGCTGCAACAGGAAGTACTGAAATTCAGTGGACAAAAATAGCCTTGCCTATTGGGATTTCATTTTACACCTTTCAGACCTTGACTTATTCTGTTGATGTTTATCGAAGCGTACACAAGCCGTTGGAACGTGTGAGAGATTACATGTTGTATATCATGATGTTCCCGCAGCTGATTGCTGGTCCTATTGTTCGTTTTAATACGATTGCAGACCAAATAGAAAATCGAGAAGAAAGCTATAATGATCGTTTATTAGGCTTTTATAGATTCTGTATTGGTTTAGGGAAAAAAGTGCTGATTGCAAACGTCTTGGGAGAAGCGGTTGCTTCTGTAATGGGAGCGACACCTGAAGCTGCCTTAGTACTTGATTGGAGTTTAATTAATACGCCTATTGCTTGGTGGTGTATATTAGCCTATACCTTTCAGATTTATTTTGATTTCTCAGGATACTCAGATATGGCGATTGGACTCGGTAGAATGTTAGGCTTTACCTTTCCTGAAAACTTTGACAATCCTTACACTTCTAGAAGTATAACCGAATTCTGGCGACGTTGGCACATGACCTTAGGCGCCTTTATGCGAGAGTATTTATACATTCCCTTGGGCGGCTCTAGAGTCGATTCTAAGGCTAGAGTTTATTTTAATCTGTGGTTTGTATTTTTAATGTCAGGGCTTTGGCATGGAGCATCGTGGAACTTTGTTCTGTGGGGCGCATTTCATGGCATTTTCTTGATTATAGAGCGTCTTTTCTTGCTCAACTTGTTTAAAAAAATGGGCGGGCTAGGGCGCGTTATTAGTTTGTTTTACTGCTTCTTTGTGGTCATGATGGGCTGGGTATTATTTTTTATTGAAGATATTGGCGTGGTCGGTAAGTTCTATGGAAAACTATTCGCCTTTGACTTTTCTCCATTGGAGTCGCCTTACTCGACAGAGTTTTTCTTTATCTTGTTTGTAGGAATCTGTTTTGCCTTTTGTACTTTAATCAAACCAATTCAAAAGGTACACGACTTGGTCTTTTTTGGAGAGTATAACACTTGGCAGACCTTTGTGATGTATTTTGTCGCCATCGGGTTATTTATTTTATCTGTTTCTTCTATTGCTGCCAGTAGTTTTAATCCATTTATTTATTACCGTTTTTAAAGATGGGAAAGGAGAGAGCGATCATTTTTCTTAGCTATAGTATATTACTACTGCTTTTCTTGCCAATTCTACAGAATTTTTTTGGTTTTCGAGCAGTCGTTGACTTAAACGGATTTAGCAAAGAGCAGGAAGCACAAAAATGGTCTTGGAAGACTTGGTTTAATGGAAGTTACCAACAGAACACAGATGATTTTTATAAAGCTACTTTTGGCTTGAGGGAAGATTTGATTAGAAGCAATAATGATCGAGTGTATACTTGTTATCATGAATCGACCAATAAGGAGCTAATTATAGGCAAGGAGAATTATCTCTTTGGAAAGGAATATATTGACGAATATTTAGGAAAAGATTACATAGGAAAAGCTGCTTTGAAGGAGAAAGTGGCTTATCTGAAAGCGATTTCAAATGGCTGTAAGTCAAGAGGAAAAGTGTTTTTGTTGGTTTTAGCTCCTAGCAAGGCTTATTATCATTCAGCGTATTTGCCAGAGACGTACAAAAAGAGGGATAGTACCAATTCTGCTGTTTTTGTATCTGAATTAAAGGCAGAAGGGGTGGACGTATTGGATGCAAATAAATGGTTTTCATCGCTAAAGAACACGACGCCTTATCCTTTATTTCCCAAAGGAGGAACGCATTGGAGCAATTATGGGGTGTCCGTTTTTATAGATTCCTTGTTAAACGGTTTAGAACAGCGATTAAATCAGGATTTGCCAGCACTAGTTATTGATAGCCTTTGGGTCTCTGATAGTTTATTGTCTCCTGATAATGACTTAGAATTATTGTTGAATTTGAGTCATCGAATGCCAATGCCAGCACATGCTTATGTCCGTGGTCATTTTCAACAAAGAGGAAAATATCGCCCTAAGGTTATTACTATTGGAGATAGTTTTTGGGGAACCTTTCAATTTAAAGATTATTTACCTAAGAATTGTTTTGCAAAGTCCTCTCAATATTGGTATTATAATAATACGGTATTCCCTGGCGGGCATAAAAGAACAGAAAGAGATTTATTTAAACTGGATAATAGCGATGTGGTTTTGATGGTTGTCGCCACTTGTAATATACCGCATTTTGCTTGGGGAGCCTTGGGAGGCTTAAAGGATTATTTTTCACAAACAGAGGAGGAACGCATTCGAGAAATAGTGAAGGAGATCAAAGCAAATCCTAAATGGTATTTAGAACTAAAAAACAAGGCAATCGAATATGCGGTTCCATTGGATACCATCTTACAAAGAGATGCTATTTATATTATGAATCGTCGTAAGTCAAAATAAAGAACGAGGAAGATATTACAATGAATATAAAAGAAAATAGTATAAAGGGCTTGTTTTTTTTGCTCCTGATCTTATTGTTCTTGCCTATGCTACAATTTAATTTCAATTGGGTGAAGGTCAATGAACTAGGCGGCTATGGCATTCCTCCTTCGAATACTTCGTTAACGAAGCATGCTTGGTTGGATGGCAATTATCAAAGGGAAAAGGAGCAGTATATAAAAGCCCATTTTGGATTTTGTAATTGGGCGATTAGATTGGAACATCAAATCGCATTTTGGGGCTATGGAATGTCTAGAGTGAATGGCTTGATTATCGGGAAGGAAAATTATCTATATGAACCTTCTTACATGAAAACTCGAAACGGATGGGGCTATTTAGGAGCGGACCGATTGACCGACTTGGCGAAAAAAACGAAAGCGGTACAGGATACCATGCGAAAAATGGGCAAAGCCTTCTTTTTTGTTATTGCTCCGAATAAAGCGGATTATTATCCAGAGTATTTGCCCGATAAATATGCTCGGAAAAAAGGGGATATTCCTACGAATTATACTGTTTTTCGAGAGAAATTAATACATTATGGCATAGATCATCTAGATATAAACGATTGGTTCATGTCGATGAAAGATACCACTTCTATCCCTTTGTATGGTCCAATGGGCATTCATTACACGACGTATGGGGCCGCAATTACGGCACAGCGTATCTTTGAGGAAACAGAACGGCAATTGAATAAGGATCTTCCTGATTTTTATTGGGACGAGCTGGTTTGGGATGATAATTTGAGAGGTTCTGATGATGATCTTGAAAAAGCTTTGAATCTGGCGGTCAAAATTCCGGTAGAACCGCTGGCGTATCCTAAATTATTAATTAATAAAGAAGGAAAATACCGCCCTAGAGCAATCACGATTGGAGATAGTTTTTTTTGGCAATTGGTGAATATGGGGATTGAAGAAAGGGTGTTTGATAAGGGGCAGTTTTGGTATTATAATAGAGAGGCATATCCTGGGCAGCGAAAATTTGTGGAAGTGAATTATGCAGCAGAACTGGAGACTGCCGAAGTTGTTTTTATCATTATGACACCACCCAATATGAAGAAATACTTGGGACCATTTATCGAGCATTTGTACAACTTTTATTTTGATAAGGAGTCTATGAATGGGACTGAAAATGCACGGATTCAGGAAAAAATGAAGCAAATTAGAGCAACACCAAAATGGTTGAAAAAGGTGGAAGCCAAAGCCAAAGCGAAAGGACTTCCTTTGAAGGAAATGATTTATTTGGATGCTAAATATGTAGTAGACAACGAAGCTAAGTAAGTTTACTAAAGTTGGGTTATCAAACAAAAATTACAAAAAAAATAATGACAAACGCTTATTAATTCAAGGAATTAGTGTAAAATAATGACAAACAATAAAATACAAAAACGCCTTTTTTACTTGACGGTAAGCTTGCTTTTTTTACCGATGTTGCAAGTGCTAGTTAGCTTTGTGACGGTCGCAAAATTAGGGGGCTATGAGCCGATACCTGCAAATGTTCAATTTAACAAAGCGGATTGGGCAACGGGAACGTATCAAGAAGGAAAAGAACAATACTTAAAGACACATTGGGGCTTTAGAAACTGGGCTTTGCGATTGGATCACCAGATTGCTTATTCTCTTTACAACCAGTCTAAAGTGCATGCTGTGGTGATCGGGAAGGAGGATTACTTGTTTGATTACGATTATATTTTGGAGCATAATGGGAAATTTGAAGTCAAAGAATTTGAAATTAACACGCGTTTAAATCGCTTGGTACAGCTGCAAGATACCTTGAAGAAGTTAGGAAAACACTTAATGGTTGTCATTGGACCCAATAAGGCGGATTTTTTTCCTGAATACTTGCCTGACAAAGATCAAATTCCGAGAGAAGGCCTAAAAACAAATTATGATTATTACGTTAAGGGAATGCGACAACGGAACATCAATTTGGTGGATGCGAACGGATGGTTTTTGGAAATGAAAGGCAAAACGGCTTATCCTTTGTTCCCGCAAACAGGGATTCACTTTAGCTTTTATGGCGCTGCTTTATTTGCGGATTCTATTATTTCTCATGTGGAAGAGGCTTTGAATAAGGATTTGCCCGATCTTACCTGGACTGATATGGTGATGGCAAAAGAACCAAGAGAGGAAGACGATGACTTGGAAGATGCCTTGAATATTTTAGGCAATATTCCTTCGTATGAGTTGCCTTACCCGACGATTGTAATTGATGAAAAAGGAAAGTATAAACCTCGTTCTTTAACGATTGGAGATAGCTTTTACTGGCGTTTTGTTAATTGGGGAGGCTTACAAAAAGTATGGAATAATGGGCAGTTTTGGTATTATAATAAAGATGCTCATCCAAGTAATCGTCAAGTAGCTAATTTGGATTTTGGAAAAGAAATTGAAAAAGCTGAAGTAATTTGTATCTTAATGGCTTCGGTCAATTTATGGCGTTTTGGCTTTGGGTTTGACGATCAGTTGTATAAGTATTACTTTGGAAATCAGAAAGATTTGCGAATACTTGATGAGGATGAAGTTGTTGCCGAAGCTCCTGAACAACCCTCAGATTTTGATGCTTTGGTGGTTCGTAAAATACAAGAAGCTAGAAAGAACAAAGAGTGGTTTGGATTTATCCAAGAAAAAGCAAAAAAAGAAGGCATGGATACTGAAACGGCTTTGCGAAATGAGGCGGTTTATATTGTGAAACAAGAATTGGGCATGCTGGATGATTAGTTAAGGGACTCATTTGACCAATGAATTCGATTTTTT
>CACVAQ010000138.1:33398-37428 GCA_902727865.1 uncultured Aureispira sp. | reverse complement strand
AAAAAAAAACTGCTTCATAACTTTAGGACGCTCTTAATCCGTAGATTAGCGGTCTTTCTAAGTCATGAAACAGGCTTCTGCTATATGATTGCTAGGTATTTATTTTACCCTTCGATCTGTTCTTCTTCTGGCACGGCTTCTTCATCATCACCATTATCATTATCATCGCCATCAATAGGCAAAGGGTCTTCTTCCTTACAACCTTCTGGAAACTCACTCATCAACCAAACATCAATACCAGAACCCATTGTTGCATTCTTTCCCGCAGAAGGGCTTTGTTTCCAAACCCAAGCCGCCAAAGTATCGTTCACGACACCTAATGTATGCACCGTCCCCAAATTAAATTGGCTTCCTTTGATGGTAAATTCAGCGACACCATAAGTATCGCAAATTAGATTTGGAATATATTGCGGCAAGGCATCCACCCCTTCTAATAAAACTAAGTCGATGACTGAATTTTGAGGAATTTTTTTAGCCTCTGTTGGGGGCTTTTCATTGGCATTCGGGTCCGCCTCTATAAACAAAGGAACCCCATTGACGTAGGCTTCAATGATCGTATTTTCTGCTTTTCCGCCAGGACGATAGGTTAGTTTACCAACCTTTAAATTACTACGCTGTAGCTGTCGAACAACATATTCCCTTGGGCGACCAATCAATTGATTGTAGTACAAGTTGACAGTACAATCAGAATGTCTAGTAATCGTCAAGTAAATTTTTCTACTCTCTTTTACACGAAACGAAGGACGTGGGTTTTGCTCTTTAATTAAACCACCAATACCCGCTCCCTTGCAAATAGAATCGGTGACAACAAAGTCTAATTTTCTAGTAGCTAATAATTTTTCAGCCTCATTTAGTTTCATATTAACCAAATCTGGGACTTCAACAGATTCGCCATGCAAGGTGTAAAAACTAAGGATCCACATTAATAAATAAATTGACACAAAAGTTAATACAATAACACCAACAATGTTGGTGAATATGGTTTTGCGGAGATACCATAAGTCACTAAAAAAAGTACGTGTTTTACTCATAATTTATGTTTTCTTTTCTGCTACTTAATCTATTTTATTGTTGACGTTTAGATACAAATCATAGGGCGTTTCTAATTACAGTTAGCCTTTGACGGCTGCTTAGGTTTAGGATCTAAAAATAGTCTATTCCAAAGCTTGTTTTTATGATTACCACAGGATTTGTCAAAGAACGTTTTTTACGGAGTATAGGACAACTAAGGTGCAAGGCTCATGAGAAAAGTTGTCCTGAATACAGCGTTTTTTATTAAAAAGCTATTTATTTGCTCGCTGAATTCCGAAGTTTAGAATTTGATGAATAAAGTCATAAGGTTTGTACCCATTAATCGCACATTGATGAAAAATACAAGTGGCTGGCGTCATGCCTGGCAATGAATTGATTTCAATGATAATGGTTTCAGCGGTTCCATCTTCAAAAATGCGGACAAAGGCATCAATACGAGCATAGCCCGTCACATTTAATATTTGAGCGGCTTTTTTTAAGGTCGCACGGACTTGTTTCGAAATGTGCTCGTGTTCATAAGGCAAATTGGCAGGCACAAATCGAGCAGGCGTAATGTTTTGCCCTTCTCCAGCCAAGAACTTTTCTTCCAAAGATAAAATTTCTCCGATAGCTAAGGCTTCTGATGGCTCAAAAATCTCGTAAACCAAATTACCTTCGGCATCGTATTTTGTTAACAAACCGCCAGTGATTTCTAGAAAATGTACGGCTTCTTTTTTATCAATTAAGGCTTCTAGTAAGGCCACTTCTTTTTGTGGGAATTCCTCTTTAGGTTTTAAGCCTAAAACGGTAGCTTGTTCCGTGTCAACGTCCTCCTGTGTACGGAACAAGGCGTTTAGAAAGGCCTGTAATTCTGCATCTGATTTGAGGAGTTTTACAGCAGAGCTACACCCGTCATCTACGGGTTTGCCAATGAGGGGATAGGTCAAGACTTTTTTGATTTGATTGAGAATTTCCAAAGGATGCTCTAAAAATTCTTTTTTATCAATTAACAATTGATCGGTGACAGGCAAGCCATGTTTTTTTAATAATTGTAAGGTCTCGTATTTATTGATGGTAATTTGAGCCGAACTTGCCAAAGAGCCATTAAAAGGAATGTTGTGTTGTTGTAAATATTGTTGCACCTCTCCATCTTCTCCAGGACGGCCATGCAAGGCAATAAAAACGCCATCTACCTCCGCCTTTAGCTGCGCATATTCTAACCGACGTGGCGCAAAAATAGGAGGCTCTTGTGTATAACGTTTCATAATAGCCCGACAGTCTTCTTGTATTTTAAGAATGATAGGATGTACTTTATAGGAATTGATTTTGTCTCGAATATCGTCTGCATTATCCTTTAACAACAAGTTAATAGGAATGTGATGCAATTGATGTGCTTGGCGATTGCCCGTTACAAAAATAGGAACGGGTTCATAACGATCGGAGCTGGCTAATTTTTCGTAAATATTACGACCGCTTTCAACCGAAATATGGCGCTCCGAAGAATAACCGCCCAAAAAGACGCCTATTTTTTCTCGTTTAGCCGAGTTTTGTTGTTGGGCCTTAAGTTGGGCATCTAAATGGACTAATAATGGCTCGTACCAACCTAATTGAGTACTAGTCTGTATGCGCTCCACCAAGGAGGTACGAATAATATAGGTTAGAAACTGAGATGGATTCAAGCCGATTTCTGCTGCCTGATGAAAGAAAAAAGAAGACGGCAACATTCCTGAAGTCGTATTCGGATCGTTTAAGAAAATACGTCCATCTTCTTGAATAAAACCATCAATACGAGCATAGGTATTAAACTCTAAATAGTCGAACAATTGAGCGCATTCTGTGCGAATCGCTTCAATTTTGGCTTCGGGCAAATCAATGGGCGTTAGTTTTCTAGATAAGCCTGCTAGATATTTAGAACGGTAATCAAAAATCTCTGTTCCTTTTAAAATTTCTGTAGGAGGCAAGGCAATTGCTTCGTTTTCTTCACCTCGAATGACAACACAAGAAAACTCTCTACCATAAATAAATTCTTCTAAGACAACGGTATGTTCTGCATTATCCCCCTGTAAATGAATCACCAAATTGTTCTCAAAATAGAGATCTAAGAAGGTGAATAAAGCTTCGGGATGATAAATTATGTCCTTTGTTTCGACGACTTGTAAGGGAAAACCAACACCAGTACGAATGTCTGTTAAGACTTTTAGAAAATCAACTTTTGACGCTTTAGATTGAGCTTGCCAAGTTGCTGCGCTTAGTGTTTCTATGAAAAAAGCCGCATTGATTGCTGGTTCAATGTCTTCGATGGTATTAATAATACGAACGCCAATAGAAGAACCTTGGTTGGCTGGTCGAACGACCATAGGCAATCCAATTTGTTGGACCACTTGCGCTTTCCAATTTTGGGGATAGCCTTTTAGCCAATCATACCGCTTGATGATTTCCATTTTTGGCATGTTAAAACCACCCGCATCCATTAATTTTTTCTGATACGACTTATCCATCCCAATACTACTGGCACGGATTCCCGAACCAGAATAAGGCAATCGGAGGCACTCCAATAAACCTTGAATTTGACCATCTTCTCCTAAATTGCCATGCAAGGCTAAAAAGGCAAAGTCAATCAAATCGGGTAATTGATCTATTGCAATTGGAGTTCCAACTTGCTCGATGAGTGCTTGAATTTGGGTTTCATCTAAATCTTGCAAGCTTTCAATATAGACTTGGAAAGCATGTTCGGTTTCTGGAATATAAGCCGCTGGCGGATAAAAGTCTCGAATGGTTCCTTTGTACAGAAATTGCCAATTGAGCAGGACGAAATTTCCCAAACTATCTACAAAAATAGGAACAGGAGTAAACAAACTTTTGTCTAAATTATCATAAACGGTTCGTCCGCCTGCAAAAGAAATTTCTCGTTCTCTAGATGTTCCACCAAAAAAAATACCTATACGCATTGCTTGTGTTCTTAATTTTTTAATTGAATTGGGCTTATTATGACTGTACTTAACTATACGGATTATTTGTT
>CACVAQ010000138.1:31896-33298 GCA_902727865.1 uncultured Aureispira sp. | reverse complement strand
GTTCCTTAGGTGAGATCGCTTCGTTTAGTTCGGGTTTTCTTCGACCACGGACAACAATTGAAACGTTCATGACCAAGGGGAATAAGTAGCCTCGCATGATCGTACGAATCCCCAAGAAATAGCAGTCTGCTCATTGGGCCTAAAATTACAGTTTATTTTTGTACTTACATAAAAAAGGCTTAGACAACAAGTAAATGGTTGTCTAAGCCTTTTAAATGGTGGGATAGTTCTTGCTATTTTTTTACAAACTGATATTCTAAATCGTTGAGTGTTAGATAGAACGTGCGTTCATCTATGAATTCTATAGCAATTTTATCATTAAAAGGTCCTGTGTCGGAATCGATGGTCAAGGTTTCGCCTATTTTATTGAGTTCTTTGCGACTAGATTGTGTAACCGACCAAGTGGCTTCTTCTGCAATCCATGTTTTAGAATTGCTACTGCTTTGCATTTTGGTTTGCAAGGTACCATTTGATTGGAAAGTCATGGTTGCATTTTTTAGCAAAAAGGGTCTGTTTATATAAAACATTTGTAAATCCCCAACATTCTTTAACTCCCATTCTCCAATTAATTTTTCTTTGTAATTTGTTAATTCTGAATCACCTCCACAGCTAGGAAAGAGTAGGGAAGTAACTGCGAAAAGAGTGATGAGGAATAGAAGCTTTGGAAAATTAAGACGGTTCATAATAAGGTTGTTGTTCTAGTGTGAAAAAACATTCCTATAAATATAGAATACTTCGTGGAATAAACCAGTCGTTTTTAGAAGAATATTCGTGACAAGTTCTATTCTATCAACTTCAACATGTTTTCTTTTAGACGCTTAAGGTAGCGATTTTGCAAGTAATAATCCTTCACCTGTTCTAATTGCTCCGCAGTAGCAGCCGCATCATCGTACGCATCAAAAATAGTTTGAATGCCTTCAAAGAGTTCTTTTTCTTTGGCATCAACTTCTGCCTGTATGGATTGATGGGTTGTTTTGTCGTAATCAAATTGCAAATCCATCACCCGTTCGTTGATGTCCATCATGTCCATCAAAAAAGACTGTGGTAGCTCTGTTTTGATGTCTTTTCCTAGCAAACCCTTTAATTCTAGCACGTATTTAATGCGCTGTTCTTGATCTTTTAATAATTTGTAAGCTTCATTATTACGTGTTGATAAGCCCAATATTTCTTCTTGTTTCTCCTCCGATTCTAAGGTATAGAAGTCGGGATGATACTTCTTGCTCAAGGTTAAAAATTGACGACGCAAAAGGGCTTGATCTAAATTAAATGAAATGGGAAGATCGTAAAACTCAAAATAATTCATAGTAGGTGTTTGTTTTAATGTTGAATGCTTAATTTTTAATACGGAATGCTTTTAGCTATAAAAAATCTAGCATTCCGTATTACATTACTTCGTGGAGAA
>CACVAQ010000138.1:11824-31796 GCA_902727865.1 uncultured Aureispira sp. | reverse complement strand
GAAGATCGTAAAACTCAAAATAATTCATAGTAGGTGTTTGTTTTAATGTTGAATGCTTAATTTTTAATACGGAATGCTTTTAGCTATAAAAAATCTAGCATTCCGTATTACATTACTTCGTGGAGAAATTATATTAGTTTGATTATCAATAAGATAGCTTTTAATTATTAGTTTAACTAAATTGTTGATAATCAAACTAATATGAAATGGTTTTTATGTTTTTTGGTAAAAAAACTAAAAATCCCACGAAGTATTTAGTATTAAAAATTAAGCATTAAAAAAGAATTTTACTCAAATCCATTCACCCCATTCACCGTAGTATATTTGAACTGGACTTTTTTGTCTGGATAGATGTGTTTGAAGGCCGATTGAACCATGATCGTCCCTTCGTGGAACCCACAAAGAATCAATTTTAGTTTACCTGGGTAGGTATTAACATCTCCAATGGCATAAATACCAGGAATGTTGGTACTGTAATCCAGCGTATCGACTTCAATCGCAGAACGATCAATGTTTAAGCCCCATTTTGCAATCGGTCCTAGTTTTGGACTCAAGCCAAACAAAGGAATAAAGTGATCTACCGTTTGTGTCGATTCGCCCTCTACTTTATGTTTAATAACAACTTCGTTCAATTTGTCATCGCCATTCAGTCCAATAACTTGCGATTCGGTCAACAGCTTAATTTTGCCACTTGCGGCCAATTTCTCTACTTTTTCGACAGAGTCTAAAGCACCTCTAAAAGATTTACGGCGATGTACAATGGTTACTTCGGCCGCTACTTCTGCCAAGAAAATCGTCCAGTCTAAGGCAGAGTCTCCACCACCAGCAATGACAATCTTTTTGTCACGGTATAATTCTGGCTCTTTGATGATGTACTCAACTCCTTTGTCTTCAAAATCGACAATGTTTCCAATAGGAGGCTTACGAGGTTCAAAGCAACCCAAGCCGCCTGCAATGGTAATCACAGGAGCGACCAATTTAGTGCCTTTACTAGAGGTTAGGCAAAAGCGGCCATCTTCTAGTTTTTCAATTGTTTCGGCACGTTCTCCCAAGGTAAACCCTGGTTTGAAGGGCGCAATTTGTTGCATCAAATTATCAACCAAATCACCCGCTAAAATATCAGGAAAACCTGGAATGTCATAGATTGGTTTTTTAGGATAAATCTCTGTTAATTGCCCTCCTGGTTGTGGCAAAGAGTCAATTAAATGGCATTTTAGTTTGAGTAAACCTGCTTCAAATACAGTGAACAAACCACAAGGTCCTGCGCCAACGATTATGATGTCTGTTTCTATCATGTTTATATGTTTGTTCTGTGTACAGGACAAAAGTTTTTTATCTAATAAAATATCGAATCTACTTAGCATTTTATTAGATTTTAGATCGAGCAGCCCAGTTTGTGTATGAACACAAAACTACTCGTTCTCTCCGCTCATGCTTTTAGATATTAGATTTTAGACCCAATTAGAGCTCAATTGGGTCTAAAATCTAACAGCGAAGCGATCTAGGATCTAAAAGCGAAGCGATCTAATCCTAGTTTTGGGTAGATTTAAGCTGTAAAATATTAATTAATTATTTTTTGTCCTGTACTCAGATGTTTGTTATTCGTTTTTTTTTTAGTGAAAACCTTCCTCCTTAAGTTGAGCAACCCATTGTTCTAGGCGCTCATCTGTTTGTTGAGGTTGATTGTCTTCGTCGATTGCCAAGCCAAGAAACCAGCCCTCTTCAAGAACAGCCTTCGAGGCTTCGTATTCATAGCCTTCTGTTTTCCATTTTCCAACAATCTTCCCTCCATTTTGTTGAACAATCGTGCCGATAATACCAACACCATCAATAAAGTATTCGGCATAACCTTCTTGATCTCCCAGCCCAAATAGAGCAACGGTTTTATCCGTAAAATCAATTTGTTGAAAAGACTCAAAAAACTCATCCCAATCACTCTGAAGTTCTCCGTCATACCAGGTCGACAAACCTAATAATAGCGTATCATAAGCATCAAATTGCTCAACAGAAGCATTAAAAACATTAATACTATCCACCTTATCTGCTCCAATTAAGTCCACAAGTATGCTTACAATTTCTTCCGTCATTCCTGTATCGGAACCCCAAAAAAGACCTATTTTCTTCATAAGTAAATTTATTCCCTATTCGTTGAGGATGTTGAATTCGTGTGCAAATGTCGGTAAAAAAATAGAGAAAAAAGCATCTTAATTCATTTAATTGGATTGAATCTAAATAGACAGGGTCTAAACGGGTTTTTATGCCCCCAAAAGATCAAAAAAAAGCTACTTCAAAATGAAGTAGCTTTTTTTTGATAATTGTTGCCTAGTAAATGGAAAGTCATTATCAATACTCAGCAGCGCAGCTAAGTACGGAACTATAAAACAGAGCGTATAAAATTATTCTGATTTGATTAATTCTTTAACCGTAGAAGATTGCGCATTATTGATGTGGACATAATAAATACCACTTGGCCAATCGTTCGTTTCTAAGGAATGTGTATTTAATCCTTTTTGTACCGTAATCTCTTTCGATAGAATTAATTGTCCAATAGCATCGTAAATAACAATAGAAGTTTCTTTGTCAATAGTAGAAACAATTTCTAAGGTAGCATTTCCTTCCGCAATCGGATTTGGAAATAAATTAACCGTTTGAACATTTCCATCTTTGACCAATGTTGCCACAACAGAATGCGTATACTCCGTTGTTCCATCCACTTCTACTGTTTTGACACGGTAGTAATAGTTGATATTGGGCAAGACTGCTGCATCATCAATAAAATAACTTTGAGAGACTTGACTATTTCCAACAGCTGCATGTGTGGTGATCGGAGAGAAGTTGGCATCATCTGTACTTCTTTCAATAACAAAGTGATCGACATTAACTTCCTTCGAAGTCGTCCAATCTACCTTGATAAAGCGATTGTTGATCGCTGTTGCCGCTAAGTCCGTAATTTGAGCTTCTAAGAAAATGGTTCCAGAAAGAACGCCAAAAGCAGAAAAATCTTCAAACCCCGTTCTTTTTAAATTGGTTGGAGCAACATCACAGTCGTTGTGTAGCGGGTTCGGAGAAGGGTAAAGAAAGACATCGTCCTTAGAAATCGTCCAAACACTACCAACCCAAGGCGTTGTTGGATCTTGTGGCCAAACACGAATTTCATAAGTACCACCATTGGTTACATTGTTAATGTCATCAAACATCCATTCGCCATGTCTGTTTCCCCAAAAGTCGTCCATATCATAACCACTACATTCAATTGCTGCACCAGCCGTATTATTAGGGCTACCAGCTTCGAAGTAACCAGATAAAACATCATAGGTATTGGCACCAAAAACAAAATGAGTGTATTGAAACCCTCTACTTGTTCCGTTGTTTGCTACAGCAGCACCAGGTTCTAAGCCAATAAAATAACCATAGGTTCCGCCAACAGGGCTAATTGCACGACGATGTTTCCCAATGATATAGCCATTATCTTGTATAGATAGGTTGTTATTACCCGATTGATGCCAGGTATCGTTGATGTAATTCCCTTGTCCAGCAGCAACGTTCATCATTCCAAATTCAGCGGTATAGGCAGAACCATTAGCAGGATACGTAATAGGGCCAGTCATTCCTATGTCACTAGTGACAATACTAGTCGCATTGGTTGGACCTAAGTTTTGTGGATCAAAGTTGATCGAACCTCTAACGTCTGCAACATACTGAGGCGTTGCTCCAGCACCACTATTGACCAAATAAACAAACCCTTGATCGTTGTTGATTTCTAAATTGTAAAAAGAACCATCGTTGACACCTGTTTGAGCAGAACCACCACGCACAGCGTAGCTACCCGAAATGAATTGGCGTTCTCCAATATTCACGTCACTATTTTCAAGCAATGTCGTTCCTGTTCCTCTTTGTTGAAAGAGTTCGTCCGAATACATATTGCCTTGTACTTTTAGCAAACCATTGTTTTCTAAGGTTCCCGTTGCTTGATTCATGTGAACATCACCCAATACATGGACTTCCGCCCCTGCTTCAATGTGAACTAGAGCACCATCGTTGTAGAACTCGTTAGAATGTTGAGCCTGCATAGGAAGGGCAAGTAAAGTACCTGCCGCAAAGAGACTATTAAGTGTAAAATTTTTAAAATTCATATATTTTGTTGTTTTGCTTTATGTGGGAATGAGAACTAAATGAAATTATTCGTAATAATGTTTAATAAATTCATTATAGTCGTGTTGAGCCTGCATTTTTTGTCTACTTAGAAAAATAAATAGTGCCAGATTCAGCACTTTATCGGGTTTTATTCTTTAAGAATAGGAACTTCATTACAATGTTAAAATATTGTAAGAGAAGAAAAGGTATACAATAATAAATATACATAGAATTTGACAAAACGCCTGTTTTTTATCAAAAAAAATCAATAAAACTATTTACCCAAACCAAGAATTTGTTAGAGCAGGGCACAAATGAATGTGCAATAGAGCGTAGATTTCTTACTTCTTTTTCTGTTCAAATTCTTCGAACTGTTCCACTTTATTTAAGAACAAATCTTTAATGTAAATTTTTGAATTATAAGCTTCTTGCCAGTCCGTTAAGGTGTCCAATCTAATTTTTTCTTCTTGTAATTGATTTAAGTCGTCTAGGTGCGTT
This sequence comes from uncultured Aureispira sp., assembly GCA_902727865.1. Lineage (GTDB taxonomy): Bacteria > Bacteroidota > Bacteroidia > Chitinophagales > Saprospiraceae > Aureispira. Next base: position 27,164 of record CACVAQ010000138.1, on the reverse strand, counting down.
TTATATTCTACAATGCGATTTTTCAATTCTTGATAATAAAGAATATTCTTTTGAATTAACTGCAATGCTTTTGGATGCTCTTTCTGAATTTGATGCACTAAATCACTAGCCTCTTGACACTTTTGGTCCGTCAATAAGCGGTTTTTGTTGTAAACAAGCTCTGCATTCGATCGGATGGCCCCGATATTTGTTTCATACGTCGTGTAATCTAGATTTAACTTTTCTAAGGTTTTTTCGAGGGCTTTTAGTTCGAGGGCAGCCGTAGCCTGTTGCTCTTTGGTTTGTTTTTCCAAAAGCTCCGATTCTTTTTGATGCTTTTTTTTAGCATTTTTAATGGATTCTACTTGTTGTTTTTTTAAGAACTCCAAGTAGCTTGCAACGTTATGATCGACCGAGGCTTTTAACTCCTTTTCTTTTTCTATATTTAACTGTTCTTGTACTTTTTTTAATTGATTTACTTTCTTTTGTTCTGCAATTAAAGCACTATTTTTTTCTTCGAGCACCTTGAGTTTGCTTAGATATTCTTCTTCTAGTTGCTGAATTTCTTGCGTTCCATTTTGTGCCTCTTCTCGATGGATCTTCAATTTGTTTCTTAATCTAAAAATAACAGGATCACCATAAAATACGGATTGAATTTTAGCATATTTATCTACGGTAGAGCGTATCTTTGTAAGCTGTTCTTGTGCTGTTGTTGCCCAATAAGCGAGCTCAATTGGATCTTTCGCCAGAATAGGAGTTGTTACAAATTTATCGAGCACTTTTTCAAAGTCTTCAAGCTTTGTTTGATTTATCGTCCAAGTGTCGGTCATATTATCTTGCAAGTCAGACAAGGTTCGGACACTCTTCGTTTTTTGAGGGCTATCAAAATGGACTGTTGGAAGCGGGCTTTCTGTGAGCAGGTGTACAATTTTAGCAGAAAAAATAGACTCTATATTGAGTGCTTCTATTTTTTGTAAGAACCGATCAAAGTATTTTCGTGTTTCTAGGGCAGCAAAGTCCAAGTGGCATGCCGCTTTTGAATGGTCCAATAAATCCATGTAAAAGATTAGTTCAGACTTAGAATTTAAGCCCAAATCTTTTCTTATTTTTTGCAAGGACTTGTTAAGCTGATGCTCTATTCTCTGTTGTTGTTGGTGCTTCTTGTCTTTGAGTCTTTTTTTCTTTTGAGTAAAAGCCCAATAGGCTTTTTTGTGTTGGTCGGTCGCTTGGTTTTTTGTTTTAAAAATCTTTAGATTGCTTTTTGCGATATTTTCTAAACCTTGACGATGGGCTTTTATCGCAGCATGATGGTCTACATTTTTAAGCTGCTCTAATTTTCTTTGTTGATTTAAGTGCAGTTGTTCCAAAGGGTTTTCATGGAGTCTTAGCGCACCTTTTAAAGCATTGATTTTTTGTTGAATTTTGACCCGAAGACTTCGAAAAGAACTAAAATCATAACTTTGGTAAGTAGGATTATTTTGGAGTTCTTTCAAAAATGCTTTGTTCACGACTTGGTATTGTTCTAGCTCGACTTTTCGGGTGGCTGAAACTTCTGCTTCAGCGTCTTCCACCCAATGTTTCAAGGCACTATTTTTTTCCTTTAAACGGTCTCGCAGTTGAATATGTTCTTGGATAAAAGCCAACTCAATTTGATTCGTTTTTTCATTGCTACTTAGTTGCTCTTTTTCATCTTGTACGGCCTTTTGTTTCTTTGAAAGCAATTGGAGTAGAAGTTGTTTGCTAGAATTAAGACGTTCCTTTTTTAGGGGATTTTTTTCATCAAGTTGAAGCAATTGATAGGTAGATTGGGACAGTATCGTTTTGCCAACACTGCCAATGCCTGTTCTAGAGGCACTTAAAAAAAGCTGCGGTGCCACAAGAAGAATTAGGACTAAACCTACCATAAAAAGCATTGGAAACGTAAAGAGCAAGACGGTTAAAATAATGCCTACTAAGACAGTCTGAAGGAGGTACTCTCGATGCTTATGCAAATGTTTTTTGTACGCTACTTTAAGTTGATCCCCTAAAATTTCTTTTTTGAAGGCTGGAGGTATTGGTGCTAAATCTTTCGATTTTAAATTAGGAATCGAGTAATTTTCAGGAAGGGTAGGAATCCTCAGTGACAATGTTTCTACCAATACTTTGGGCGAAAAATAGAAGCTAGAAGGCGGAATATTAGTTTTAGGTATCTTTTTAAACGGTAGCTGTAGCAAATCTGCGATGACATTGCACCAGTCGGCTGGCGAAGGACGAAGCGTTGGTTCCTTGGCGCCATATTCAAAACAGTCTTTAAACAGTCCTTGTATTTCTACAGGCATCTTATAAAACTGTTGATGTGGTGGCGGAACAATGTTTAGAAAGGCTTGCTTTTTAGAATGATGCACATAAAGATCGTTTTCTATCTTGTTATGAATGCTCACCAGATTGTCATAAGGAGGATTACCCGAAGCCGCAAAAGGATGCAAACCCAAGAGTAATTGATAAAAAATAACCCCCAAACTGAAATAATCCCAAGTCTCTTCAATCGTAGCTCTTGGACCTGAATAATGCTCTGGAGGCGTGTATTCTGGCGTTGCTACAGGAGCGGCAAAGATAGCGACGTCATTTTGAATGACTTCAACCGAATCCATGTCTACAACGGCTAGCAAACCATTGGGTTGCATCAAGACATTGTCTGGCTTTAAATCCACCAAAACGTATTGACCGCTTTCGTGTATTTGATGAATGACAACAGCCAAATTGAAACAAGTTCGTAATCGAAGTTTGAACGCACCTGGATCTTTAAGCGAGAACCGTTGCCAAGCTTTGTCGGCTCGACGGGGTAGTTTGAATAGTGTTAATTTGGTTAGTTTTTTTCCTTCTATTTTTATTAATAGAATACCAATAAAACGTTTGTCTTTATAGACCAAATCTTGAACCCAGCCAATAGAATGCGGTTGCCCCTTCTGAAATGTAATCGGAGGATGCTGCATCAAATACTGCATTTTTGCAGCTCGTTCTGGCGTTCGTTTTTCGGGGTAATAGATTTTTGCCACCAAATGACTGTACGAACGAGGACTTGCAATGGCATAAATAGCCCCCTCTCCACCACTAGCAAAAGGTTTGTCAGAGATTTTTATTTTCTCTTTACTATATTTGGTATAAAAATGTAATTTATTGGACATTGGATTTTATTCAGCATTCGTTCGCAAGGCCTGTGCTAACGGATTTAAAATTAAACAACTTTAAGATAAGTGATTGGGATTAAAGAATCCACAGAAAATAATTTTTTTTAAATTTTTCTGTTTTTTTATTTGTCCCTAAATTGTTCTACTTTGTTGAGTAATAGGTCTTTGATGTAAATTTTAGTGCTGTAGTTTTCTTGCCATTGGATTAAGGTTTCTATTTTTATTTTATCCTCCAATGTATTTTCTATGCTTTGTTCTAGCGCCGCTATTTCTGTATAGACTGCTTTTATTTGATCTTCCATGGCATGCAAGTCGTCCATGTCTTGACGATAAATAGAAGGATATTTAGCATCTTTAGCGTATTGCTTGCGGTGCGCTTTTATTTGATCTCCCAAGAAAAAATCGTTCTTTTTTAAACGATCATAATGTGTTGCCGTAGCGTCTAATTTTTCATCATAAGTAGCTTGATAGTTTTTGTAGATGGCATCAAATTTTAATCGAGTCTTTTCTAGTTCTTTGGGGTAAGCTTGTTCGGCATCCAATACCGTGATTGCTACATCATATTCAAATGACTCAATATCAAGCTTAAGTTGGTCGAGTTTTTCCGTATTTTCTTTTAATTGCTTTTGAAGGTCTTTTATTTCTAAAGCCCATTTTTTATCAAGCTCAACCAAGGTTTGTTCATAAGTCAAGCCTATTGCCTTCGCCTTTTCTGCCGCTTTAGCCATTAAATCTTTTTGATAACGTTCTAAGGCTTCGTTCAGTTGATTTCGTTCTTCTGAAATTGGATTTTCTGCTTCTAATTGATGCAATTGCCTTAAATAAATCGCCTCTATATTATTTTTTTCTTGTTCTGTGGCACGATAGGACTTTAGTTTTGTGTGAATTTGGATGATTCTAGGATGACTATAGAAGGCGTTTTGAAATTCATGGTAATTGTGTTCACTCGATTTGATGGCCAATATAGAAGTTTTAATTTCGTCTAAGCAATCCGCTGTAAGGCCCTTTTTATCCGAGGCTAGGCTGTCTGCTTGTAGTTGTGCTACTTTTTTTTGTAATTGTTGTAATTCTTTTTCAATACTCGTCCATTCAGTGAACATCCCTACTTGTTGGGTTTTTAACGTATTTAAATTAGAGGGAGTTGATGGAGCGGGAAGGCTCGATTTTAAAAGGCGTTCCGTTGCCAATAAGCTAGATAATTCTTGCTGTAAAGTTTCCGCTAGATTTAAGCGAGAAAAGTCGTTTAGAAACTGCTTGAATTGCGCTTGAATATGATGCTGTGCAAAGTGTCGCTCTGTCGCAACGCCAGAATTGTACAACAAGTCTATGTATTTTTTTAGGTGGATTTGGAAGTTCTTTCCCAACTGCTTTTTTGCTTTTCTAAGCTCGATTTGTAACTTTTGTCCATTGTATTTTAGTTGAACTTGTAACTTTTGGTCAAGTACTTTTTTGGATTGTGAAAATTTAATTTCCGAGGGTAATGCTTCTTGATTGATTTTTTTATAAGCATTCAGTTGGGCGGCAAAATCAAGGCGACTGGCTTCTAAGTCCACTTCATATTGAAGCAACAACTGTTGTTTGATCTGTTTATCAACAATCGTAGGTAGCTTTTTTTCTTGTAAAGCAATGGCTCTTTCCAGCTTAAATTTTTTATTATTAAAATTACGAAACGTATTTTTAAGCATTACTTTTTCGGCATCTAATTGCTTTGAGAATTGTTTGGAAAAAAAGGGGTAAAGATCAGCATAAGCTTCCAGTTCCCTTGTTTTAGTTGCGGTTAATTCTAATTGGAGCGTTTCTTCTACCCAGGAATTAAATAGTAGGATTTTGTCAAGTAAAACTTGTTGCGTTGTTACCCTTTGTTTAATCATAGACAAGCGGTACTTATTCCGAGTTGCTTTTTCTAGATGTTGCCTTGCATTTGCCTGTTTTTCAACGATATGCTGATTTAAGCCCTCTATCAATGCGTCCTTTTGCGTCTTTAGGTCTTGAAGTCTTACTTGGCGCTGTTTCTCAATCGCTAAGAAGTCATGTTGCTTAGATGAAATGCCCTCAACCGAGGTAGGCAAAACTACTTTGCCAATAGTATAGACAATATCTTTACTTGATCCGAAGATTAATTTAGGCAAGGTAAAGAAAAATAGGATGCCTCCTAAAATGAAGAAAGAAGGAAATAGATGACTAAGAATAAAGAGTGGAATCAGGATGGATATTAGAAAGAATAGACTCGTACGATGTTTTTTTAGAGCGTTCTGGTAACGAAGCTCCATTGCCTCCCAAAAGGCTTGTTGTTTTGTCTCCAGTGGCGCAGAATCATAGGGCGTTTTTATTGGAATTATTATAGAAGACTTAATTTGGCTTAGATCAATTGGCTCAATAGGGTAGGGCAGATAGTAGGGACAGCAGTCCAAGTTTTTTGTAAATAAAGCAGGTTTAAAATAGAATTGAGAAGGAAGGAACTCAATTTTGGCTAACTGCTTCAGCGGTAAATTATAAACAGGAGTTCCCTTGAAGGGCAAATTTAACAAACGAGCCAGAGTACTACACCAGTCAAGCGCAGATGGGCGTGAAAAAGGATTTTCTGCTCCCAAGGTAAAGCACTCTGTAAAAAGCTGTTGGACTTCTGTTGGCAACAAATCGTGTCGCTGATGCGGGGGAGGAATTACATTGAGAAATTCCTTTTTAGCTGGATTATGAACATACAAATGCTGTTGAATCTTGTCGTGAATACTCACCAAATTATCATAAGGCGGATGGGCCGAAGCCGCAAAAGGATGCAAACCCAAGAGTAATTGATAAAAAATAACGCCCAAACTAAAACGGTCCCAAGTTTCTTCAATCACCGTTCGTTCTCCAATATAATGCTCTGGGGGCGTATATTCTGGCGTTGCTACAGGAGCCGCAAAAAGAACGTTTCCATGCTCAATCACTTCGACCGAATCCATGTCAACAATGGCCAGCAAGCCATTGGGCTGCATCAATACGTTATCAGGTTTTAGATCCACCAAAACATATTGCCCATTTTCGTGAATTTGATAAATTGCAACCGCCAAATTAAAGCAAGTACGCAAGCGAAGTTTTAGAGAATTGGGATCTTGAAAAGCAAACCGTTGCCAAGCTTTATCTGCTCGACGGGGGAGTTTTGACAAGGTCAATTTGGTCAGTTTCTTTCCTTCTATTTTGATCAACAAAATACCCAAAAAACGCTTTTCTTTATAAATAAGGTCTTGAACCCAGCCAATAGAAGGCACTTGATTTTTCTGGAACGGAATAGGAGGATGTTGCATCAAATACTGCATCTTCGCCTCTCGGTCTTTGGTTCGCTTTTCTGGATAATAAATTTTAGCGACCAAATGACTGTAGTTACGAGGGCTGGCTATGGTATAAATAGCCCCTTCACCACCACTAGCAAAAGCTTTGTCCGATATTTTTATTTTTTCTTTGCTGTATTTGGTGTAAAAATGTAGTTTGTTGGGCATATAGGGTGGTATTCACTGGTCACATTGAACAATTTTTTTGCGTCTAAAAAAATATTCTTTGACTCCCCGAAGGCTCCGTAAGTAAACGTCTGGAGTTTTAAAAGGTAGATCGTCTGAACAAAGAAATAGCGTAACGAAGCGAACGAATGTTTACACGAAAACTATTTATTTGATTAGATATTCTTTGGCTTCTTCTTCTGTGTTAAAAGCGATTAATTTTGACCCAGATACAAAGTTGTAGCTTCTTAGTAACAAGGCTTTTACACCTGAGATTCCTACGATGGCAGCTTTGGAGGTAAGGCCTTGAGTTTTTTTACCAAATTTTTTTACAGCAGCCATGTATCCAGGAGTTGCAAACGCATCCGTAATATTTACAAGTTGCAAATGAGGCTTATTATCTGAAAGAATAAGGGCTTCTACTTGCCCTAAAACTTCAATCATTTCTTTCTCTCTTAAGCCTGCATAGTTGACATAAATAATTTCTTTACCTTTATATTGAATTTTTTGTATTCTCTTCATAATAGCATGATATAGTATAAATGGAACGTTGATTTGATAGGATTTTTATCAAATTAGGCACTTCTTAAATAACACTAAAAAAACGCTCCTTGTTTTGAACGTGTCGTGTTTATTGGGGGGTATAAGATACATACTCTTAAGATACATAATTTTTAAAACTACTTACTATTGGGCAAATAAAATTATTCTACTAAATAATCTTTGGCTTCTTCTTCTGATTTGAAATCTTTTAATTTATCACCCGAGACGAAGTTGTAACTTCTTAGCAATAAGACTTTTACACCGGTGATGCCTAGGATGGCAGACTTGCTGGTCAGGTGTTTTGTTTTTTTGCCAAATTTTTTAGCCGCAGCCATGTATCCAGTAGTTGCAAAAGTATCTTTAAAGTTTACAAGTTGTAAGTGAGGTGTATTGTCCTCAAGAATAATGCGTTCGGCTTCATTCAGTACTTCAAGCATTTTATCATCGCCAACGATACCTTCATAGTTGGCGTAAAGAATCTCTTTACCTTTATGTTGAATTTTTTGTACTCTATCCATAATTGTGGTTTATAATAAATACGGTGTTAATATTATCCTAGATTCGATCAGCTTGCGATCAAATATAGAAATGGTTAAAATAACACGAAACAGACTCTTTTATTGTTGAATAGATTAGAGCTTGTTGGGGATTTTATTTTTGAATTTATAAGTATAACCTTTTGAAAATACGCTACTATTTTAATGAAAAATGATGACAAATAGTAAAAAAAGACAAGGTTTTAGTGAAAATAAAAAACTTTCAACTGTTCATCTTATTTTTGGTGCTTTGGCCCTTTTTGCCAGCCCCTACTATTAAGGCTTTTGTTTTATTATTTCAGTAGTAAGTAAATTTGTTAACAGTCAATGACTTACGGTTTTCTACTTAAAAGGTACGACCAAAAACCTACTGTTGTCAACCAATCTTATTTTTTATGGTTCTTTGAGACTCCGTGACCAGCAAGCTTCCTAAGGATGGACAAAAGTATAGTTTAAGAAACTTCGTTTCAGGAATATTTATTTCACTAGGTATTCTTTGGCTTCTTCTTCTGTGTTAAAAGCCTTTAATTTATCACCCGATACAAAGTTGTAACTTCTCAATAGCAATGCTTTCACCCCTGTAATGCCTACAATAGCAGATTTACTGGTCAGGTGTTCCGTGTTTTTGCCAAATTTTTTAGCCGCAGCCATGTAGCCAGGCGTCGCAAAAGCGTCAACAATATTTGAAAGTTGTAAATGAGGCTTATTGTCGTTAAGGATGATCTGTTCTGCTTTATTCAGTGTATCAATCATTTGATTTTCTGTTAAGCCTTTGTAGTTGATGTAAAGAATTTCTTTGCCTTTGTATTGAATTTTATATACTCTATTCATGATTTTAACCTGTATGAGATGTATTAATTACATAATTAGCTGTGTGCTAATATATTGTAATCTAATCGTATGTTAAGAAAAAACTATAGTTTACTTTACTTTTGATGTATAGGGGGTATTATTAATAGCAGTATTACCGCTAAAGATTGATTGTAAAAAGGAAAATAAAGGTTAAACTAAAACTAGAATTTGATGGCAAATTTTTCTTAAATGAGGTGTTTTATTCAAATTATGATTCGTTTTAATATGAATTAAATAAATTTACTCAGTAAAGATACAAAATATTGCTGAATTTTTTTTTACATATTGAATGTTAAGCCTTTGGTTGGGGGGGGGATTAAAAAAATAGGTTCTTTGACCCTTTTTGCCAGCCCATAAAAAATAGCTTAGGCTTTTACTATTTTAGTCGTAAGTCGTAAGTTAGAATGCTAGTAATTAGCTACTTACGACTTTTTACTTGCTACTTACGACCAAACACCTACTGTTATGAAAAAGAAAAAGAGTCCGTTGTGGCAAAAATTAGCTGTGCTGAATCTTAGAGTTGTCAAAGAACGAAACTTATGACACAGGGTACTTCGTACAGATTAATTTAACCTTCCAATAAATAATTATAATCTACCCAAGCCAAATTAAGTTGCAACACCAACTGCAAATAACGTCGTTTTACGTCAATAATTTGTTCCAAACCTTGTAAGACATTTAGGTAGTCTAAGGCTCCGATAGAGAAAGCGTTTTGATTCAAGACTTGCTGTTTTTGAAGCGTTGGCAATAAAGTGTTTTCAAAATAGGTCAATTGCTGTTCTAAGAATTGAATATTTTGCAAGATCATTTTCTGCTGACTTTCCAACTGTTGCAATTGCCAAACTTTATTTTGATCTAATATTTTGCCATTCAATTCATTTGCTTGAACTTGCGCTTTTACACCTTGGGTAAACAAAGGAACATTCAGCCCAATTTGAGCCCCAAAATTAGGGAAGGTAGCATCGACAACTTGCAGTTGAACGCCCGTAGATACTTGCGGCAATAACTGACTCTGAATCACGTCACCTTGCAGGGTATTGGCAACCTTACGTTGATGAATCTGTTCCACCAAAGGATGCGCTGCTAAATCAATTGTTTCAAGTGCTTGTTTCCAAACTACCAAAGCCGTATCCGCAATATCCGTCAAGGTATTGTCCATCAAAAACTGTTGCAACAAAATGAATTGACTGTTATAATTTTGAACCGTACTCATTTGTTGCCACTCGATTTGTTGCTTGGCAGACTGTGTGGTAATGAGTGGAATAGCGCCCGTTTCGCCAACACTAGCTCGCTTTTGGGCAATTTCCTCCGTTTTATCATAGATCGCCAATAATTCCTTATTGAGGCGTTGTTGGCTTTTTAGAAACAACAACTGTTGGTACAAACCAGCAACAGAACGTTGCAATTGCTTTTGCGTTACTGCTTTTTGAACTTCCCCTGTTTGTGCCAAAGCCTCTTGATAAACGGCTTGTCGTTGGGCAACTTGTGGTAAATTAAAGCTCTGTTGTGCATAAAGGCTATGAACCCCCGTTCCCGCAAGTCCCAATTCTTCCATGCCATAACCAAAACTTAGAAAGGGTTGATTTTTACCTGCATCTTTTAAGATACGCTGTTGTTGAATGTATAAATCCTGTTGCAAAACCCTTGGGTGTTGCGTTTTGACACGGGCAAGAGCGGCTTCTAAACCAAGCACATTTTGAGCAGACAAGCTCAAACACAGGAAGACCAAGAGCATTGTTATAAAAATAAATCTAAGCATGTGTTTTTTGTTTTAGTAAATAAAAGGTACAAGGAACAACGACTAAGTTAAGGAGAGTAGACGAAACTAAACCGCCCACAATAACAACCGCCATTGGACTCTGAATTTCATTCCCCGCTTGTCCTCCTGCCATAATTAAAGGAATTAAAGCCAAACCCGTAGTCGTTGCAGTCATCAAAATGGGATTGAGCCGATCCAGAGAACCTTCTACAATCGCCTCTTTTAATAGCAGTCCCTCTTCTAGCAAAACTTGATACCTTGAAATGAGCAGCATTCCGTTTCGAGTCGCAATACCAAACAAACTAATAAAACCAATCGTGCTGGCAATCGAAATAATTCCAGCGCCAAAATAAAGCATAAAAATCCCTCCAATTAAAGCCAAAGGAAGGTTGCTTAGAATGATAATTGACAACCAAAATTCTTTAAATTCTCGCAAGATTAGAAAGAAAATAATCACCAAAGAAAACAAAGAAGTAAGCAGCAGCATACTCGTTGCTTTTTGCTCGTTCTCAAACTGACCGCCATATTCTAAGTGGTACCCCTCTGGTAATTCAATCGTTTGGGCAATCGTTGCTTGAATTTCCTCTACCGCACTTTTTAAATCTCGATTGGCAACATTGGTCGCAATGACCAGCTTTCGATGGACATTTTCTCTACTAATACGCTCTGGGCTGCTATTCGAGACCATTCTAGCGACCTTTCCAAAAGGAATTTTATCGCCTTCAAAATTCTCAATTAAGAGCTGTTCTAATTTTTCAATTTTGTCCCTAGCTTTTTCTTCTAAGCGCAAGACTAAATCAAAACTGCGTTGATTTTCATAGACCTGAACGACTGTTTTGCCACCAATAGCAATGTCAATGAAATTGGCAAACTGTTCAATGCTAATGCCACTCCGAGCCAACATTTCCTGTTTTGGATAAATGTAGAGGTGCGGAATTTCTGTTTTCTGATCTAAACTAACGTCCACAATGCCTTCAATCGAGCTGATATTTTGCTTGATCGCATTGCCAATTTGAACCATTTTTGTTAAGTCTTCTCCAAAAAGTTTGATCGCAACATTGGAACGAGTCCCCGAAATCATATGATCAATTCGATGCGAAATCGGTTGCCCAATATTAATCGTCACACCAGGCAATTCGCCGATTGTCGCTCTAATTTCTGCCAAGACTTCACTTTTGGACCGCTCCTTCATATTCAAAGGGACTTCAATCTCAGAAGCATAATGACTCTGAGCGTGTTCGTCCATCGAGGCACGTCCTGTACGTCGTCCAACCAAGTCTATTTCTGGTATTTGTAATAATAACTGTTCTACTTTTCTTCCGATTTTATTGGTTTCAGTCAAAGACGTTTCAGGAGGAACGACCACCGAAATAGTCAAAGAACCTTCGTTAAAATCAGGCAAAAAGGAACGCCCCAAACCAGACATTGCAATCATAGAAATGATTAATAAAACAAAAGCCACCATTAAGACAAGGTAAGAGCTATTTAAACTTGTTTTTAAGACCGTATCATAAACACGCATCAAACTTCTGATGACAATATTGTACTTGATTTTTTGTCCTTCAGATTCCTTGGCGTCTGTTTTTAACAAGAGACTACAGAGGGCAGGCGTGATGGCAACGGCCACCAATAAAGAAACCACAATTACAATCAAAAAAGCAATGCCTAATGGCTGTAACAACCGCCCTTCAACGCCACTTAAAAAGAAGAGTGGCAAGAAGGAGGCAAGGATAATCAAAGAAGAATTCAAAATAGAAGAACGGACCTCAAAGGTCGCTTGATAAATGATTGCCAACTTATTTTCTTGTTGCCCAAGGGGGAGAACCGCATTTTGTCGCAAGCGTTTGTAGACATTTTCAACATCCACAATCGCATCATCGACCAGCACGCCAACGGCAATCGCCAAACCGCCCAATGTCATTGTATTAATAGAAAAACCCGCCCAATACAAGACCAAAATACTAGTGAGCAAGGAGAGCGGTATCGTAAGCACCGAAATTAAGGTCGTCCGCCATTCCATTAAAAATAAAAATAGCACCAAAATGACAAAGAAAATACCTTCGAGTAAGACGCGTTGTAAATTATTAATCGAGTGCTCGATAAAATTACCTTGCTTGAATAGTTCTGGATTTAATTGAACATCGGCAGGCAAGTTTTTAGAAATTTCTTGAATTGTTTTATCAATTTCTTGAGTTAACTTTAGCGTATTCGCACTAGGCTGTTTTAAGATGGTCAAGGTCAAGGCATCTTTGCCATTGATTGAGGCATTGCCCAATTGTGGAGCGCCCCCAATTTTGACTTCCGCCAAATCGCCCACCCGAATCGCAACCTCTTCTTCCATTTTTACAAAGGCTTCTTCAATCTCTTGAATCGAACGGATTCTACCTTTTCCAGAGATCAAATATTGCTTGCCATATTGTTCTAAATAGCCACCAGAAGCATTGTGATTTAATTGTGCAATCGCATCGTACAATGCTTCTAGAGAAACGTGGTGGAATTTCATTTTGGCAGGAGATGCCAAGACTTGATATTCCTTTTCTTGTCCCCCGTAAATAATCACTTTTGCCACGCCTTTTACAGCCAACAATCGAGGTTTGATATACCAATTGGCCAAGGTATTCATTTCAATTCCAGAAAGCGTATCCGAAGACATCCCAATCATTTGAATTTCGCCCATAATGGACGCAATCGGAGCCATGACAGGAGGTTTAACATTGTTGGGCAAATCCGATTGTACGGTTCCTAGACGCTCGTTAACAATTTGTCGAGCACGGTAAATATCCGTTCCCCAATCAAACTCTACCATAACACTAGAGAGTTCAGAAGCGGACGTTGATCGAATTCGTCGAACATTGGGCGCACCGTTAAGAGCGGTTTCTAGTTTGAAGGTAACGAGTCGCTCCATTTCTTCGGCAGACATTCCGTGTGCCTCGGTCATCACGGTTACTGTCGGAGCAGTTAAGTCAGGAAATACGTCCACATCGACCTGTGTCGTTACCCAAGCGCCTGCCAACATTAGCAGTATTGCAAGGACCAACACAACGGTTCGATTGTGCAGCGCATTTTTTATAATTAGGTTTAACATTTATTTTATTTTAAAAAAGCAAAAAAACTATCTTGTATTAGCTTGATTATTAATTTATTGATGCTTCTTTTGTTAAAGAACCATTATTGGAAATTCATTAGGCTGATCATCAGTTTAATACGATTTTTAACGACCAGGGAATAGCAGCGTAGCTAAGTCTTGTTAAGGGAGGGGCAAAGTACCCCCCAATTAATGATTATGTCCCGCATGAGGATCAACCGCAGCCGACATCGAAGCTAGTTTTACTTGCAATGCTCCTTGCGTGATTACCTTATCGCCCAAAGAAAGCCCCGATAAAATTTGAACCATTTTACCATCGTTGGCACCAATCTCTACGACTTGCTTTTCATAGGTCTCCGCACTTTTTTGAACAAAGGTGACATAGCTCCCCATTTCTTCCAAAACAGCAGACAGCGGAACACTTAATTGTTGTGTATTGGCTTGTGTCATCAAAAAGACTTCCACCATAGCACCAGGCGATAAGTCAGGATGATTATTGATCTCAAAATAGAGCGGAATATAATGCCCTTCAGCATGGCTCGTCATTCGACCAAAAGAAATGACCCTGCCTTCCAAATCTAGCATAGAATAAGCTTTGTCCGTATATGGATTGACAAAATTAGCATTGACAATCGTAGGTAATAAGGCTCGATAACGAGGCGATACGTCTACTTTGATTTGTACTCGACTCGTTTTTAGAATCGAGGCTAGTGGCTGTCCTGCTTTTACAAATTGCCCTTCTTGTACTAATAATTGAGAGACAAAACCAGTCGTAGGAGAGCTGACCAAGTGTCGTTTTTCGCCTTTGTTGAACAACTTTCTAATGTTATTAAATTCCGCTTCTGCCAATTCGTATTCATTGAGCGCTTGCTCGTATTCTTTTTGCCCAATGATATTGTCAATCAAGAGTTTTTTCTTGCGCTCCAAATTGGACTTTTGGCGCTCCAAATTTGATTGCGCTTTGATGAAATTCATTTCCAAATCATCTTCCACAATCCCTTTGCCCGTAACGGTAAATAGAAGGTCTCTTGCTCGAACCGCTGCTCCAGAAGTGAGGTTCTTTTTGCGAATATTAACCACGCCATCTCTTTTGGCAACCAAGGTTGATAAATCAGTCGTTGAAGGCTCAATAATTCCTGAAGTATGCACAATTGTTCCAACAGGTTTTTGTTGCACCGTTTCCACTTTAAATAGATTGTTCCAAGCGTCTTTTCGTTGGTAATTAATGCTTCCTATTGCATCAGCAGTCGGATGTGTCCCCCGAAAAGCCGCTTCTTGGTTTTCAAAGACAGGAAGGTCCTTTAAGACGATAGAACGTTTGTTCGTACCAGTGCCCAAAACAAAGATCAGCTTTTGGTTTCCTGCTTTTTGAAAGGTCAAACTTGCTTCGTAAATGCCTGTTTGGCTGCTTTTAGCTTTTATTTTGGTTCCATTATTAATATGGATACTCAAGTCAGTAGGCAGCGCTTGGAAATTATCTAGGCTCGTTAAGACGACTCGAATTGGGTTGGATTTTTTTAATAAAAAGGGACTAAATTCTAGAAATAATTCAGTATTACCATCCCATAACGTATAGGTAATCACATCGAGCGTTGCTCCGTGATCGTGTCCTTCATGATCGTGTTCACTATGGTCGTGCCCTTCGTGGTCGTCGTGTGAGTGGCATCCTGTTATTAATAACGAACTAGCTACAAGTAGTAGCATAATTAGTGCTTTCATAGTACAATGTATTAATAGCTTGGTAATTTTTTTATTTTTGAATGAAACTCAAAGATGCCTCATGTTATTAAATTGATTTACAGTTGTTTAGTGGGTGTTGTTGCGTAACTGTAAGTTGATTTAAGGAGGTTTTTACCGAACGAATGATGTATTAAAAACTTATTTTAGGGATACAAATAAGCAGAATTTATTTCCGAAAAGGAAGTAAATTCTTAAATGAATAA
>CACVAQ010000138.1:0-11724 GCA_902727865.1 uncultured Aureispira sp. | reverse complement strand
AACTACGGATTATTTAATACGATTATACAGTTTGAGGAGGCTGCCAAATATCTTTGGTAATTAACTTTTTATAATTATCAGCAGGTATAGCCCAGACGTTTGACTGAAGTGTTTCAGTTTTGCTGCTAAGTTCAATTGACAAGGCAGGAATCGTTTGGAATTGAGGAACATGCAGCACAAAATTCATAATACCACAAGAACAAAAAGGCGTGCAAGCGTGGTGATGATTAGAATGTTCGTCATGATGCTGATGATTTTCATTGTTGGTTGTTGAGTTATGCGTACATTTTTCATGCATATTTAGGCCAACAATATTTTCCATGACTTGGGTATATAGCAAGGTATGGTTGCAAGGAACAAGCATTAAGCAAGCAAAGTAAATACTATATGTCATTAATAGAAAATGCTTCATACGATGAAGGTAGATAAAAATGAGGCATAAATCAACAACTAGATCTGCTTTTTTTTGTTTTGCATAAAAAGGAGCGTTTGAAATAGACCCTTCTTTTTATTAAGGTATAAATAATTTGCAGTCTGCTTATCTTTTAAATCTAAAAAATAGTATCTTGCGTACTTAAATATAATAGACGACTTTGCAGGTGTAATAGCTTGTTTTTTAGTTGTATTGGCTTGATTTTTAGTTTACTATGATTTTAGTTTTTGTTAAAAAGCGAAAAGGTAAAAGGACAGAGCGTAGCTGAATCTACAAACGTGTACTAAAAATACAGCTAAGTATTATATTTTAATACTCCGTTGATTAGCTACGCTGCTACTGCGTGGTTTTTAGTTTTTTTATAAAAAACATAAAAAAGCATCTTGCATTAGTTTGATTATCATATTTTTAATGCTTTGAGAGCTAAAAGCTCATCTTGCTGATAATCAAATTAATACGATTTAGCTACGCTGAGCCTTTGTTAATCCGTGCCGTCGCTACGCTTAGTTCGGGTTTTCAACGGAGTAATGATATTTATAACAAAGTGAACTTAACTAAAAGAGTTGTGAAAATCAACTTGCATTCTTTATCTATAAAAGCTTATCGGAAATGTTTGATATTCAGCATCCTGATCGTTTTGCGAACCGTCATTTGGGCCCTAATAAAGAGACGCTAACAGATATGTTAGCGACGATTGGAGTTGACTCTTTGGAGCAACTAATTGAGGAGACGGTTCCTTCTAATATTCGTTACAAAAAAGAATTAAATCTTCCTGAAGCAATGTCAGAGTTTGATTACCTGAATATGTTGAAAGAAGTAGCTGCTAAGAACAAGGTGTTTAAATCCTACATTGGTTTGGGCTATTCGCCAACCATTACGCCTCCTGCCATTTTGAGAAATGTCTTTCAAAATCCAGGATGGTACACACCTTACACGCCTTACCAAGCAGAAATAGCACAAGGTCGTCTGGAAGCCTTATTGAATTTCCAAACGATGGTAAGTGATTTGACTGGTTTGCCAATTGCAAATGCTTCTTTGTTGGACGAAGGAACCGCAGCAGCAGAGGCTATGTACATGTTTTATAATAACAAAAACAAACGTGCAAAGGGAGCGCCCGCCAATCAAATTTTAGTTTCTACAAAGATCTATCCTCAAACCTTGGATGTGCTCTATGCAAGAGCAGAGCCTTTGAATATAGAAGTTGTCTTGACAGACACTTTTGATATGACGGATAAGACCTTTGCTATTTTGTTGCAATATCCAGATGCAAATGGGGCGGTAATAGATTACAAAGAGATTGTTGAAAAAGCGGAAGCGAACAAGGTACATACTATTGTAGCGGCTGATTTGATGAGCTTGACCTTGTTGACGCCTCCAGGTGAATGGGGAGCAGATGCCGTTGTTGGAAATACACAACGATTTGGAGTGCCAATGGGTTTTGGTGGTCCTCATGCTGCTTATTTTGCGACAAAGGATGCTTTTAAACGCCAAATCCCTGGACGTATTATTGGAGTCTCTATAGATAGTAGCGGAGACCGTGCTTTGCGTATGGCTTTGCAAACTCGTGAGCAGCATATTCGTAGAGATAAAGCAACGTCTAATATTTGTACGGCACAAGCTTTATTGGCTGTAATGGCAAGTATGTATGCTGTGTACCACGGCCCCAAAGGCATTAAAGCAATTGCGGGACGGATGCATACCTTGACACAAATTCTAGACTTAGAATTGCAAGGTTTGGGTTACAAGCAATTGAATGACTCTTATTTTGATACGCTTAAAATAGAAGTAGACGCAGTACAACAAGGAAAAATCAAAGGAGCGGCTTTGTCTGCGAATATGAATTTCTATTATGTTAATGAGCGATCTGTTCAGATTTCTTTGAACGAAATTGTAGATATTCGTGCTGTTGCTGAAATTGTGAATGTGTTTGCTAGTTTAAAAGGAGCCAGTAACATCTCTGTAGAGCAATTAGTTAATAAATATAAAGATTTAGGCGTAAAAATTCCTGCAAATTTAGTGCGTACAACCGACTATCTGACGCATCCAACCTTTAATACGCATCATTCTGAAAGTCAGTTGATGCGCTATATTAAATTGTTAGAAAATAAGGATTTATCTTTGGTGCATTCCATGATCTCTTTAGGATCATGTACCATGAAGTTGAATGCAGCAACAGAAATGTTTCCTGTTTCTTGGCCAGAGTTTTCAGATATACATCCTTTTGCTCCAAACAATCAGACAAAAGGCTACGAGCAAATCATTAATGAATTAGAAGAGTATCTCTGTGTTATTACTGGTTTTGATGCTTGTTCTTTGATGTCAAATTCTGGCGCACAAGGAGAATATTCTGGTTTGTTAGCCATTCGTGCTTATCATAAGTCAAGAGGGGAGGAGCATCGTAATATCGCTTTGATTCCTTCGTCTGCACATGGAACGAATCCCGCTTCTGCTGTTTTAGCAGGAATGAAAGTTGTTGTGACCAAATGTGATGCCCGTGGTAATTTGGATATTGATGATTTAAGAGAAAAAGCAGAAAAATACAAAGATAATTTAGCGGCATTAATGGTTACTTATCCTTCAACACATGGTGTTTTTGAAGCGAATATAAAGGAAGTTTGTGCTTTAATTCACGAATTTGGTGGTAAGGTCTATATGGATGGTGCCAATATGAATGCACAAGTGGGCTTAACTTCACCAGGAGAAATTGGGGCAGATGTTTGTCACTTAAACTTACACAAAACCTTTGCGATTCCTCATGGTGGTGGTGGACCTGGAATGGGGCCTATTTGCGTGAACGATAGTTTAGCTCCATTTTTGCCGAAACATACTTTCCGTATGGTAGGAGGTAATCAAGGATCGCACGCTGTCGCAGCAGCTCCTTGGGGCTCGGCTAGCATCTTGTTAATTTCTTACGGATATATCCGTTTGTTGGGACGTACAGGATGTAAAGCGGCAACAGAGTATGCTATTCTAAATGCGAATTATATTAAAGCAAAATTAGAAGGAGAATACGACGTTTTATATACAGGAGAACAAGGGCGTGCAGCGCATGAGTTGATTCTAGATTTACGTAATTTTAAAGCAGTTGGTGTAAGTGTCGAGGACATTGCTAAACGTTTGATGGATTACGGATTTCATGCTCCAACAATGTCATTCCCAGTAGCTGGAACGATTATGATTGAGCCAACAGAGTCGGAAGATCAGGCAGAATTGGATCGTTTTTGTGCTGCGATGTTAGAGATTCGTAAAGAAATAGACGAAGTAGCGAACGGAGCGGCAGATGTAGCAAATAATGTCTTGCACAATGCTCCTCATAAACAAACCGTAGTGATTAGCTCGGATTGGGATCGACCATATAGTATTGAAAAAGCAGTGTTTCCATTGCCTTATTTAAGAGCGAATAAGTTCTGGCCGCAAATTGGTCGAGTGAACAATGCTTATGGAGATAAAAACCTGATTTGTGCTTGTCCTCCCATGGAATCATATGAAGAAGTAGAGGCTTAGTCGCTTTTAAATAGAACGTTCTTAGACAACTATTTACACGTAGTAAATCGTGGGAAGAGTTGTCAAAGAATCAAACAGAAAACCAAATAAGCTGGTATCTACATTGTGTAGGTATCAGTTTTTTTTTGCCTTATATTAGCGTTTATAAGTACAATACTTAGCGAAGTGTAGTAAGTGAATGGACAACAGTAATTTCTATTAAATTAGCTAGGCTGCTACTCCGTGGTGAGGCCTCTTTTGGCCGTTTAACTTCCTTGAAAAGCCTCGCTTTAGCCCACTGCCACAAACAATAAGTGAAACGCTCTAACGAAAGGGAATAAGCAGTACCGAAGGTTAAGCTACGTTTTGCAATTTTAATACTTCGTGGGATTTTTAGTTTTTTTACCAAAAAACATAAAAACCATTTCATATTAGTTTGATTATCAATTTTTTAACTAAATCAATAATTCAAACCTATCTTATTGATAATCAAACTAATATAATTTCTCCACGAAGTAATGCAATTTGTAAGCGAAGAAAATAGACTCCACCACATGAATGTAGTGCAGGGAGTGTGCTTGGTACTCTGTCCCCAAAGCATCGCCTAACAGCGCAGTTAATTGTTAAAGAACCAAACTTTTAATCACCTTTTGGGAGCAAGAGAATTAGCCGAAATAGATTGTTATAGGAATGCCTTATATTTAATTTATAATTATGTACAAGTGCATTTAAAGCTTTGTTAACCAAAATGATATAAAATGCCTTTTGGGAAGAGCGCAATAAATTGAGCGTATATTATACCGTCAAAAAAAATGCAGCCAAGCAGTCCATTAACACTTTTTAACGTTTACTTTATACAGCAAGTGTAAAGTGCAAAAAAAGCTCAGGAGGGGTATTTAGGCGCTAAAAAATATATTATAACTAATTTTCTTTATAAAAAATTATCAAAAAACCATCTTGAAACAATAAAATCTTTACAAAATGTTAAAATAACTCCGTTAAAGTTGACTTGTTATTTTAATTCTTGATGATTAAAATGTAACTTTGAGAGATTCTTAACAAATAGAAAGCGCTGAATATCGTAGTTTTAATGCATTCTTACAGAAGCATTAACCTTCTATTCTTAACTTATTGGAAACTATTCCTACTCTTAACAAGAATAGCAAACATGCCAATAAAAACAACGCCCTATCGGGGATCACTATTACACGTAATACATATATTATTTTTTAACTACTAAATCATATAGTTTTGGATAGCAAAAATTTTCCTCCAAGTTTAGCCCAACGATGTTGGCGCTATTCGCGTATCCTCTTGTTAGCTTTAGGTTTTTTTACCTTTGGTAGCCAAGATGCGAACGCTTCTCATTTTGCTGGTGCCGACCTCGTTTATGAATGTGTAGGTAACAACCGATACGTTGTTACTTTAACAATTTATCGAGATTGTCTAGGCGCTACTATGGCTACACAAGAGTCTATTAATCTTACTTCTGCTAGTTGTGGATTGAACCCTGCCGCTATTTCGCTACCAAGAGATACTTTTTACGAGGTTTCTCAATTGTGTCCAGCAGAATTGCCTAACTCGGCCTGTAATAACGGTAACCTTCCAGGTATTGAAGCACATGTGTATCGGGATACGATTACATTCCCTCAGTCTTGTACGGATTGGGTGGTTAGTTGGTCAAGCTGTTGTCGAAACGCAGCGGTGACGAACTTAGCACAAGGTCAAGCGGGCTTTTATATAGAAGCAGGTATTAACAGTACAATTTGTAATAGTTCTCCAAGATTTACATCTAACCCTACGCCTTATTTTTGTGCAGGACAGTGTTATAGTTACAATCATGGAGCTTTTGACCCTGAGAACGATTCGCTGCGGTATGCGATGAGTTGTCCATTACAAGCAGCCAATACCTGTATTCCTCATGCATTTCCACAGACAGTTGATCAACCTTTGATTACAAGTCCTGTAAATAGTTTTGTATTAGATAGCGTGACAGGACAAATGTCGTTCTGTTTGGCACCAAATCAAGCTCAGATAGCGGTATCCGCAGTAACGATTTTTCAAATAGTAAATGGTGATACAGTAGGTTATGTACAACGTGATATTCAAATGGTTGTTTTGAATTCAGTTAACTGTACTTCTCCTGTAAATTCAAACACGCCTTTAGTCTTAAATGGTGGAACCTTTGATACGACTGGTAATACATTTATAGTTTGTGCTGGAGAAACATTGGTTTTTCAAATTGTTTTAACAGACCCAGATGGTGATACCATTCGAATTAACCCAACAAATACAAACATTAACCAAGTATTTGGATCAAATGCAACCGTCTTTTTAAATTCAAACCCTCCTTTTAGCCATGACAGTGTACAACTTTCTGTACAAGTGACTACTGCTGGATCAAATCTAGGGGTGAATCAATTTACAATTGGTGTCACGGATGGAGCTTGTCCAATTCCAGGAGATCAAATTTTAGGTTATAATTTAATTGTACCTGGAGTAGAAGTAACGGCTTCAGATACGACAGTATGTCCTGGTATAGGACAACAAATACAAGTAACGGCCAATAGTTTTTCTTCGGTAGGATCATTGGCAGCAGGTACTTTTAGTTGGACACAATTATCAGGACCTACAGTAACCTTCAGCGATGATACGATTCCTAATCCTATCATAGATGTTCCACCTACAACGTTAGATGGACAAGTTGTTACATTACAAGTAGTCTTTACTACAGCGACAGATCCTGTAACAGGAAATGCTTGTACAACATCAGATTCTGTATCGATCTATTTAAGTGCTTTGCCATTAGATGTAAATCTGTTTGCAACAGATACTTCTTTATGTCCAAATAATCAACTGGATACGATTTCGTTTAATACAAGTGTTTCTGGACCAGGTATTGATTTGGTCAATGGTGTATACTCTTGGGCAGCAAATGCACCAAGTTACTTAAGTAACTTGACAAGTACATCAACAAATAATCCAAATGCGATTGTGAGCGGAGGAGCCAATGACTCCGTAACCTATATGGTGAATTATACCTACGGTTTGTGTGTTGGTACGGATAGTGTTACTTTGAAATGGAGAGATGCCGTTCCATCGTTAAATGCTATGGCAGACACTATTTGTCCAGGTGATTCAACTGTATTGACAGCTATGTTGACAGATTCTATTGTTGTAATAGATCCATCAGCTTGTGTTAATTATACAGTTGATCCAATTCCTTTTGCGCCTGTAGCGGGTTCGGGTACTAGTGTATCTTTAAGTGATGATGCAACTACTTCAGCATTGCCAATTGGGTTTGATTTTGAGTTCTTCTGTAATACTTATAGTCAATTTATAATTAGTTCTAATGGTTATATTTCGTTTGACTTAGGCGCTCCTCAAGGATGTTGTTCTGGTCAACAATTACCAAATCCTACTACTCCAAATAACTTGATTGCTTTTGCTTGGGAAGATATAAATCCCAATAGTGGTGGTACGATAGAATACTTTACAGTAGGTACGGCACCAAACCGTCAATTAATTGTAAATTATATTAATGTACCTCGTTTTGGTGGTTCAAATAATATAACTGGACAAATTGTCCTACATGAGGGAACAAATTTAGTTGATATACACACAACAAGTATCGTCGGTTCAGCTTTTGATGTGACGACTCAAGGTATTGAAAATGCAGATGGTACAGCAGGATTTGCCGTTCCAGGACGTAATGGAGTAGCAAACTGGTCAGCGACCAATGATGCTTACCGTTTCACGCCAGGAGTTGCCTTCTTATTTGGACCACTTACTTACAACTGGACACCAGGTTTTGCTGTGTCAGATCCAACAGCATACAATCCGAATGCATTTCCTCAAGCTACGACTACATATGTCGTAGAGATTAATGAACAAGGATGTGTTTTAACGGATTCAATTGAAATCGTTGTAAACAGTCAGATTCCAATTCCAACGATTGCTTGTGGAACAGCAACAAATCAAGCTACAACAGTATTGTTTGAGTGGGGTGGTTCTCCAGGAGCAACAGGATGGGAATACAGTTTAGATTCAGGGGTGACTTGGATACCTAGACCATATGCAGACAGTTCTTTCTTATTAACTGGTTTGACGAATGGTGATTGTGGTAATATTTTAGTTCGTGCAGTTGGTGGAGCTGGACCATGTCCAACAAATGCTGCTGTATACTTAGAGTGTTGTACAACTCCTTGTCCAATGCCAAATACATCAACGGTTACAAACTTATCTTGTAATAGTGCGAATGATGGAACAATGACGATTAATATAGATGGTGGTGTATTAGGAGATCATCCTAGTTATAGTGCTACTTTATTTGATACTTCTGGAGCTCAGATTGGTGCGCCATTTGTAACTCCTGTTGGACTTTCACAAGGAACAGCAACCTTCACAGGTTTGGCTGCAGGAGTCTACTATGCTTATTTAGCAGATACATTTGGTTGTTTTGTAAATACAGATACGTTAGTAATTACACAGCCAGATTCATTGATGATTTCTTTAGATACAACGACTTTAACTAATTGTTTTGCTGATTCAGATGGAACAGGAACTGTTCTTGCAATCGGTGGTACTCCTGCTTATAGCTTCCTATGGGATGCTGCTGCTGGTAACCAAACGACCGCTACGGCTACAGGTTTGGCACGTGGTAACTACAATGTCACTTTATCCGATGTGAATAACTGTGTGGATGTATTGACGGTAACAGTTAATTCTCCATTCCCAGCACTACCTGCTCTTACAATAAACTCGACACCAAGCACAAGTTGTGTAGGAGACGGGACAGCAACGATCTTTGCGACTTTTAATTTAGTAGGGAATGCAAATGCTTATACTTATTCATGGTCTAATAGTACTTCTACTGGAACAACAGCAACTAACTTACCTGCTGGTATGACAGTTGTTACTGTAACAGATGCTAATGGTTGTGAAGCAATTGATAGTGTTTTAATTACAGGTAGCCCAACGGTAAGTGTCACAGCAATGCCGGTGATTAATACAGGATGTGGTACTTCTGTCGGTCAAATTACAGCAGTTGCTACAGGTGATCCTGCTGGATATACTTATCAGTGGTCTCCAAACGCAGGTGGTCAAACAACAGCCTTGATTACTGGTTTAGGATTAGGAACATACGATGTTACAGTAACTGGTATCTCTAATGGATGTACTGCTACTGGAACCGCAATGGTACAAGAAAATGGTGCTTTAAGTGTCATTGGATTTAACGTTACAAACCCAACATGTGGCGGTAGCGATGGTGCTGTTACTGTATTGACTGTTGGTGCCGTTGGTACCTTAAATTACAGCTGGTCAACTGGACAAACCACTAATCCTGTAACGGGCTTAGCGGCTGGTTCTTATATTGTTACGGTAACGGATGCTACTTCAGGATGTTCTTCAATTGGAGATACAACGCTAGTACAACCAACGCTTTCAGCTAGCTTTACAGCACAAAATGACCCATCTTGTAACCTATCAAATGGTAGTATTACAGCAGCTGGATCTGTTGTGAATGGCCCTAATGGTCCGTTTACATACTTATGGAGTGATGGACAAACAGGAGCTACTGCAACTGCTTTAAATGCAGGTACAGCATATACTTGTGATGTAACTTATCAAGGATGTACTGTAACTGTTGGTCCTTTGACAATGAACAGTAGTACACTACAAATTGCAATTACAGATAAAGATGATATCATTTGTAATGGAGATTTATCTTCTTATGCAAATGTGACCTTGATGACTGGTGATTCCGCTACAACTACTTACTTGTGGTCTAATGGAGCAACTACTCAGAATATTTCGGGTATGGCTGCTGGGACTTATACTGTAACAGCAACTTCTGGTTCTTGTGCCGTGACACAATCAATTACAGTGGTAGATATTAGCTTAGGCGTAAATGCATGGGTTGGAGCTACTGGTCAACAGACAGCAACAATTCAAGTAAATGATATTATTCCAATCAATGGTGGTGTGACAACAAATCATGCGAACCCTGTTTATACTTGGACACAAAGTAATCCTTCAATCGTAACGATTACAGATTCTACGGTAAATGCTACAGATGCAACAGGTAACCCTGGTAACGGGTCTACCGTGTTGACATTCACAGCAACAGCAGGACCTTGTTCTGCTACAGGTTCAGTAGAAATAACAGTTGAATCTTACATGGGAATGGCTACTGCGTTTACACCAAATGGTGACGGAATTAATGATTTATTCCAACCTGCTGGTTTGCAAATGTCAGACAAAGTAATTCAATTTAAGATTTACAACCGTTGGGGACAATTGATCTACAACGATAATATTAACCATTTCTGGGATGGTACTTACCAAGGTGTTCCTCAACCACAAGATATTTATATCTATGTATTTGAGTACATTCCTTCAGTAGGAAATCCAATCCTAATTAGAGGTGAGTTTACATTGATACGATAAGAATACATTAGTATCGAACTATAATAAAGCGGCTGTCCATTTGGGCAGCCGCTTTTTTTGTATAGAACTATATTGATAAGACAAAGGCCTTGTAAGAATAAAAGTAGTTCGCTTTGTTACTCGCTATGTTCGTGGTCACTTCGTTCAAAAGTCTTTGTGAAAATCGTCAAAACGTTTGTTACGCTTAAGTGAATGACCAAAAGTAAACGTGCAATGACAGAAGCCCTTTGGGCCGATTCTTAAAGCCTCAAGAAGCTCTTAAGGGTGGATGATTCGAAAGGTTAAGTTAATTCTAGGTGTTGTTACTTTTTTTGTTTTAGCAATTTGGTGTTGCCAATCTTCTTGCGTATTTCCTTGCATTAACAATAAACTACCTGGTTCTAGGACAATAGAAGTTTTTATTTTATGATTGTCTTTATGGCGAAATTGTAAGGTTCTAGCAACGCCTAAACTAATGGAAGCAATGATAGGCTGTTTTCCTAATTCTTTTTCGTTGTCACTATGCCAGCCCATACTATCTTGCCCATCTCGATATAAATTCGCTAGGACAGAGTTAAAGTTTAATTGAAAATTTTGCCTTAATTTTTTTTGAATTTGCTTTAAATTATCGTCCCAACCTTCCGCTATTAATGTAGTTTGAGAATAGGTGTATTGGATGCCTTGATCTCCATGCCAAGCAATTAATCGAGGTTGTAACATTGTTTTTCCAAACATTCGAATCGGGTATTGTTGCCAATTTAAATCAGCAAGTAAGTTTTGATAAAATTGATTCGCTTCTGTATCTAACAAAAAATTATTATAATAAAGTAGATCACGATTGTTTCTAAGTATAGAAATGGCTTTATTTTTGGGGCTTTCCATCTAAAAAAAGACTTTTAGTTGATATATTGAAAGTGAATAATTACCTTGTATTACCCCCTCTTATATAGTATATGTTCTGAGAAGTCAATTTGATTTGATGAAGCAAGTATTTAAGTTCTTCTGGAGAAATAGCAGGTATCCTAAAGATACAAAATTAGGACAATTAGAGGTGTCTATTAATAAAAACACAAGGTTTATTTTTATAATACTCCGTTGATTTTTTAGTTTTTACTTCGTGAGCCTTCGGGTTCTATGAAAAACATAAAAAAGCATCTTGCATTAGTTTGATTATCAGTCTTTTAATGCTTTTTTTTAGCAAAAGTGCATACTACTGATAATCAAACTAATACGATTTTTCAACGGAGTAATGTTTTTCTGAGTACAGGACAAAAGTTTTTTTATCTAATAAAATATCGAATCTACTTAGCATTTTATTAGATGTTAGATCGCTCCGCTTTTAGATATTAGATTTTAGACCCAATTAGGGCTCAATTGGG
>CACVAQ010000137.1 GCA_902727865.1 uncultured Aureispira sp. | reverse complement strand
TATTAATCTCGCCACAAATAAGGAAACAGAATAAACGCCAAAGCGCCTAAAATAACATCAATACAAAGCAAAATGAGCATATCTTTGTAATAAGCGGAATCGGTCATCAAGCCAACGGAGATCTTAGTTAAGCGCATTAAGGTCATTAACATCGGAATGATCACAGGGAAGCTCAACACGGCCATGAGGGTCGCACTTTGGTTGGCTTTGGCCGAAATAGCCGAAATGAACGTAAAGGTAATCGAGAAGCCCAAAGCGCCTAAGGCAAGCGTTTGATAAAATAACCAAGGAAGTTGTATCGGATTACCAACCACAACCGAAAATACAAAAAAAGCTAAAAATGAAATGGCTAACAATAACAAGGCATTGTAAATCATCTTAGCTAAAATGACAGAAGCGGGATTGGACAAGGAATAATAGTAAAGCTGCCGACGAGGGCTTTCTTGAACAAAGCTTTTGGCAATAGCGTTGACAGAAGCAAAGAGTACAATAATCCAAAATAAAGCCGCCCAAATGGCCCCACCGACTTCTTGCCCTAATGTGATATAAACCACAAAAACCGTGGAAATTACATAGAGTAAAATGCCGCTAATTGCATATTTTTGGCGAAATTCTAGACGTATTTCTTTGAGTAATAAATGTTTCGTTTCAGTTAGTATATTCATATTAAGACAAAATTAGCATTAATTATTAATTTTGTAGGAGGATGACGAATTTATTCCCAATTAAAATGTAAAATTCAAATCTAAAACCACTTTTGCAAATCAGTTTGTAAATCAAGCTTGCTTTGCAAAGATAAAAACTCTTGAAAAAGGTGGTCAAAGAATGGAAAAGCGCATTAACTGTCGCCTTCGTTTGTGGTTTTTTACCGAACGATTCATACCGTAATCACTATAAAAATGGAAGGATATTTTAACCTGAAAGTAAAATTTGTCATAGCAGTTTTGTTGGCTGTACT
This sequence comes from uncultured Aureispira sp., assembly GCA_902727865.1. Lineage (GTDB taxonomy): Bacteria > Bacteroidota > Bacteroidia > Chitinophagales > Saprospiraceae > Aureispira. Next base: position 6,269 of record CACVAQ010000137.1, on the reverse strand, counting down.
CGCCTATGTAAGCTATCTCTATGTCTTTAAGAAACAACGCCCCACTTCCTTTAGTTTAAGTATAGATTGTACCAAAAAGCAGGTCAAAGAAGGGACGACGAAGGCTGATTTGTTTTTTGAGCGTTATTTTGAAGAACGAGTACTTCGAGACCCAGAATGGCAAGGTAGATTAGGTCGAAAAGAACAGCAAGGAGAATGGACGCTGCGAACAGAGGCATTTGCAAAAAAGGAACATCTGTATAATCAAAAAATGCTCCGTTATTTGGAAGATAGCATTTTATTGTCTGCCTGTTTGGAGGAGCCTGCAAGATGGAGTGCAAGGTTGTTGAAGCGGCAATTAAAAGTAGCTTTAGAAGGCTATCAATATCGGCATTATACTTATCCCGTGAATTTGGTGAAAGGGGCGCATGCAAGCATTGTATCTGTGTTGATAAAGGAACATGAAATCGCTGATCGAAAAGACGCAGAAGCCTATATTGCTAGGGTTGAAAAGGTCGGAGAAAAGATAGATGCATTAATCGTACAATTGGAATTGCGTTCAAAAAAGAACTTCATTTTGCCTAAATTTCTATTTCGAGGTGTTTTTATTTCTATTCAAGAAATAATGGAAAATAAAGCCGACGAACCCAATTTAGTATTGCTAAATTTTAATCAAAAAATAGAAAAACTAAGCATAGATGCGGCAGAAAAGGAAGTGCTGAAAGAACGCTTAATACAAGCGTTTGACGAAGCCTTTGTTCCTTCTTATCAACGTTTATACAAGTATTTAGTTGCGTTAGAAAAGAAAGCAACAGACGAAGTTGGAGTTTGGAGATGGGAGGCTGGAACGGAGTTTTATGCCTTCAAATTAAAAGAACAAACCACCACGCCTTTGACCGCAGAGGAGGTTTATAATTTGGGGGAAGAAGAGGTAAGTCGCATCCAAGACGAGCTGCGAACGATTCTTAAAACGCTAAATTATGAGGGCGACTTGCACTCTTTTTTTAAATTTTTGCAAAATGATCCTCAATTTTATTACCCAAATACAAAGCGTGGAAAACAAGCCTATATAGATCGAGAAGAAGCGATTTTAGATTCAATACAGAACAAGTTAGACCGCTTCTTTATTACCAAACCCAAGAAAGAACTTATTATAAAACCCTTGGTTTTTTCTAAACCTAAAACTACTTTAAAAACAATTCCTCCAGCGTCTTTATTAGGAGACAATAAACCTAGTATTTATTATGTGAATACAGACGACATGAAACAGTTGCCGAAATATATTATGGATGTGCTGCTGTATGATGAAGCGATACCAGGGCATTATTTGCAAGAGGGAATAGAGGCCTCTTTAGTACATCTGCCGAAGTTTCGTCGCTTGGAAAATACGTCTAGAGCCTATGTGGACGGTTGGGGAATGTATGCCGCTTTTTTGTCGAAAGAAATGGGGGCCTATCAAGAGGCTTATGCCGACATTGGGCGTTTGACGGCAGAGTTGTGGCGGGCTTGTCACTTGGTGGTTGATGTTGGTTTACACCAGAAGAAATGGACAAAAGAAGCAGCCATAGCGTATTATCAACAGAATACGCCCAATCCAGCTACAGAATGTCTAAAGATGGTAGAACGACAGCTTGTATTGCCTGCGGAATCAATAAGGTACAAAATTGGGATGATTACAATTTTAGAGTTGAGAAAACGGGCAGAACTAGAGTTAGGCGCAGCATTTGATTTGCGAGAATTTCATGAAGTTTTGCTAACCAATGGGCAAGTTTCTTTGGATATTTTACAAGATTTGGTCGAGGAGTATATTCAAACTAAAAAGGAATGATTTTTTTGTATGCTTAAAAAAAGGGATTCGCCCTTCCTAGTAAAAATACGGCGACATTTTCTAAAAAGGGATGTAATTAATGAATTTGAATGGCCGTCGGAATATTGTTCGCTATTTTATTTGCCAAAGGAAAATTATCAGAAGTATGCGTTTTTAGGTCTGTTTGCAAATTAACATTATTTAATAAGGCTTCAACATCTATTTCTAATTGAATGACTTCTTCTGCCTGGCTTAGCGTTTTATTCATCAACAAATCAATGGATTGCAATAATGAATCGCTACCAATTCTAAAATCAAAGGCTTCATTTTCATTCGGAATACCATCGCCATTTCGATCTACCTTTCCTACCATTTTTAAGAACACATAGCCTTCATTAAGGTTAAAGTGCATGGTATCTGGAGATTGTAAATAGAGTGGATGGTTGGAGTCATTTAGATAATTGGAAATAAAATCGTTGGCCGTAGCATCCACTCCGACATGGAATTTAATTCGCTCATACGTTTCTACAGAAGCCGCCCCCAAAGAAAAACGCCTGCTTGTCGTTTTTATCAAAGGGTATAAGCTTTCAAAATAAACCGTCGTTTGATCGGAGCGAATAAGTTGCACGCCCGATACATAAAACTGAAACTCTTTAAAAGCAGTATTGTAGCCATTAAGGTTGTAAATACGATTTATTTCAAAGGGCTGGTTGCCTAACTTAAAGTCAAATTCAACAGCCAATGTTGGATACTGACAATCGTTGCTGGCCGTTTCGGCACTAGGGTCATAGTTGATCGCTTTCGTATCAATACAGCCAGTTTGTTCGGAACAGCTTTGTAGATGGATCATAAAAATAAATAAACCGAAGGTGAACAGTAGTTTTTTTATCATGGTGTAAAATTTATTACAGTGTGTAAAAAGTTATTGAATAGTGGGCAAGTATGGTATCAGACACTTTCAAAGTGTCTGATACCATACTTCAAGCCCCCTAACTATTCTTTAGGTATAATTATTTAATTTTTGATCTATTGAAACTTTTTACACCCTGTATTTATATGTGTACAGGACAACTCTTCTCATGAGCGAAGCGAGCTAAACGTTTTTTTATCTAATAAAATATCGAATCTACTTATCAAAAAAAGAGTCCTAAGTCGTTTTTTATGAATAGAAGGTTCTACGTATGTTTTAAATGGGGCGAAATCCATACCAATTTTTTTAGCTATGTATAGCTATTCTTGTTAATCGTAAGCTACAAAAGCTTTTTTTGTGTCAAATTTCAGAGCGCTATTTGCAATTGTTGAAATAAAGTGCAATTTCATTATAAAAATCACCTAGACTTGTTTATATTGGGCGTGTTTCAAAAAATATTGAAAGTTTTAAAAATATAAATACAATTTTATGAAATTATTAGTTTGTGTAAGCCAGACGCCAGATACAACTACTAAGATCAAGTTCACCAACGGTGATACAGAATTTGATACAAATGGTGTTCAGTTTATAATGAACCCATACGATGAGTGGTATGCCTTGGTACGTGCTTTGGAGTTAAAAGAGCAATTAGGCGGTTCTGTAACCTTGTTTCATGTAGGACCAAAAGCGAACGAGACGGTTATCCGTAAAGGATTGGCGATTGGTGCAGATAGCGCTGTGCGTGTAGATGCAGCAGCTACTAGTGCTTTGTTCACAGCAAAACAAATTGCTGCTTATGCTAAAGCAGGAGAGTTTGATATGGTACTTTTAGGTAAAGAAACCATTGATTATAATGGTTCTGAAGTAGGAGCAATGCTCGCAGAGTTGTTGGACATGCCGTTTATTTCTTACGGTACAAAAATGACTGTTGAAGGAACAACGGCAACAATTAACCGTGATATAGAAGGTGGAGAAGAAACACTAGAAGTAGATGCTCCTTTTGTGTTGAGTTGTGCTAAAGGTATGGCTGAACAACGCATCCCAAATATGCGTGGTATTATGATGGCTAAGCGTAAGCCAATTACAGTAATTCCAGCAGTCGAAGCGGCTGATTTGGCAACTGTCGTAAAATACGACTACCCAGCAGAGAAAACTGGGGTGAAACTAATTGATCCAGAAAATATGGACGAATTAGTGAATCTATTACATAACGAAGCAAAAGTAATTTAATATATGGCTGTTTTAGTATTTGCAGAGAGCTTAACTGGCTCTATCAAGAAAGCTGCTTTAGAAGCAGTAACGTATGGCAATTTGGCGGCTCAAGCATTGGGTACTGAATGTATCGCTTTGACGATTGGAACAGCGGAAGGTGCTGAGACATTGGGGCAATATGGTGCTTCAAAAGTATATAATGTTGCGGCTTCCGATGATTTTGATTCTCAAGTATATGCTGCTATTATTAGTAATGCTGCGGCTAAATTGGGAGCAGATTGTGTTGTTTTTGCACATTCTTCTTCTGGAAAATCTTTAGCGGGTCGTGTAGCAGTGCGTATGGATGCTGGTATGGTATCTTCTGTTATTACAGCGCCTGCTTCAGGAACTTTTTCTGTTCAAAAAGGCGTTTTCTCTGGAAAAGGTTTTGCGACCTATGAGATTGCATCTGCGAACAAAGTAGTAACAATTGCTCCAAACACCTTCCGTCCTACGGCAAGTGGTAGTGATGCAACGGTTGAAACCTTGGCAGTAGAGGCTCCTGCAACACGTATACGTGTGACAGGAAAAGCGACTGTAGATGGTATCGTTCCATTGCCAGAAGCGGAATTAGTAGTTTCTGCTGGTCGTGGTATGAAAGGGCCTGAAAACTGGGGCATCGTAGAAGAAATGGCTACTATTTTAGGCGCAACGACGGCTTGTTCTCGTCCTGTTGCGGATGTAGATTGGCGTCCTCACCACGAGCATGTTGGTCAAACAGGTGTTGCGATTCGTCCAACCTTGTACATTGCTATTGGTATTTCTGGTGCGATCCAACATTTAGCTGGAGTCAATCAATCTAAGGTAATCGTTGTTATCAACAAAGATCCTGAAGCGCCTTTCTTTAAAGCGGCTGATTATGGTGTTGTTGGTGATTTGTTTGAGGTTGTTCCTCGTTTGAACGAAGCCTTGAAAAAATTCAAAGCTCAAAACTAAGTAGAATAAATCAGAAATAGAATGGGAGTGTTATATTCCTAATCTATAGCTGTAAGCAGTATAATTTATTGACGCAGTGCTCTTTATTGAGTGCTGCGTTTTTTTTATTGCCAGAAGGATGAGCTGTTTTAGTTGAGATAGGGGCAAAAAAAAAGAAGGTTTTTTAAGCCTTCTTCGAAACGTTTGTATGAACCCTATAACAGCAAAGTGTTTAAATTGTTCACGAACGTTTGCTTTTTTTTAAATTTTTATTTTTATAAAGTGTTTTTTGCATCTAGAGTATTATTAGAAGGAATGAAAGGCTATTTTTTATTAAATTGTATGTCTGTATTGGGCAAAAAAGATTGAAGTCGATTGATAAACCCTTTGTTTTTGGCAATAGGACATCCTCTTAAATTTAGCTTTTCTAGCTGCGTTAAATTTCGAATAGAGTTGGGCAATGATTTTAGTTGATTGCAACTTAAATTTAATGATTTTAACCGACGAAGCTCGCCAATATTTGTAGGAAGCTCTGTTAGTTTATTATTCGATAGGTTGAATAGCTCTAATTTTTTTAATAAGCCAATATCTCTAGGAATCGTTGTTAAATGATTTTGACTAAGGTTTAAATTCTTCAACTTACTCAACTGACAAAGTTGTGTTGGAATGTTCTTTAACCTATTTCTAGATAAAATCAAGACCCGCAAGTTGTGAATTCGACTGATTTGAGCTGGGATTTTAAGGAAACAGTTTTTTCCCAAATAAAGGCTGTCTAGTTGCTTTAAGGCATTGATACCATGCGGAAAATAGGATAATTGATGTCCTGTCAGGCTTAAGGTAGTTACTTTTTGTAGGGCATGAAATGGTATTTGCCCTCGATTCCAATGTTGTTTATTAAGATAGAGCTTTTCTAAGTTAATAAATGGAGCCAAGGAAATTTTTCGATGACTAAAGCCGTAATCTAGTTTTATTAGAGACACTTTTTCCGCTAAATCAAATTCAATACACCACAATAACTTATCATTGCTGTTGGTCATTAATTCTGCTAATTCGGGATCTTTAGGTATGGTAATAGGATTTAATAGAGCCAAACCAACTCGTTGATTTTGTTCAAGAGGGCTGCGTAATAGCGCTTTTACGCTATCAAAATCTAAATCTGTTGTTGTCATTTTTTTATTTTTTGCGTAATCAATCGCCTTTGAGTATGAATGAGCATTCATAAGAGACAGATCATCCGATCTGTAAAAAGGCATAGAAGTAGGAAAGAATTTTTAGACTTTCATAACGGCAAAAAATAGATATAGTGATTCTATAAAAAAAATACACTTGGTTTGTATTGATATCTTGCTCAACTGTGCAGCGCTATAAAAAGTTCCCAAAGCTTGATTTTATTTTAGTGAACTTATT